>CAIPTA010000158.1 GCA_903867855.1 Oligoflexia bacterium | reverse complement strand
CCCATTAAATGTAAGTCAACGGATGGAAGCGCTGAACTCGGAGCCTTTGAAACCAAAGATGAAATTTTCGGCCAAGTAGTATTACGATATGCTCCTGCAACGAAAAAGCTGGTGAACGTATATAACTATGCAAGCATTCTTTTTCATGAATATGTGCATAGCACAGGAATGACGGATGAGAATCGAACACGTGATATCGAGGCATGCTGTAGCGAGGCTAGCCCGGAGCCGCAGCGATCCAATTCCTGCGCAAATATGAAGCGCGATGCCGATTTTTATCATCGCTTTTATGGCTATGCTACTGCCTTTCAGAAACTAGATGGCTTTCCAGAACTATGGTCGCACATGGCCTACGGAAAATATGGTTCTTTGCCAGAGAAATTTTTTGTCGATATTTTTGATCGAATAAAAGCCTCGGAAGGAAGTAATGGCGACTGGGCAGATGCAGGGAATTGCCTTAAGGCTCCACCACCAATGGGAAAAGTCGCCTGCTTTCATCTGCAGGATGTATGTAAGAGCTATTCGAGCTTCAGAACTAGTGATCTCCACGCTTGTGTTGAAAACGTGAATAAACTCACCGATGTGTTGGAACGGAATATGCCAAATAATTGCGGCGCAGAAAAGCGTGGCAGCCTTTGTCTTTCAGGCGCTATGAATTTAGCAACCATCAGCATTAAGAATGCGGAAAAAGAAGGAAAGAGTAGTGTTGAAAATTTTGAAAACTTTGCTAGCCTTCAGGAATTTAACGAAGAAGATTTGGCTGCTAATTTTGATCTAGCTCTAGCAACTATCAATATCGCGCATCCTGCATTGATTGAGCAGCTTTCTGAATTAAAAAAATTCCGATCTCGCGACAGAGCAGAATTGCAATTTGCACTTGCCAATTTTTTGCGCGGAAAAGAAGAAGCCCCCGGTGGTGAGGGTAAGTTCAATTATTGTTTGAAGAATAGTCCTAATAGCTCGAGTTTTGAAACCGTAAAAAGCTGCTTAAGCGGCACGGATAATCCGTTGAACGCAGGAAATAGGCTTGGTCCGTCAACTCTTTATCATTTGTGCAAATCCGCTAAAGTAGACATGCAAGGAAAAACTGCCGAACAGTTTGAAGTGGAGCGAGACTTTCAATGTTCGAACCTGGCGTCTGAACAACTCACGGCTACTTTGGAAGAATTTGTAGTAGACCGAGATAAGTATACAAAAGACAGGCTGATAAATTCTGCTTGCTCTATTTCTTCCTCTGCATCGGCCCCTGTTCAAATTTGCCACAAATTTCTACCGATCATTCAATCTATAGCAGATGGAATGCGGGCAGATTGCAAAGCAAAGACAGGGCCACACACCAGTTTTCAATGCTGGGATACTTTCATCAATAGCCGCGGTAATTTAGCAGATATTAGGGGCTATGAAAAAGCGAATCCGAAGCCCTTCATTTTTGAGCGGGATTCGTTTATCACAGCTATGGATCAAGTACTAAATCCGGCTGATCCAACAAAAAGCAATTTTGCCTACTACACGAAAGCACTAGACGCCTACAATCCGGATGTGACTAAGGAAATGCTCGGTTTATATTACGATCATTTTGGTAGGCCCGCGAGTTCTGAATTGCTCCAAAGTTTCAATATCAATGGAAAAACTACAGATTTGGGGGAAGTCGCTACCAGTGGGACAACAGAAAAATTTCTACTGAATCACGTAGAAAATTGCCTAGCCCAGGCTACTGACTCTGCGCAATGCATGAAAAATTTAAAAGACGCATTTTTGGCAGATTCTAAACATTGGTTTGATATGTATTGCCCAAGATTTTATCCTTCTGAACGCGGCAAGCCTATTCCAATTTGTGAAAAAATTGAGGCCGATCTTACTCAGCATTTTAATGAAGTGGCAAAAGAAAAAGGGGATAAGGTATTCGCGGATTTGCTAGCTTGCAGTAGTGCCATCCATCATAAACTGGAACCAGATGACGGCACTCCCTATGACCTAACAGGAACTGGTTGCGATGTTAAGAGCGCCAGGCCCAGGCACAGCTATGGTGTTGCAGAAGCAATGAAAGCAATGATTGGTGACGGTCCATCTACAGCACTTTTGCAGTTTGATCTAAATGCATTCAATGAACAGGCAAAGCGATTGCAGCAAATTAAGATCGATCCAGCTTCTGTTCGTGAGGCATCTAATACACCTCAAGGAACTCAAGCTGGGGGCGTCACAAATCCCCAAGGCGTAGTAACCGCTTCCGTTCCTTTAGATCCCAATAACCAAGCGATGAATAAACAAATTGCAGTGAGTGAAATGACCAAGGAAGATTCTATCAGCTTTCTGGCAGATTCCGCGATCGCAAGCGCCGGTAGAAAACTATCAGATAATTTAGGTGTGCCACCAGCAGAAGCCGCCGAGTTTGCCGGTGCTAATCCAAGTGCTGCAGCCGCAAAGGCGCGCGATTCTTCTACGTCTAGTTCGAGTGCTACCTCTAGTTCCAGAACTGATTCTAGCCCCTCTGATCCAAGCGCAAGTGATTCAACCGCAAGCTCAACGGGTAATAGTGGTGTGGCTTCTAGCACTCGCGCGGCAAGGAATCCAGCGAGCGCAGATTCCAGTGGTGCCAGCAGTAGATTTCAGGCCCCCGTGGCCGATGCAGGCACAAGCTACGGTTTCAATTTGCCTGCCGCCAATAATCCCGCCTCGAGCGAAGTTTCATCCAAGCCACGGCGCCAATTCGCCAATGCTGGTGGAGCTTCTAGAGCGCCTGCTGGCGGTAGAGAGCCAAGCAGCGGGGGAGGCGGAGGCACAAATTTCTCCGGTGGTGGCTCATCCGGTGGTGCAAATGATTCTACAGTTGAAGCTCCTGCTGGAAATATCATGAAGCCAGGCAACCTCTCCGCTCAGCAAATATTGGATCTTGCCAAAAGCGATGTGAAGAAATTTGAGGATTTCCTCGGCGAAAAAGTGTTTGTGGATAATTTGAATCGGCAAAATATTCTTGTGATCTATAAAAATCATTCCTTTGGTAGTCTGAAGGCAAAAAAAGTTTTGCGCTATGATGAATCGAAGGGCCAATTTATCTTAGTTGATCGCAGCGGAGTAGGCGGATGAGCGCCTTCCGACAGTCTGCTTTCTTTAAGGTGGGCCTAGCGCTCATTCTATTTTATTCCGTTTATAGTGTTATTTATTTCTTTGGACAGGCGATTGCGGGGAGAGAAGCCTATAATGCCCGCAAGACAACTCTGCTCATTGATCAAAGACAAATTGCCCGCCTTTTTCTCTTATCGAAAGATGAAAAGAATTTAAAAAGCTATTTAGACGATAGGGTGAAAGCCCACGAAATCGATTTCTATTTGCTCGGCAAAGATTCGAATTTCGAGCAGGTGAATATGGACGATGCTCCACTAGAGGCGATTTTGGATTCGAAAAAAGACGCGCTCACTCGAATTGATAGTGGCTATAAATTCGAGAAATTAGAGGTTATAAAAATTGAAGAGGCTGGTACAACTTTGATCATTGGTAATTACCTTGGTCCGAAGAACTATTTCAAAGTTCTTTTCAAGGATTATCAGAAGAGCTTGCTCGGCGATATTGGATTTGTGATTTTTGCTCTTTTTTGTATCATCGGCTTTTATTTTAGGGATATTCGCCAGATATACTTTGCGCTGCTGCAGGGAGATAGATCGAAGATGAAAAATATTCGGAGTGGATCCACTGAATCGGATCTCCTACTGGGGGCCTTAGGTGGCTACGAGAAAGTGCTCCATTCGGCCACTCAAAAAAATGCGCTGCTAGAAAACCAAGTTCTATCTGGGGTCCAGGTGGAGCTCAGCTCTGGTCGCAAGCCTCCCTATGAGTTTTTCGTGGTGATGGTGCGCACAGATATCAATCAATTTTCCACTATTTTTAATCGCTTCCCTCGCGAAGAATTTATGAGCACGGTAAATGCTTTCCTGCTCCGCAGTTCCGAGATTATCCAGCGCTATAGCGGTTTGATCCACGAGTATGCTGGGGATGAAGTGATCTACTATTTTAAAGCGAGTGAAAATAGTGATCCCTATCTCCTTGCTGCCGGAGCGATTCGAGAAATTAATCTGCTTGCAGCTAGCATTTCTGAGATTACGCAAAAATCTAACGGCTATGCCTTTACGGTTAAATCCGCTATTGCGGGGGGAGAGCTTAGGTTTGGTCACTTAGTGAATGGATATACAGTGGCTGGTGCGCCATTTATTGAAACAGTGAGAATTCTCAGCGAGATCACAGACAAAGAAAAAAATTCCACCTATTTTAGCGGCGGTGGCTTAGATAGCATTAAGCAGCTTTGCGAAATTCATTTTGAAAAAACTGTGCAGCTCAAGGGCTTTGAACATCAAACATCGTTATATTCTATGGATGGCCTAAAGCGCTTATCCTTTCTGCAGGAACAGCTACCACTCCTGCAATATCGTAGAAGCGAGGAAGAGCTTGTTTCCATTCTTGCCTGGATCACAAATCTCGGCGACCAAATTCCCATCCAGGATTTTTTGCAAATAGGGCGCAGTTTACGGAATATTAAGTTTTCGCCTACTATGAAAAATCCCTCTGAGGCATACATCAAGCTTTTAGAGAAATACTGTGATGTTGAGTTGAATGACGATCATAAATATAGATTGTCTGCCATTCTTGGCTTGGCCAAGAATTTTGTGGCAAAGGAAATGGCGAGCGGAATTATTGCCTGTATCGAACGATGTTTGCATAAACAAGATCGCCGAATTGTGGCGAATGCTCTTGATCTCCTAGCCTACTTTGATCCTTCGTATAAGACTGCATTGCCTAAGATTGCTGACGATCATCGAATCACGGCAAGCTTACTGGTTAAGGATGGGCTCGTTTCCATTGATAACAAGCTCACGAAGCGGCTCTCGGAGCTATTGGCTTCAGGTAAGGCCTTACATCAAGCGAGCGCTCTTTATGCTATGGGGGAAATCGCGGATCACTATCGGAAAATTGATCCTGTTTATTTGTCTACGCGTTTAAAATTTGTGCAACTCCTGGCTAGACTGCCCGAATATGCGCTGCACGCGGATGAGATGGTTTCGAGGCAGGCCCTGCTCGCCGCAAAGAAATATCGAGATGATTTAATGCTCGAAAATCTTCATGAAATATTTTTACAGACTCGTGAGGAGAAGCTGCTCGCCCGCTTTAGTGCCGTGTTTTCTTGGAGCCACAAACCCCAAGCCGATACAGTTTCAGTTCAGAAAAAGGCTGCTTAGAAATTACCGATCAAATACCGGTGATCTCGCTGGCGCCTCTTCTGCCCATCCTGGTGGTATCAGAGTATTAATTCGGCATGATTCCATTTGTAGGCCCTTTGGACAGTTTGGTGTTTTGAGCGAAGTTTGGGGTTCGATCGTGAGCAATTCATAGAAGGCATTGCTGTAGAAATCGATATCTTTGAGTGCCTTAGGTGCATTTCCTTCGAGGCGGCCCATGTTTTCTTCCACTGCAGTGCGGATGCTTCTTAATTTCTCTAGTAGTTGCGCTCTAGTGAGATTGCGTCGTGGGCAACCACCATTCTTACATCCACCCGATAGATCTTCTCTAGTAAGTGTTGGGATCGGAGGAACTTGAATAGAAAAGGAATTAATGGCGCTAGTAAGGGCATCTATTTCACGGCCGTGGTTTTTTACAATAGAATTTCTGATGCTGTTGTAGAACACCAGATTGCGCAGCCGAGTTACGTTAGGAAATTGAGCCGCCACCATTGGATCTTTCACCAGTTGACAATCCGAATCTCCCATAAAGTATTCGTATACTTCCCTCACTTTGCCATGATCTGTATCATCGGGGATATCACGCATATCGGCTGGGTTATTATCGGAGCAATCCTCACCATCACAGCCTTGCTTTGCTTCCAATAGCGGGGCGAGCAAGTGGCCATCAAATGTATTTAATTCTTGGGTGCAGAAATCTACACTCGGGGGCTCACTGAGAATAGAGATCTCCACTTTCGGTCCGCGATGGCCACGGTGAAAGTATTCATCTTGAATGCGATGGTAATAGCAGTCACCATTTGTGCCAGCGATAGATACTTCGGCATAGCCAGCTTGATTTTCTGCGTAGGCGGGATCATAGCAAGAGGAGTTTTGGATCGAGCTGGTGGCTAGGCAGCGAATTCTATCCATTTTCATTTTATATTCTTCGATAGCGCTAATTTGGGTGAGTTTGGATTCATTTTTAAGTAGTAAATATAAGTAGTTTACCGCAATTATATTATTATTAGATAGCGCAGAAAGATCATCACCCCAGATAGTTCTGATCGGGAATGCACCAGTATAGAATCGATCAAATTGGCTCTGAAAATTTTTGCACACTTGATCATTGTCGTTGCAATCTGAATTTACTTTGCCTTTGATGGCCGCTTGGTTGGGCTGATACATTCCTCGAAGTATTCCTCTAGAGTTAGAATTACAGCCCCAAAAGTAGGTGGATTTTATATTTTTGGTAACTGACCCGAAATGACGAAATGCGGTCATCAGAGTATCATGGCTAAAGCCTTCTTGATTTGTGCCCCCCCAGTAGTAGCCACCGCCATCATGGCCAGCAACAATGATCGAGCTCATTCTTGCATTGCATTTTTTTAACTCACTGAGAGTGGAGTAGAGAGTCGTTTCGGAAACAGATTCCGGATTCTCGCTGGAAGGGAGCGCAACCACATTTTCATTTCTCTCTGCGGCTGCCTTTTGTACGGCTCCAACAATTTTATTTTGTGTATTCAAGTTGAGAATCACAATTGTATCTTTGCTCGAATCAAGTTGAGAGCAATCCAAGGAAACGGCCTGCGCACCGGTTGGCCCGAATAAAAGGAATAGAGAAAGTATATTCAGAGGAAATTTCATAGTCTGTGCCCTGCATCGTGTTGCGCTGCCACTTGCGCCACTTTTTTTAATTGATCCATACTTAGCGTTGGATACTGTTCGTGCATTTTTTCCACTTTGAGATAAGTCGATCGTAAAAAAAGCATGTTTTTATCGAGCTGCTTCCAGTCTTTCGTGAATTTTTCTAGATTCGCTTCCGCGATCATGCGGTCTCGCTCACTGGCCGTGATGGTATCGGGCGTTTCATCGGCATGGTCTACATGCACTAAGCCTTTCGGCAGTTTTTCCGCAGGCCAATTCGGATCCACCACAAGCAAGTGATAATCCGATTTGTTTTCCTTCTCCCCGGCCTTCGAAGCGCCTGGAATGAGAAGGGAGGCTAGGGTGAGAACTGCGAGCTTTGTTCTAATTTCCATTTCTATTTTTCGGCATTTAAATGGTTTTTCTTGATTGATTACAGGTGATTGATGGGGCTTAGCGGATCCCGTGTGGAAAAGCACAGGGATCCCTCCCTGTTAGGGATAAACTTATCTATCTTGCTGATATTATGCCGTTATTTTTTAGTATTTGGCGGCTCCGTTTTCAACGCGAAAGCACTATTGCCCTTGTTCATGGTTGCACACGCTACCCTGGGGTAAAACCTCTTCCAGGAACTGAAACCAAAAGAAGGAATGATTCTTATGAAGAGCCTACTATTTATGAAAGACATTATTTTTATTTACGCTGTGTCTGCCATTCTAATTTTCTTCGCCGTGAATTCCTATGCGGCGGAAACGAATTACTCTCATAGCACTGGCGATTATACGATCTCCTATGAGCTAAGAGATGATTTCCAGTCGATCTCTTTAGAGGGAGGCATCTCCGGCGGAATTGGAATTGATAATTCTGGCTTGGATCATGTGATCTCGCTTCTCCGCAAACAAAAAACAGTGGTGCTGAGATTAAATAGCACCGGCGGAATGTGGGATGTGATTAAAAAACTTCACGATGCCCTGAGGAATACCTGCGCAGGAGCAAGTGATTGCCATATCACTACTTGGGTGCAATCTGGTGACCATTGCAATAGCGCCTGTATTCCGCTTTTCATGGCGGGAGACGCTCGCATCGCAGCCCCCGATGCCCATTTCGGATTTCATAAGGCATCCTATGTGGTTGGTCCATTCACTTTCGATCAACCAGGAACTTACGAGAAGATGCTGAAAGATAATGGTGTGAATGCTGCTTGGGTAGATTCCCATCCAGAGCTATTTGCTTCCACAAAAATTCTAGAAGGTGTTTCTTATCTCACTCCGGATCAGCTCGAGGGATCGGGTATTGTTACTGGCGTTGACGGTAATAACTAAATTGCGAGGTACGTGAAAATGCTACAACTTCTCAAGGTTACGAGTTTAAGTATAATATTATTAACCGCTTTAACGCAGAAATCCCTCGCTGGAGATATTCGAGATCCAGGTGCGACGCCGACCACCACGGCGCCCTCTACTCCGGCGGTACCATCGAAAGTAACCAAACTCCCGACACGCGCCACGGATGAATCATCTTGTGCGCAGCTGGTTCCAAAAGGCGGATTTTTTGGATTCGATTCAACGACTGGAGACTGCTATAGCATAGATCCAGGTAGCGTAGCTTGTGGGGTGGATTCGCCTGCGTTTGTTGGATCTGCCACGAGTCAATCGGATTGCAGCAGCAAAGTTGATTCCAATCATATTGGATTTTTCAAAGAGAGCACCAGAGAGTGTTTTAGAATTCAAATCCCCTGCGGTGTGAAAAAATACTAGAAAAGATTTATATCGAGCACTGTTTATTGAAGTGCTATTTTAGGAGAATGAAATATGAAGATACTCAGTCTTATAGTGATACTTTTATTTTCCTCCAGAGTGGCTCAGGCGGCACAAGCCAATGTGGCCTGCCAAGGCAGATTCGGACAAAACCAAATCAATGTACAAGTGCACGTGCACAATGTTCTCGATTTTAATTCGGGAGTTGGCTATATCGCCATCAATGGTGCGATCGTTTCCCAGTTCGTTGGTCCTCAGGTTCATGTGAGCGCTATCTTTCTCACCATGCGCGGGCAGAATGGAGTGAATGATTCTTTTCACGCCCATATCACGAATCTTGAGCAGGGCTATGGAGTGGTAGATCAGCTATCCTTGCCTTCAAAGAATTTGCACTTAACAAATCTTCCTATGGAATGTTCACTAGAAAAGTGAATTAAAAAAGAAAAGCCTGATCAAATTAAAATTCGATCAGGCACATTGCCTTTACTCTCTTACAAAATTTGTAACTACTGGCTTTTCGATGCTGGAGCTAACCACCACAGCCGTGAAGCTTTTTGCCTTTAGATCAGACTTGCTAAAATCGATAGCAAGCAAATACGGAGATCCATAGCTGCAATCCAGGGTTGCGCTTAGAACATTGTCTACAAGGTTAGAGGTATCAGCAGCGCAGCCCATGGATAGATCAAAGGATCCAAGGGATAGACTTACTTTGCCCGAATCAGAAATGCTGAGTTCTTCATGGAATGTATTGGCGTCGACATTAGCCACTTGCAGGGAATAGTTTCCTGCGAGTTGTTTATAGTCTACGGCGAACGCGTTGCAGCTCAAAACGAGGGCGAGAACAGAAATCATGCTTAACTTGGTTTTCATACGGTCTCCTAAAAAGTTTAAAGTTGCCTTGGATTACCACAAGGTGCGTCAAAATTAAGTTAAGATTGTGTCAGCAAATAGGTATGCTACTCTTCGTAAAACAATTTTATTAAAAGGAATGGGGATAGCTTATGAAAATGAATTCTCTTGTCTTGTTCTCTGCACTATTTGGATTTGGCGCCAACGTGGCACTGGCTAATGCCCCAATATCCGCAGCAGCTCCTGCAGGCTTTTATCGCCTTCATTTGGGTGATTTTGAAGTAAGCGTGCTTTCCGATGGAACCGTAGATTTACCTATGTCGAAATTGCTCACGAAGATAACGCCAGCGAACTATCAGAAGTCGATCGCGAAAAGCTTTATCACTGATCCGATCGAAACATCCGACAATGCTTTCCTCATCAATACAGGTTCGAAGCTAGTGCTGGTGGATACAGGAGCGGGAAAATTGTTTGGTCCTACGCTTGGAAAATTAGTTAGCAATCTGCGCGCTGCAGGTTACCAGCCAGAACAAGTGGATGCCGTGCTAATCACTCATATGCACGCAGACCATGTGGGTGGCCTAGTGGCCGAGGATAAATTGGTTTTCCCCAATGCTACTATTTATGCAGATAAAGCAGAGGGCGATTTTTGGTTGAGTGCAGAGAATTTGGCCAAAGCCCCTGCAGCTCAAAAAGGGTTTTTTCAAGGGGCAATGAGCTCCCTCAATCCTTATGTGAAAGCAGGAAAAGTGAAGTGGCTCACTGAAGATACCGAGATCGTTCCTGGGGTGAAAAGTCATGCTAGCCATGGACATACGGCTGGCCACACCACCTATATTGTAGAAAGTAAGGGAAAGAAGTTAGTTTTGATCGGCGATCTCATTCACGTTGGCTCGGTTCAATTTGAGCAACCTTCCGTTTGTATACAGTTTGATTCCGATCAAAAGGGGGCAGAGCAGAGCCGCAAGCTGGCCTTCAATGAAGCCGCGAAAGACGCTGTGATTATCGGCGCCGCCCATCTCTCTTTTCCCGGTTTAGGCCATATCCGCTTGGAGAAAAAAGCGTATAGTTTCGTGCCGCTCAATTATTCGCGATGAGAATGATTTCAGCATTGCGCTGCCCAGCCATTGCATTGCTTTGGCTGGGGCAGGCATTTTCTGCTGTTGGAGATGAAATTTATCGTGTGGGTCTCACTTGGCTAGCTGTTGGTATCGTTGGTGCCAATGCTGGTTACCTAGCGGCAGGGCAATCTGCCGCGCTTATGTTTCTTAGCTTATTCGCCGGACACTGGGCGGATCACTGGGCACCACTCAAAACAATGATCCGCACGGATTTACTTCGAGGCGTGATTGTGTTGGTGCCGGTATTTATTTCTTATTTTTCACCGCCCTCGATGTTGGTGATTTGGTCCGTTGCGATTCCGCTGGCTGCCCTTGGCGCTTTCTTTGATCCTGCCTTGCAATCGGTGCTGCCTCGGTATGCGCCGAGCGTAGATGTATTACGGGCAACGAATGGTCTCATGGGAACTACGTTTCGGATTGCGCGCCTGATCGGCCCTCTCCTCGTGGGTTTGCTCGCCGGAATTATACCGATGATTCATTTTTTTAGCTTGGACGCGTTCAGCTTTTTGATTTCCGCCATTTGCATTTTTTCTGTTCGCAATTTCCCACAGGCTAAAAAAACTTCAGACCATTCTCCCCCGCCCAGCACAGGAAATTTTTTACAATCTATGCAGCAGAACTATAACTTGGTATGCCGAGAGAAGGGCTTGGACTTTGTGTTCCTCTCCAAAGCGCTTACCGGCTGCACTTGGAGTTTACTTTTTTTGAGTCTCACTCTTCTCATTCGAGATATTGTGGCGGCGAGCCCTGAACTACATGCCGCTGCTACAGCCACAAAAATATTTGGTTTAGTGATCGCGGCCTATGGCTTTGGAAATTTACTCGGAGTTTTATTTTTCGGAAACATACCGCGCCGGCGTGCCTATTTAACGATGTATTGCGGCTATGCATTTTTTAGCTTTGGTTTTTTCGCCATCGCCATGGCGCCAACGATCAAGCTCATCATGGTGGCTTGTGCCTTCGCAGGATTTTTTGGACCCATGAATGACCTTGGCTTCATCGATTTAATGCAGAAGATTTTCCCCTTCTCGCAAATGGCAAGAGTATTTCGTTTTCGCATTGCTGTGGAAACAGCGGCAACCTTAGCTCTTATGCTGTGTGCGCCTGAAATATTGCGACACTTTTCTCCCCGCCCTGTGATGTTTGCGGGCGGGATAGTCTGGCTACTGATGGCGATTCTTGGCTTCTCTCATCGCGGAGCTAAGCTATTCGAAGTCGAATCCTAGAGATGCAACTGCACAGCGATGTAGCCCAAGGTTCTATGAGAATCATCATTGCCAAAATCGCGTAAGCTGCGACCCACAGAAGCAAGCAAAGTGAGTGGATGACTCACGTTATAGACAACGCCTACGTTGAAGAGGAGATCACTATCGCTCCAATCGTTAATTGCATCGCCGTGTAGCTCACCGAGGGCGGCCACTGTTTCGCTGAAGTTATAGGTGAGGGCCACGCCATACATATATTGGCTCGTGAGACTTTCGATAAATCGATAGCCCACTTCTTGGTTGAAATCCCATTTGCCCGAGCTCTGCTCTAGCTCGATGGGGAGTAGAAATTCGTGAGCGGTTTCCGTATCCGAATTGCGAATGCTCTCGGAGACAGGGCTCTTAAAAGTATATTGTGGATAGGTGGAGATGGCGATGCCACTATCTTCTTTATCGAGAAATCGCCACTTCACGCCAGCGATGGAGCGATCGAATCCACTCTTTTTCGTATCGTTCTCTTCATTTTTTGTGATCACAAAGGGCACTTCATATTTCAATTGAATATGTTCCCCAACGCCATAATTGATATCAGCTAAGGGAGCTTCGATTCGCTTTTCGCTATCATTGGTTTCGGAGGTAACAGCAAAATTAATTTCCCACTTATTGCTGCCCGGTGTTCCTGGATCGTCGGTAATAAGCGGCGGGCCAGCCTGACCCCACGCTTGGGTGGCAAGCAGGAAAAAAGCGAAAACAGAAAAATAGTAGGCTGGATATTTCATGCAACTCCTCGACGGCGGTTTGAGTAGTTAATTAAATCGCAAGATAAGACCGCTCTCAAGCAATGAAAGATTAAATTAATGTAATGAATCGTTTGGAAAATGTATCGCCACCTGGGTGCCTTCTCCAAAAGTGCTGTGCACTTCAATGCTTGCCTTGTGGGCTTGCACGATCGATTTAACCAAGCTCAGGCCTAAGCCCAATCCATTTTCCGCTCTACTCGTTTCACTACGAAAGTGTCGTTCCCAAATTCTCGGTAGGTCATCCTCGGGGATTCCGATACCATTATCTTCAACGACTACTTTTATTCCCTTGGTATCTTGCAAAGCATGCAAGGAAATTTTGCCGTTGGGCTTGGTATATTTTATGGCGTTATCAACTAGATTAGCTAAGGCTTGGGTGATGCGAACTTTGTCGGCGTCTATTTCGATGGTGCTTGGGCAGCTGCACTCTAGCTTGATTTGTTTATCTTCCGCCACGAATTCGTAGAGATCTTTAACTCGTTCAAAAAGTTCACTCACCAGAATAGGGCTTCGATGTAATTGAATAGTGCCAGTGTTAATAATGCTAATATCTAAAATAGTATTCACGAGGCGAAGCATTTCATCCGCATCTTCCAAACATTCTGAAAGAGCCGCCTCCAGCTGCTGCTTTGAGCTATTTTCCTTTAGGGCAAGCTCGGCTACGGCGCGAAAACGAGTCATTGGGGTACGTAGATCATGGGCGATATTATCCGTTGTTTCGCGAATATTACGGATCAAATCTTGGATGCGATTGAGCATTTGATTAAATAGTTTGCTTAGCTCATCTAGTTCATCACGAGAGTTTGTTTCCTGGGCCCTAGCCTTCAAATCGCCCGATTGAATGTTCTGAATCACTGTAATCAGATCTCTTATGGGGGCCAGGCTTCTTTTGGAAAAATATATTCCTCCAGAAATTCCAAGTAACAAGATCGGCAGGGAGATGAGCAAAAATATTTGCTGAATACGCTCTAAAAGATCATCCCTTTCATCGGTGCTAAAACCTACTTCGAAGTAGAGGGAATCTCGCTTCTGGATAAGAACATCAATATCTTCGTCTTCGGCATTGCCTGAATCAATACGATACCAGGGTTCGGTGAGGGAGAGCTTGGGGAGCTGCTTCTCAATTTGCCTTTGACTACTGATATCCCAGTGCTTCGGCACATACCTAAAAAGTTCCCTTTTGTTCTCATCTACAATTCGAATTAAGTAGTGAGTGTTATCCGGATCATTGCTTGTTTTTGCAACTGCAGTGATCCCACCATGAGTATATGCTTCGTGATATTCCTTTAGCTTAGCCTGCATGAGATCACGGTCTTTGCGCTCAATGGAGTGGGAAAAGAGTAGGTAGACGCTGGCAAACAGGGCAAGTGAACTAATGATGAAAAGTAGGCTATACGCGATGGCAATTTTAAAGCCGATTTGGCGAAAGTTGGATTTAAACATCGCTAAGCCGATAGCCGACGCCACGAATAGTTTTGATGAGTTTTTTACTGCTATACCGGTCTAGCTTATTGCGCAGACGACAAACCAATACGTCGACCACATTGGTCTGAGGATCAAAATTATAGTTCCAGATATTTTCTAAAATCATAGTTTTGGAAACGATAGTTCCTTTATTGCGCAATAAAAACTCGAGCAGCACAAATTCCTTTGCCTGCAAATCTAGCTTCTTGCCGCCCACTACTACTTCCCGTTTTAAGGAATCGAGGACTATATCCCCGTAGCTAAGGAATGCGCTTGCTCGATTACTTTGAGATCTTCGGATGAGTGCCTGCGTTCTTGCCAGCAATTCGGAGATGGCGAAAGGTTTTACTAGATAATCATCACCGCCCGCTTGGAGCCCTTCCACGCGATCGTCTACACTTTGCTTGGCACTTAAGATAAGTACCGGCGTTTTATTTCCATCGCTCCGGATTTTTTGTATCAATTCAATGCCGCTAAGTCCGGGTAGCATAATATCGGTGATGATGAGTTCGTATTGTTTTTGCTGAAGCAGGGATAGAGCGCTAGGCCCCTCACTAGAATGATCATTTTGATAGCCGGCATCTAAGAGTGCCCTTTGTAGGGCCTCGGCGATAATTTTGTCGTCTTCAATAATTAAGATACTCAAGGGCCACTCCAATGATCCGCGAACATTCTCCTTTTAGCAGGCAATGGAATACTCTGCAAATGCCCAAACCCAGCTTGGCATTACCTAAATGTAATGATTCGCGGTATTGCGATCTATCTTTTCGTTGCCTAGAATAAACTAACTACAAAAAGGAAACTCTATGAGCAAACTACCCAAAATCACTCTCTACTTCTGGATTATGAAAATTTGTGCCACTACGCTTGGGGAAACGGCGGGGGATCTTCTCTCGATGACATTGAAAGTAGGCTATGCGGCGAGTTCCTTGATTTTGGTGAGCCTCTTTGCGGTTGCTCTCGGAGCTCAACTTAAGTCTAAGGTGCATCATGCATTTTTGTACTGGGCCGTGATTTTGGCTACAAGCACTGCGGGCACCACGATGTCGGATTATATGGATCGCACATTGAAGCTTGGCTATATGAAGGGCTCAATCCTGCTCGTGAGTATCTTGATGATCGTTCTCGCCGCCTGGAAATACAGTGAAGGTTCACTTTCCGTGGAGCATATCAAAACCCGCAAGGCAGAACTTTTTTATTGGTTCGCCATTTTGTTCTCCAATACCCTCGGTACGGCTCTTGGTGATTTCTTGGCTGATGATTCTGGCCTCGGTTTCGCGGGCGGTGCCGCCCTCATCGGCGGGCTTCTTGGGGTAATCATCCTTGGATTCTACTTCACCAAAATTTCTCGCGTGTTGTTGTTCTGGCTCGCTTTTATTCTTACGCGCCCATTTGGTGCAACAGTGGGAGATGTGCTCACGAAGGCTTCTGATCAGGGAGGTCTTAATCTTGGCACTTTAAAAGCTTCCCTAGTTTTGCTGGGAATTTTAGTAGCGGTGATCTTCTATACGAAGAATCGTCATCCAGCCGTAGACTTGGCCCCTGAATTAACCGCTTAGGTTTCTAGGCAAAAAAATAGGGTGACTAACGCATAAGCTAGTCACCCTAGGAGTAAAAACTTTTTTAGGGATCAGTTGCCTGGGCCTTGGCCGTAGAGCACTCCGTTGATCATCAGGAAGCCTGATGGGTGGCTGGCTGGATTCGGGCTATTGTGTATCCAGTGAATGATGGCTCCATCTGGAGAAGCTGGATATTGGCTGGTAGGAGCATCGGAAGTGATATAGTCACCGCAAGCTTCCACCATATCGCCAACTCGCACGGCGGGAGTTGCGCCGAAGCCCTCGTTATAAACAACTTCGAGAGTGTCTTGCGCATTATTATCTAATTGGATTTCAAAATGGTGATGACCGCTATGGTCTGGATAAATTCTGGTGAGGGATCCTTTTACGTGGGCGCGAGCGAGAAACTGATTTTGAGTGGAAGATTTCCACTGAATCACTTGAGCATTGTTAATCTGAAGATTAACCCCTTTGCTTAAGCAAGCAGGAACCGCATCGGCCCAGCTGATAGGAGCAAGAGAAAGAAACGCAATCGCAGAACTTACAATCCATGTTTTCATTTGTATCCCCTTTTGAATTTTTGCCACCTCGAACATTGCACGATTCCTTTTGGAATTTTGCAAGCTCAATACGAAGGGTGTAGCACTAAAAGGGCGATAAACTTCGTTACATTTAGGTTAGGAAGCTACTGTAGAAAATCGCTCTGCCTTACATGGCCTTACAATTTGATATACGGCGATGCAATCTGCGCTATTTGTGTATGATAACCAGTAGAATGAAAAAAAGTTTGCTTCGAATTGTCGCCTTATTTTTGCTGCTTCCCACTTTTGCTTTTGCGGCGGAAGAGCAAGCTTCAATTCCTAATACTAGTTTTGCTAGCTGTTCGCGCATGGAGATCTGGGATATATCCATGGGCATGTGCATGCCGCTCGCGATGGAGGGAATGCCGATGAAAATGCTGATGCTTCATGGCAACGCGTTCGCCGTCGGAATCACAGAATCCGGTTCACGAGCTAGATCAGCATTCGCCGCTCCCAATATGTTCATGGCAGATATTGGCACTTCGCTTGGTGCGAATCACTATCTCAACCTTGATTTCATGGGCACTGTAGAGCGCTGGACATTTCCTTACCAAGGCTACCCTGAGCTCTTGCAAATTGGAGAGGCGAATCGCGAGGGGATCTCCTTCTTGGATGCTCAGCACCCACATAGTTCGCCGGTGATGGGCTTAACTTTCAGTGATACGATTCGTTTTTCGCAGAACGCTAAAGACAATATAAAAGTATTCTTTGCTCCCCGCGGAGAAAGCACGGATGGGCCCATTGCTTTCATGCACCGCCAAACGGGCATGGTAAATCCTGATGCGCCGCTTGGCCATCATGTGGGGCAGGATGTGGGGCATATATCGAGCACAGTTTTGGGCGCGTCTCTGGCGATAGCGAATACTCGAATTGAGCTTTCTGCCTTTAATGGAGTGGAGCCTGAACCCGATGCGGTGAATCTCACTTTGGGAAAGCCAAACTCTGCGGGCTTTCGTGTGATCCAGGAGTTTAGTCCCGAGCTCACGGTGATGGCATCAGCGGCCTTTATTAAAAATCCGGAGCCAAGCGATCCTGATATTTCTTCTATTTCCCGGTATTCCACTTCGCTCTATTTTCATCGAGTGCTTAGCGAGGATTGGAAATTTCACAATACTCTTATCTATGGGCTCATCACCAAGCTTGATCATGCGAGTAGCTTATCCTCCTTTGCGGAAGAATTTTTGTGGGAGGGAGAGCACCCGCGCATTTGGGGGCGCCTCGAAGTGTTGCAGCGAACAGGCAGTGAATTGCAGATTCCCTCTTCCTCCACAGGAAATCTCGGCAAGTGGATTGGGGCTCTTACTTTAGGCTATACCCATGCAGTGAAAAAATGGGAGAGCGCCGAGCTTGGCTTGGGTGGATCTGTGACCCTGGATCGATTGCCAGCGGAATTTTTAGCAGCCTATGGGGGACAGAATCCCATCACCGGTAAAATTTTCATACAACTCAGTGGCATGCAAATGTGGGATTTATAAAATTTGTTTAAAAGGTAGTGTTCGAAAAATTTTGGCAATATACTTTTTCTTATCAGCCACGGATAAGGCCAATGAGGAGAAATCATGAAGAGTTTAATGATCCTTGCCATTCTATTTTTTGCGAACCATGCTGCAGCCAAAGCAGATTCTTTTCCCAAAATCGGGCCTCACTTTAGCCGAGTGGTGGAGATCGTATTCGAAAATGAAAATGCAAGCTCCGTGAACGCGCAGGCGGATTTTTCAGCTGTGGCGAAATTGGGGCTTTCCTTCACAAACTTTTCCGCTGAATCTCATCCCTCCCAGCCAAACTATATTGCGATGATCGCTGGCGATACATTGGGTGTACTCTCCGATGGCTCCGTAAATTTGAAAAATAGTCATCTTGGGGATTTGTTAGAAAAAAAGAACTTGGATTGGCGAGTATACGCTGAATCATTTCCCGGGAATTGCTTCAATGGGGATAGTAGTGGTACCTATTACCGTAAACATAATCCATTTATTAGCTTTTTAAATGTTTCGCAAAATGCAAATCGTTGCCAAAAAATTGTGAACGCGAATGAGTTTCAGCGTGATTTAGCGAATAATACTTTGCCTGCCTATTCCCTCTATGTGCCAGACATTAACAATGATGGCCATAATACCGGGGTGGACTATGCCGGCAAGTGGCTTACCAGTAATTTTGGAACTCTGCTTTCGAATCCGCAATTTCTTGCGGATACATTAGTGATTATCACTTTTGACGAGAGCGAAAGCCTTTTCGGAGCCAATCATGTTTATACCGTATTATTCGGTGGTGCTCTAAGAGAGGGCACAAGCAATGCGCAGGCAGTGAATCATGTTAGCGTACTAAAGCTGATCGAAGATGAATATCAATTGGGCTCTCTCGGCGCAAAAGATCAATCTGCCGCTAGCATCCAAGGGATTTGGAAGTAAACAGCTGGCTACTATTTTACTAAGTCTAAATCAAGCACACGGGAATACTCCGTGCGGAAAAGCACTGCTTGCGGATTTTTTTCCGAAACTTGATAGAACCAATCACAGATTTTTCGGGAATAGTAAGAATCTAAAAACTCTGCACTGAGCACGAGGTAGCGGATGCCGTAATGGCGGATAGCTTTGCTAGCTTCCTCCACTGAAGTGGCAACTGCCAATTCTCGATCTAGTACTGGTATATCAAAAACCCTCAGCATTTGATGGGGCGTAAGATAGTAAGTGCGCTGCTCATTCAGGGTGGCAATCTTAGCTTCCGGTGGAAGCTGGAGACGCGTCCATGCTACGGCAGAGCCACTAACCCAAGCCCTAACTTGTTCAGATAAGGTGGGGCCCAAAGCCAAACGCTGCGGGGCTTTCCAGTCTACTGGGAGTAGAAGGAGAAGAACGAATGTAAGAGCAAAGATAATTTTCGGATTCGCGCGATTGGTTTCTAAAAATAGCTCTAGACTACGAGCGCCGTAGGCAGCCGCGAGAAGGAGTGCCGCACCGCTAAGACGCCACTCGGCTTTCACACCTGTGAAAAGAAGAAAACAAAAGAGCGAAAGAGCGATAGAAGCCATAAGGATTTTTTGCTTTCCATTCCATGATTTCCAAGTAAACGGTAAAAAGAGTGCAGCGAGGCAAATCCAACTATCGTGAATCAAATAAAATAGTTTCTCTTTGATGGCGAGAATTCCCCAGCTGATGCCCTCGTATTCTTTGATGCCCGCCCAGCTTGGCCCCATAAAGGCTTGAAAAATATTCGAGAGAGCTGGGAAAAATGGATTATTGGTGAAGAGGTAGTTGCGCAAGAGAATGGGCGTGCAAATTAGAGTGAATGAGACGAGAAAAATAATTCGCTCTTGCATTCGTTTTTCTTCTAAAAAGTAGAGGATAAGCAAGGGGAGTAAAAAAAAGGCGGAAGTATACTTAGCTGTAAAGCAGGCCGCCGCACTGAAGCCTAGCAGAATGGCAGATCGTCGCTGAAAGGAAAAAACGAGGAAGGAGAGCGACCAAAAAATAGCTCCCCAATCATTCTTCGCAAACTCCGCCATCATAAAAAGTTCTGTGCCGAGGATGGCGAATAGGGATGAAAATAGGCTTAATCCGAATAGATCTTTTTCTTCCCTCAGAAGTAGGTAGCACAGTAAAACGGCAGATAAATTTGCCCATTGCCCGAAAAGTTGGGCTGCAATGAGGCCGCCATCGCCATCGGAGCCAAGCAATATCTGACCATACACAAATTGATAATCCCAAAGGCCTGTTTTGCAAAGAATGGGAAAATAGTCGGGCATGGAAATTTGTTTTGCCGCAAACCAGATTCGGCTGGCGGGTAGATGATACCAAAGGCTATCCCAAAATCCGTGGGCAGTGAATGTTCCTAGTATAGCCAATAGAAAAACAAACATAGCTATGCCATCGAAAGCAGAAATACGCCTAAGGCTGCATCGCCGGCCGGAGAGCAGCCTCATAGAGAGTAGATAGCCGCAGAAAAAAAATCCTTGCCACCCAAGCTTCGAGGATTCACCAAGAATAGGAAAAAAACCAAGCACTCCGATAAGAAGAGAAAAGAACAGCGATCCCGCAAAAAATTTCTCCCAAGCCTTTGCCTGCTTTGAATAGAAATTTGTGATTACTTCGCCCCAGCAAAATTGGGCTATGAGATAGGATAAAAATAGCAGGAAGGCCCCAAGTATGTGGATTTCGCCTTGAGCAATATCGGGGCCCTTCGCGCTCCCATAGAGCACAGTGCCTAAGAGGCTAAACACAATTCCTGCGAAAGCTGGCTTGATGGTAAATTTCTTCACGCCAGAATAGGATCGCATGCCTTCTTGCCGCTTGCCTACTCCAGACTATGCAAACCCTAAAACACGGAAAAAGTGTAAAGAAGTGCAATACGATGCTTTTGATAAAAATTCTTGGTGGGGCTAAACTCAAGATCTATGCAGAATCAAGGTCGCCGGGATTTTCTAAAAACAGTTGCGCTTACTCCCTTAGCATTGGGGGCCACCAAAAGTGCTTTTGCTGAAAAGCCCTCGAAGAAGAAAGATGAAATCGCAGAGCCAGCGCCTTCTGTTTCTCTCGATACGCTAGCCTTTAGTAGAATTTCTTTTGGCCCAAATAGTGTTTCGGAGGATCAATATCATGATCTCGGCAAGAGCCCGGAAAAGCGATTTGAAAAGTATGTGGAACTTCAGCTGCACCCCGAAGCTATAGCAGATGATGCGTGTCTTCTACGAATTGTTGCGCTCAATTTAAAAACTTTATCTCAGGATTCGAAAAGTCTTTGGAAAGCACATGTTAGCGATGTGGAAGCGCTCAAGCCAGAAATGAAAAAAGAGGAGAATAAGCTTCGGCAGCAGCCTGCTCAAGAGGTGGAGCAAGCCGCATGGGTGCGGGCGATTTACAGTGAGCGTCAGCTCAATGAGCGAATGGCCTACTTTTGGCATA
The DNA here is from genome assembly GCA_903867855.1 of Oligoflexia bacterium. Taxonomy (GTDB): domain Bacteria; phylum Bdellovibrionota; class UBA1018; order CAIPTA01; family CAIPTA01; genus CAIPTA01. The sequence goes on along the minus strand of CAIPTA010000158.1, from coordinate 4,053 downwards.
ATCATTTTAATGTATACCCATGGGATGGCAAAATTCCCGCCACCTTTGTGCAATTTGATCGCGATGTGATTCGCAGGCATCTCTTTGGAAATTTTCGTGAATTCATTGAAGCGGTAACCAAAAGCCCAGCGATGCTGCAATATCTCGATAACTTTACCAACCAAAGTGGGAATCCAAATGAGAATTATGCTCGGGAGCTTTTCGAGTTGCATACATTAGGTGCGGAAAACTATTTGGGCACCATGGATCGAAAAAATGTGAGCGGCTTTGCACAGGGGCATCCCATTGGCTATGTGGATGGAGATGTGTATGAGGCTGCGCGCTGCCTCACTGGTTGGCGGATGACGAACGGCGAGTTCGAATATTTCGAAGGCTGGCATGATCGTTTTCAAAAAATTGTTTTAGGGAATGCGATCAAGGAATATCAGCCAGAAATGAAGGATGGTCATGATGTGCTTGATCTCCTAGCGAATCATCCGGGAACGGCAAGGTTTATCGCCAGAAAGCTATGCCGACACTTCGTGGCCGATCAGCCGCAGGATTCTTTAGTAGAAAAAGTGGCGAAAGTTTTTCATGAATCGCGAAAAGAAAAGGATCAAATTCGTCGCACAGTTCGTGCCGTGCTGCTTTCCGAGGAGTTCAAGCAATCCTGGGGACAAAAGGTGAAACGCCCCTTTGAGCATACAGTATCGATACTGCGCGCTAGTGAAGCGGAGTTTACGCCAACAGATGCCTTTATTCGTAACCACGAGCGCACAGGGGAGCGTCTCTTCTCGTGGCGTACTCCCGATGGCCCGCCCGACCAGAAAGAGAAGTGGCTCGGTGCCAATGCACTATTAGAGCGCTGGCGGATCACGAATTTTATTTTTTCTGGTCAACATCCGGAGATTCGGATTCCAGCTCTAGAGATCGGCAAAGAGAAAATAAATTCTCTCGTACATCTAGCCGCCTGGGAAAAGCGCCTGCTGGCATTTCCCTTGAGTGCAACTGCGAGAGGTAAAATATTGGAATTTTCTGGAGTAGCGTCCGATGAAGCGCGCTTAAGAATGTCTGTGGCCTTGCTCAGTATGTCTGCGGAGGCACAGTGGCGATGAAGGAAATTCGTAGAGAGCAATTCCTCACAGATTCGGCGCGGGCGCTCTTGGCTCTCGGCGGTTTCGGGCTCCTGAGTAATGGAATCTTTCAGCTAGCCTTTGCGGCGCAGGAATCAGAGCCCATTCTCCTCCATATTTTTTTACGAGGCGGATGTGATGGACTAAGCTTCGTGGCCCCTCTCTCTGGGGAGAATAGGCGCATCTATGAGGCTGAGCGCCCCACGGTTAGATTGGAGCTTAGTGGAGATAATGCCTTATTGCCGCTCAATGATAGTTTGGGATTTCATCCTGCGGCAAAAGCACTTCTTGGCTTATACAAGGCCAAAAAACTCAGTGTGGTGCATGGCTTTGGGCTCACGGCAAATACTCGTAGCCACTTCGATGCGCAAAACATGATGGATCTCGGGTTTGCGGAGAAGAAAATTTCTAGCACGGGCTGGATCACTCGTTTTCTGCAGCAAAAAAACACAGCCTCTGCGCTGTTGCCTGCGATTGCGTCTAGCTCTTTATTGCCCAGCTCACTCCTTGGTTTCGAACGGGCGATTTCTGTTGCCGATATAAGGCGCCTCGATTTGGGCGGCAGGAAAAATTTAGATAAAGAGCAAACTGATACGCTCGCTGCTCTCTATGATTTAGGAAATTCCTGGATCCACCAGCATGGCCGGGAAGCGCTTTCTTCGCTGCGAATTTTGCAATCCTCTTCTTCGAAGCCGATTCAAAATTCGAAATTAGCGTATCCAAAATCAGATATTGCGAATCGCCTTGCTACCTTGAGCAACTTACTAAAGATGGATCTTGGCTTATCTATGGCTACGGTGGATATGGGCGGATGGGATACCCATAAGTACCAAGGGGCGGGCAAAGATGGGAGCTTCGGGCGCCAAGTGCAGCAGCTGAGTGAAGGTATCGACGCCTTCTTGCAGGATATTGAATCCACTCGGCCAGATATCAGTAAGCGGCTCACCGTGCTTGTGTACAGCGAATTTGGTAGACGTTTGAGAGAGAATGCCAATCGCGGCACGGATCATGGTCATGGCGGTATTTGTTTCGCGTTAGGCGCGGGCGTGAACGGCGGAAAAGTAGCCGGGAAGTGGCCGGGTCTGCAGCCGGAGCATTTGTATGAACGCGCCGATGTGGCAGTGACCACGGACTATCGTGAGATCTTATCTGAATACCTTGGCAAACAAGCTAAAATTAAGAGCACAGAAAAGATATTTCCTGGCTTCAAGCCTTTAAATGAACTTCATTTATTTAGTTAGCGCTTGGCAGAAGTAGGCGTAGGGTGTCGAGCGTGTGAAGCACCGCAGACGCCTTCCAATCAATGAATGGCGGTTTCTTGGGTTCGATGGGCGCTAGCCAGTGGTCTACTCCAGCTTCCGACATTCCATCCAAGGAATAGTAGTGAATATTTTGGATGCCTGAGGCGGCAGCGGCATTGGCATCGTTAGAGAGGTCATCAATATCGCTATAGCCTTCAAAGGGCACTGGATAGCTCACGTGGCCGGCCTCTCCGATATCCATTCCGGCGCGGCTCCCAAAAGAGGCCACGGCGCGATCTGCATAGCGCGTGATGATATCGGAAGTGACTGGTCCGATAATGCGCATGAAATCGGCTCGGTAGATCATGAAGGAGATTTCATCCCAATCAATACCAGTGATGGGAAGGCCTAGGGCACTTTGGATGCGCATATTCGTGTCGTTTTGATCGTCTAACACGAAGTTTGAAGTTACAGCGTGCACTTTGATGCCGCGGCTGTGAAGACTATTTACGAGGGATTGGTAGGAGGCAATAGCCGCACTTAGGGGAGAATCTTTGCTAAAGGCCGTTAGATCATGCAAGAGGCCAATAAAATCTGCCCGGCCCACATCATCTTCCGCTTTTGCTACTACATTCTGTGGCGGCTCAATATCGAAAATCAAATAGTCTGGCTTAATGCCTCTTTGGTCGCAGTGGCGTAGAAAATCGGCCACGAAAATTTCGCTTGCTCTAAAATTCCACTTATTAAACCAATAGCCTTGATTTTCATTGAGCAGGAGCCAGGGTCGCACTTCTACACCAAGCTTCTGTGCGGCAGTGTAGAGATGGGCGAAGCCATCATAGTCGGGAGTGGATTGATGAAAAGCAATAAAGAGAGAGAGTCCGTTTGCTTTGAGCGTGGGAAGTTGCTGCTCCACTTGCGCATAAGGAATGAACTCACTCCATACGGCACGATTATAGGTGGTGGAATTGGCCTCTTGGCAGCCCACAAGGCAAAGGAAGCTAGAGAGAAACAGCCATGTTTTGTTTTTGAGAATTTTCATCTTGATAATCACTATCAGTATACTTTCGCTAGTAGCTGATGCAAATGTTTTGTTGGGTCATTCGGGTGGCTGTGCGGCTGTTGTAGCGGGTTGCTACATAAATTCACTCTATAATTCAATACTCTCAATTATATCAGCCACTTGGCTCTTGGCATGCTCGATGCTCTATCCTTTGTGTGAACGCAACAAACAACAAGGAGACTCTTATGAAAGTATCAAACTTAGTGCTCATCGGATTATTGAATGTTCTCTGTGCAGGTTCTAGCTTTGCTGCAGACGGAGTGATTAAGGAAGATCAAACAAAAATTGTTCAAGATAACGTAGACCTAAAGCAAAGCAAAGTAAGTGTAGAACAAGCGAAGACGCAGCTGAAAGCAACCTCACAGATAATGAAAAAAAACGCCTTATAGGAATTATTAGCAGTCAAACCTATAAAATGCTTGACGAAGTATCTATGATACTTGACGCTACCAAACTGGATGTTGGCCTTTTCACAATTCAAAAAACACCAGGCGATCGTGGAAATACGTGATCACACTTCTTGCGGCGGGTGTCATATAACCTTACCCCCGCAGATCATAAATGAAGTAAGGAAACTGGAACACTTAGTGTTGTGCGAGAATTGCTCGCGTATCCTGTACTATAAAGGGGAATAAAT
>CAIPTA010000157.1 GCA_903867855.1 Oligoflexia bacterium | reverse complement strand
TAGCACCCCCCAAACAAGTAGGAAACGAGTAGAGGATTTCTGTTTTCGGTGGCGCCGCTTTGTTACAACTTCTAAATCATATCTTCAGCTACCGCCTGTACTTTTGCGTAGGTAACGGATCGCAAAAAGTCTGGGTAGTATTTATGGACGGGAATCTTTCTAAGATTTAAATACTCGTTCCCCTTTTTTCCAATGCAGGTAAACGACATCGACTCATACTTCGATGATTCAGAACGATACATTTGTTCCGCGGCCTTCAATAAATTGGTATTAAAACTTCCACACAAACCTCGGTCAGAGGTTATTAAGATCACGTGTACTCGCTTAACTTCGCGAACCAAAAAGAGCGGGTGATTTCCACGAATGTCGTCGCCCCCGCCGAGTGATTGAACGGTAGATTTGATGGCCGCCACAAATGGTCTTGCGCGTACAATGGAATCCTGTGCTCGCCTCAGGCGAGCGGCGGCAACCATCTTCATGGCCTTAGTTATTTGCTGTGTGCTTTTCACACTAGCAATTCTTCGTTTTAAATCCTTACCAGAAGCCATTTTAATTACTGCCTATTATTGATTGAAGGTCTTGGTAAAGTCTTGTAGTGCCGAATCAAGCTTGGCCTTTGTTCCTGCCTCTAACTTACCGGTTGAACCAACTTCCTTTACGATTTCAGGATGAGTTGTATCGAGGTGTCGCATCAGGGCCGCCTCGTATTCACCCACGCGAGAGACAGGCACCCCGTCCAGGTAGCCATTGTTTGCCGCATAAATAATAAAAACCTGCTTTTCCATTTCCACCGGTGAATACTGTGGTTGCTTTAGAATTTCCATCATGCGCTGACCACGCGCCAACTGCTTTTGCGTGGCCGGATCAAGGTCGGAACCAAATTGAGCGAATGCCGCCTTTTCGCGGTACTGAGCTAAATCCAAACGCAAGGTTCCCGCAACACCCTTCATTGCCTTTGTCTGCGCCGATCCGCCCACGCGCGATACCGAAATACCCACGTTTACGGCCGGACGTTGACCCGAATAAAAAAGATCTGTTTCTAGAAATATTTGTCCATCGGTGATCGAAATCACGTTTGTTGGGATGTAGGCAGAAACGTCTCCCGCCTGCGTTTCAATAATTGGCAGCGCAGTAAGGCTTCCTGCGCCCAACTGATCGGAAAGCTTTGCCGCGCGCTCAAGAAGGCGCGAGTGAAGATAGAATACGTCACCGGGATATGCTTCTCGACCCGGTGGACGACGCAGTAGCAGCGAAAGCTGACGATAAGCCTGCGCCTGTTTTGTTAGATCGTCATATACGATCAGCGCGTGCCTGCTTGAATCGCGGAAATATTCTGCCATTGTCACACCAGAATATGGCGCGATGAATTGCAGCGGAGCCTGATCTGCCGCCGTAGCAGCGATCACAGTTGTATACTCCATTGCGCCGGCTCGCTTTAAGCGGTCAACCACCTGGGCCACCGTGGACTGCTTCTGCCCAATCGCAACATAAAAACAGTAAACGCCTTTTCCTCTTTGATTAATAATTGTATCAACCGCGATTGCGGTCTTTCCTGTTTGGCGATCCCCAATGATCAATTCGCGCTGGCCTCGGCCGATTGGAATCATGGCATCAATGGCCTTAATTCCAGTTTGTAGTGGCTCGTGCACAGACTTGCGGCCAACAATTCCTGGCGCCTTAATTTCCACGCGGCGTGTTCGATCCGTTTTAATGGGGCCCGCACCATCAAGAGGCAAGCCGAGCGCATTTACCACGCGACCGAGAAGCGCCTCGCCCACTGGAACTTCAAAAATTTTACCCGTTCGCTTTACTGAACGGCCCTCTTTAATGATTGTGTCGTCGCCCAAGATCGCGGCCCCTACAGAGCCCTCTTCTAGGTTCATCACGAGACCCATAACGCCATCACCAAAATCCACAAGCTCTCCCGCCTGTGCATTGTCGAGGCCATGAATTCTCGCGATTCCGTCTCCCACCGCAAGCACCGTTCCGGTTTCGGATACGTCGAGACGCACCTCAAAATCAGCTAGTTGCTTTTTGATAATTTGTGTTATTTCCTCAGCGCGCAATTTCATCGTGCTCTCCTAAAATATCCGTTAAATGAGTTCTTTTTTAAATCTTGTTAACTGTCCACGAAGGCTCGCGTCGTATGTTTTTCCATCCACCGTTGCCACAAAACCACCAAGCAATGATGCGTCCACTCGCTGTTCCAACCGAACACGGGAACCCACCCGCTTTGCCAGCGCGGAGGACAGGCCCAATAGCTCTTCCTGACTTAATTCGACTGCCGCCACCAGCGTTCCGCTACTTAAATTTTCTGCTCTGTCGATTAGGCGACGAAGCTCTTCGATTAGCGCCGGAACTAACGAAATTCGCGAGGCACGAGACAATACGAGCAATACCCTGGCAGACAACGCCCCCAGGCCCATCTTGCTAGAGAGCTCCTCAATTGTGCCGGCGCGGCCAGCGGCAGAAACTCCCGGCCTCGTCACTGCGGCCATTAATACCCTTGATTCATTACAAAGAGCCCAAAAGGACTGCAGGTCAGCAACAACCAGGCCCGCATTCGAGCCGCCACCAGAATACTGGTAAATTGAACGCGCATAAATTTGCTCAGGACGCGCCATTACGCCTCCGCCCCGATGCTGTTTTCAGCACGTCGTAGAATTTCGCTATGGTCATCCTTTTTAAGTCCCGTGGTAAGCCGAGAAGAGGCACGAGCCAAAATTTCATCCACAAACTCCAACCGCAGTCGGTCGCCCGCGTCAGCCGCCATCGCGCCCGCCATGGATTCGGCCTCCTTGCTAAGCCGTCGCACTTCGCGATCGCCGAAATCCAAAATCTCGCGCGCCTCGCGCTCTGCCATCTCGATCTCTTTCGCCGCCAATTCACTTGCCTCTTTTTCAGCACCAGCAAGCTGCTTCGTGGCAACCAAATCTCTTGCCCGCGCGCGCTCCAGTTCTTGTGCGGACGATTCAACAAAATCCCGTATGTGCTCGTGTCGCTGATAAACCAGCCTGCGCAAAGGCTTTCGAGCGGCCAAGGCGATCACGATCACGACAATTAAAAAATTAACAACGAACGGATATATTGATGAAATCTCTGCCATTTAAACCCCAACCCGCTTTTCCATTAATCGGGCCACCAAAATTTCGGATAGCGGGTCCACGCCAGCACGCAACTGCTCCATTTCGCGCACCGCACGCGACTGCGCCTCTTCGCGAGCCGCTGAAAGTGCCGTCCTCGATCCGGCCTTTGCCGCCGCAACAGAGCGCGCAACCTCTTGCTTTGCCAACAGCAACCGCGACTCTCTCTCGGCCGCCGCCGCACGACGCGCCGCCAACAAAAGCTGTGCGCGCTTGGTCTCTTTATCCGCTGCCGCCATCGATACCGAATTGGCTTCCTTTTTTACGCCATCAGTTCCACCGCGACGGCGTGAACGAAGCTTTAGGTATGGGGAAAACAACACGAATTGTAGCCAAACATATAGCGAAACGAAGATCGCCAGTTCGATAAAAAAACTTTGGTCTATGCCTAGCTGATTTTGAAGGTCGGAAATCATTGATTCTCTTGAGCCATTGTGAAGTTGGTTTTTGTGTACCCAAGTGTTGCACAAGAGTCAATAAAACGACCCGCATTTTCTAAAGATTTATATAGTTGTCGTGTTTGGCTCGGCGCTTCCTCTCCCCATTTGCGAAACGCCCTCAAAAACCACTCCGTCAGCAACCATCAAACTCGGAGTTCTTATGCTCCCGCGAAATACGGCGGGGTAATGAATTTCAACTCGGTTTTTTGCCTGTACGGTTCCCGTTAGCTCGCCACTCAATATCAAGGTTCCCACCATGATCTCGGCCTCTACAGACGCGCCCTCTCCAATAATCAGAATGTCTTCGGTAAGAATTTTTCCACGAAAAACTCCCCCGATTCTAAACGCGCCCTCGAAGCTCAGTGTTCCATCAAACTCAGACCCTCGATCAAGCACTCCAGTAACTTCGTGGCCGCCCTCGGGAATAGATAAATCTGTTTTTTTCATTTGTTACACTAGCGAAGCAATTGCTCGCCAATCCTTTCAAGATCTTCTGCACTAAAATACTGAATTTCTATAACGCCCTTGAACTTATCACCGCGAACCGCCACACGAGAGCCAAGCGCCCTCGCCAGGCGCTCCGAAAACTCATTTAGCTCTGCTACCGGGGCCTGATTTCTTTTTTCGGACTTTGGTTTACGCTTCCCACCCGAGTCCGACAATAGCTCCGATATCAATCGCTCTGTCTCTCGCACAGAAAGATGCTTTTCAATAATTGCGTTTCTTAGTTCAATTCGCTTCAGAGGATCGGACAGAGCCAGAAGCGCCCTGCCGTGTCCGAAGGACAATCGTGCCGAGCGAAGATCGTCGATAATTTGTTCGGGTAACTTTAGCAGCCGCAAATGGTTTGCAATGGACACTCGATCCTTACCCACGCGCCCAGCTAGCTCCTCTTGTGTCAGCTGGAAATCTTCCATTAACTGAAAGTACGACAATGCAATGTCGACACAATTTAGATCCTCTCGCTGAACGTTCTCAATAAGCGCTATCTCTAGCGCCTCACGATCGCTGCTCTTTCTCAATACAATCGGCACTTGCTTTAGGCCCGCTAGCTTTGATGCGCGAAGTCGTCGCTCGCCTGCGATTAGATGAAGCTTTCCGTCGTCTCCACGGCGGACAACCAACGGCTGGATTATGCCATTCGCTCGAATTGATGCGGCCAGCTCCTCGAGTGGGGCCTGTTCGAAATCCCTTCTCGGTTGAAACTGATTCGGAACTATTTGATCAATGTCGGCCATGGTAATGCCCGGAATTCGCTCGCGCCCCGATACGGCATCAGTGGTGGCGGCCATGGTGGCTCCGCCCAGAGCGGGCTGTCGGCTCGATTGTGGCGCGTTTGCCAGCAAGCTTGCCAGGCCCTTTCCAAGCGCCGGCCTTGGTGTTGATGCTCCGCTTGATTTTTCCATGTGTCTTCCCCCGAACGATTAATGTAAATATTGTTTATACTAGTGTTGCGCTTGCGTCGACGGCTCGTCTCTGCATGTTATTTTCAATGATCTCTTTCGCCACAGTCAAATATGCAATGGCCCCCCTGGACTCGATGTCATAGAGCAAAATTGGCTTTCCATGACTTGGGGCCTCGCTTAGACGAACATTTCGCGGAATCATTGTCTTGAAGAGCTTCTCCCCAAAGTGAGCACGAACTTCATCTGCTACCTGATGCGCGAGGTTGTTTCTTGCATCAAACATCGTCAGAAGAATGCCCTCTAGCTCAAGCGATGGGTTGAGGGCGCCACGAATTAGCCCGGCCGTAGACACCAACTGACTTAAACCCTCAAGCGAGAAATACTCGCACTGCATGGGCACCAAGTAACTATCTGAAGCCGTTAGTGCGTTTATCGTCAACAACCCCAGGCTTGGCGGACAGTCGATCAATATGTAGTGATATTTATCCCTAAGCGGCGCCAGTATGCTCCGAAGTTTTTGCTCTCTGGCAATCGCCCCCACAAGCTCTACCTCCGCACCACTGAGATTCCTGTCCGCCACAGCAACCGACAAACCGGGAAGCTCTGTTTCTCGAATCGCCTCCGCGAGCGAACACTCCCCGACCAGCGCCTGGTAAATTGTTTTTTCCGGCGGACTGCTCGCATCTAAGCCGAGACCGCTCGTTGCGTTCCCCTGGGGATCAAAATCAACAACCAAGACTTGACGCTCTGCGACAGCAAGGGATGCCCCGATATTTATGGCCGACGTGGTCTTTCCCACGCCGCCCTTTTGGTTAATCACAGAAATGACCTTGCCCATGCTGGCTCCTTTTTTTTAATATAGGCGATTGATATCAAAATTTGAACTAAAAACTTGTAACATTAGTTCCACGTGGAACATTACTTTTGATGAAACCGCACCAAAAACCTAGTGCCGCCACCCTCAGGAAGCACAAACTCCTGAATATCAACGAGCCCAAAGCCCCTTTTTTCCGCCAAATGAACGGAACCACGCCAATCAGCAACCTGAGCGGGCCCAGTCATAAAAACATACCGCTTTACAGAACGAACCATCCAAGGAATAGCGCGATCAGGCGGAGCAACCGCACGCATAACAACACTCTCAAACTTTGAGCGGGCCACAATCGTCTCTCCGCGCTCAGAAAATACAGAACAATCCACCAGACCAAGCTCACGACAAAAAACGGAAACAAGGGCGGCCTTCTTTTTAACACTATCAAGAAGAGAGACGGAACAAGTGCTGCCAATTGACCTGCGCAAAAGAGCTAAGGGGATACCAGGGAGACCACCGCCAGTGCCCCAATCCAAAACAGAACCAAGGGGCTCACATGCAACGAGAACCAAGGAGTCATAAAGATGCTTCCACAACCCTACATCAAAACTTCTAATCGAAGTAAGGTTTGTATGCTCATTAGCTGACAACAGAAGAACTAAATAACGAGACAAATCACTCCTAAAGGCGGCTTCATGTTGGGGGCAAGCAAATACTACAGAAAAACGATCAAAGAGCGAGCGAAAATGGTCCCAATCGCCATCAGAAATACTAGACCCCTGAAACACGAGGCTCCCTTCGATCAAGGTGAACAAAAATCAAGGCGGCGGCCGCAGGAGTGACCCCGGGAATATGTCGGATTTGGCCAAAACGCTCCGGACGAACCCTATCCAAACGCTCAAGTACCTCTGTCGACAAACCAGCGACAGAAGAGAAAGTAAAATCTTGGGGGATTAACTTCGAATCGCACTTCTTCATTCGCTCGGCCAAATCCTGCTCGCGCCGAATGTAACCCTCGTAGCGACTCTCTATCTCAAGAAATTCGCAGACTTGCTCCCACACCCAAGGGGAAGAAAAGGTGTCCGGGGACGGACTCTCTGCAGAGAAAAAGGACAGCAAATTCGGGAGGTTAACCCCAGAACGCTTTAGTGCGTCATAAGCAGAGAGTCGGTCTTTTACCTCGCCCAGACCCAGACTCAAGAGCTCCTCGGGACGAGAGGCACAATGCCTTGGAAGAAGATAGGAGCTCTTCGCCCACACCCGCAACCGACTGATATCATTCATCTTTCTATCAAGGGTCTCTCTCTTGGAACCGGTCAAAAGGCCTAACTCAACCCCATGAGGACCAAGACGCTGATCCGCGTTGTCTTCCCGCAGCAACAGCCGATACTCACAACGAGAGGTAAACATTCGATAGGGCTCGTCGCAGCCCTTAGTTACTAAATCATCAATTAAAACGCCAATATATGCATCAGATCGATCAAGAGAAAAAGGCGCTCGGCCAGCGCAACGAAGAGCGGCATTAATGCCCGCGATAAGGCCTTGTGCCGCTGCCTCCTCGTAACCACTGGTACCATTAACCTGACCCGCAAAATAAAGGCCGGAAACCTCCTTTGACATAAGCGCGTGGGTGAGTCGTCGAGGATCAATCGCATCATATTCTACCGCATAACCTGGACGAGAAATCTCTACGTTCTCCAGCCCTACGATCGTTCGAAGAAAAGATTGCTGAACGTCCATCGGGAGACTCGTGGACAAACCATTCGCATAGATTTCTTGGCTAAACTGGCTTTCTGGTTCTAAAAAAATTTGATGCCGGTCTTTATCGGCAAAGCGAAACACCTTGTCCTCGATGGAAGGACAGTAGCGAGGGCCTCGGCCAGTAATTGCCCCCGTAAACATTGGCGACCGATCCCTTGCTTCGGCAATGATCGAATGAGTTGTTGGATTAGTGTAAGTCAAATAGCAAGGCTGCTGAGGCAAAAGGGGAAATTTAGACTCGCGGTTATAATAGCTAAATGGAACTGGTTTAGTGTCGCCATCCTCGCGCTGAATAACAGAAAAATCGATCGAAGATTTTTTCAGCCTGGCTGGGGTGCCCGTCTTCTGTCTAACCAACTTGAATCCTAGTGCCTCAAGACTATGTGACATAGCATTCGCGCTGGAGTCACCGGACCGCCCGCCCTCGGAGCGATTGTCCCCACAATGCATAATAGATCTCATGAAGGTTCCGGCTGTCAAAACAACGGCCTTGGCAGAGATTCGCTCTCCGGTGGTAGTAAAAACACCACAAATCTCGCCACCCTTTAGTTCAAAACCGCTCACCTCTCGCTGCAAAACAGAGAGGTTGGGCTGGCTCTCAACAACCGCCTTCATATTCAGACTATACAAAACCTTGTCACACTGAGCGCGGGAGGATTGAACAGCGGGGCCCTTTGACATATTTAATCTTTTATACTGAATCGCACTTCTATCAGTATTGATGCCCATTTCGCCGCCAAGGGCATCCACTTCGCGCGCAAGCTGTCCCTTCGCCTGGCCGCCGATGGCGGGATTGCAGGACATGTATGCAATCCTATCATTACTCATTGTAAGTAGTGCGGTTTTTACCCCAAGACGAGCGGAAGCAAGGGCGGCTTCACAACCCGCGTGGCCCGCACCAATAACTATGACGTCGAAATTGTCAGACATAAATAACTTCTATTTCCCTATGCAAAACTCAGAAAATATATGATTCAAAACATCATCCGCAGTTACATCTCCGGTAATCTCACCAAGAGAAGAGAGCGCGGATCGCAAATCGCTAGCCAAAAGATCAGGAAGCTCATCGTAGCCACTTATTCGATCAATAGCCCCCTCAACCCGCTCAAGCGCCTTACCCAATAACTCAAAATGACGCATTCTGCCAACACTAAATCCGTCGCCTGGACCCACATCAGCGCAGATAGCCGCCATTCGTTCTTCCAAAAGTGAAACGCCAAGGTTTTGAAGCGCACTAACCTCCAGAACGGGAAGATCCTGAGACCTGAGCCAATCGAGAAGCGTGGCCCTTGGAGCGCCAAGATCTGCCTTAGAAATAACCGCTAGAATACTTGAATTTGCGCTGTTTTCTCTAAGGATTGAAAGCTGTTGGCCCAGGAGCGATTCGTTTGTCTCGAGCGACCCATCAATAACCCAAATCACTAATCGAGAGTCACCAACTTCACTAAACGAGCGCGCAATTCCTTGCGATTCAACCTCATCATCGGTCTTCCTAATACCCGCAGTATCCGCGAGCAAGAAAACCTTTCCGCTTAAAAGAAGCCGTTCTCGTATGATATCTCTTGTGGTTCCAGCCTGGCCACTCACAATACTTCGATCATCCCCAACCAAAACATTGAATAGAGTGGATTTTCCGCTATTAGGGGCTCCAACAATGGCAACTCGAACTCCCTCTCGCTGCGGGAGTGACTTTTGAAAACGATCGCGAATGGAGCGAACCGATTTACACCAAGAGGCCATGCGAGATCCCAGGGCTGGATAATCGATACTCGATAGGCCCTGATCTGAAAAATCTATGTCCACCTCTATCATAGCAAGCAGGTGAAGGAGCTCCGCCTTAAGCGAATCAACCATGCCCTTAGTTGAGCCCAGCAAAGAATTAAGAGCGCCATCAATTCCCTGCGGCGTATGCCCCGCAACGATATCCATGATAGCCTCCGCCTGACTAAGATCTATCTTCCCAGATCGAAATGCGCGAAAGCTAAATTCACCCGCCAAGGCCGGGCGCGCTCCTGCATGAATGGCGGCCGTTAAAATTCTTTTCAGATTAAAAGGATTTCCATGTAGGTGAAGCTCTACAACATCTTCGCCCGTAAACGAATTTGGGCCTTTCATCCAAACAAAAAGCGCATCATCAAGAATTTGACCGGTTGAGGAAACGATGAGACAGCGACGAAACCTGTGAGACTCCAGCTCATTTGAAGAAAAGAAACCGAGATCCCCTGTTTTCTTTGCCAATTTCAAAAAAACATCGATGGCACATGGTCCAGAAATTCGGATGATACCAATGGCTGAAACTACATCCGCGGCGGTTGCGATAGCAACGATGGTATCATCTTGAAAATAGCCCTGTCCCATGGGCGTACTAAGCTACCGGAGTAACCGTCGCCTTAGTGCGAGGGTAAAGTCCGAAACGTCGGTTTAGAATATATTGCTGCGTAATGCTGGTTACAGAATTAACAACCATATAAATATTCAATCCGGCTGGAAGAAAGAACATAAAGAGTCCAAACATAAGGGGCATAAACTGCATCATCTTTTGTTGCGCGGGGTCGGTTGCAGTATTCGGAGATAAGCGCTGTTGTAAAAACATGAGGCCTGCCAGCAAAACTGGCGCAACGAAAAGCGGATCGGGAGCTGAAAGATCGTGTATCCATCCCACAAAAGGGGCTTGATACAATTCCATTGAATTAAAGAAAACTCGGTAAAGTGAGAAAAAAATCGGCATCTGCAATAAGGTGGGAAGACATCCCCCAACCGGATTATAACCGTTGGTTTTCATGAAACTGAGCATCTCAGTATTCAGTTTTTCTTTGTCGTTCTTATATTTTTCCCTCAGCACATTCAATTGGGGCTGAAGCTTGGCCATCTTGGCCATGGACGTCATGCTTTTGTAGGTGAGCGGGAACAATAGAACTTTGATTAAAAAAGTTAGAATAATAATCGAGAGGCCGTAGTTTTTCACATATTCATAGAGCCATTTCAGCGCCTTCAAAATAGGAATCGCTATTGGGGTGGTCCAGCCAAAGTCAATTGTGTCAGAAAAAATGGGATCCGCGGCTTCCAGGTTTTCTATTCTCTTCGGACCAAAATAAACCTTCAATGGGAAAGAAAAATCCTGTTTGCCGTCGGTAGGAATCACTACGCTACCGCGCACGTATTCCACTCCGTTGCTAAACTCTTTGGCAATTTGGATCCCGGTTGTGTCACGAAATGCTCGATCTGGAGATACTGCAAAAACGAAATAACGGGAATCAATTCCAAACCACTTCACGCCTGCAGAAGACTCGAAGGTTTCCTTTAGAGCAGAGGCAATGATCGTCTTTCTTTGCGTACCGTCACGGAAGGAAAAGCGCACTTTGTCTGGAATCTGCCCAAATATACTGCCCTCTTTGTCGTGAGGTCGCTTTGGACTGCCAGCAAGATCCAGAAAAATGTATTTGGGAGGAGTGCCATTGAAATGAAAATGATAGGTGAGATCGCCATAATAGTCAGTTGAGTGGACTGCAAAATTTCTGCTTATCGATGCCTCAGAATTGTTCAGTTCCGCGCTAATCGAGCCGTTTTTTTCCTGAAAATTGGACCAATTCTTATCGTTTAAATCCGTGAAACTCGCGTCAACAAATCGCAGGGAAAGTTGTTTGGCGTATCCAGTTACATATTCGAGAGAAATTTGATCCGATCTATTGTCGATCGATTTTGAATAGTTACTTAATACCCAGTCGTCTAAAAGCGAATTGCCGTTGGTTACATTTACCTTGAAGTCAGCTTTTGAAACAGATGCATTTTTCGAGGGTTCTTGAGAGGAAGAAGATAAATTCGAAACTGGAGCAATACTGGTTTTTGTGGCGGAACTCTCTATGCTTGGAGCGGCTTTTTGAAGTGACGCCTGTCGAGCAGCTTCATAGGTTTTCTGCTCTTCTAAAGCTTTTTGTTGAAATGGCTCCAGATATAGCTTCTGCCAACCCATCCAAATTCCAAATGAAAGTACAATTGCAAGAAGCGCTTTTTTATCCATCATATTATTCCCTAAATCTTTCCTTTTGAGTGGGCACCGGATCGTAACCACCCCTGCAAAATGGCTGGCAACGCATTACTCTTTTCAAAGACACCCAAATACCACGAAACAAGCCCAATTCCTTCACTGCTTGTTCAGAAAAATGAGAACACGTTGGCTCAAAGCGACACTGCGCACCCAAACCAACAAAGATGGGCACCAATAAAAGTCGATATAGTTTAAGAAAGCCAATGTAGAAATCGTTCAAGATCTTCATCAAGTTCCTTGCTGAATTCCCGCTTCGTTATGGTGATTTCTTTTTTTTTCACCACAAAATGGCAATCAAGCGTTAAAAATCGATCTCTGTGCTTTCGAAAGCTCTCTCTGATCCAACGCCGGAAATGATTTCTTCTCACTGCGTTCCCAACGGCGGTACTAACGCTGATGCCTAGACGTGGATGTCCAAGCCCATTGTCTTGGAAAAATACAATCCAGTGTCTACCTACAAATTTTTTTGATTTGCTTCGTAAGCTAAGAAAGTCTGCTTTTTTGCGAACTTTGAGTTTCTTTTCAAAGCCTTGAGGCTTTTTCACAAAACTACTTCGTGCTCACCTTTACAGTAAGACGCTTGCGACCCTTTTTACGGCGTGCATTCAATACTTTGGTGCCGTTCTTGGTAGACATGCGTTTACGAAAGCCGTGGGTTTTCGCTCTTTTTCTTTTACTTGGTTGCCATGTGCGTTTCATGAAAATTCTCTCCAGCTAAACTCGAGTTGTTAGCTAGACATTACCTATCAAGAAAAGGAAAACTATGTCAAGTAATGGCGAAGGAAGACTTTCGAGATTTCCCTTGTGGGTGCATTGCACGATTTGCTATCACTTCCCAGCCCTTAATTTTGTGGTGATTTCGCCGATAGAAATCATATTGGAGCAGTAAATCCAGCATGAACGATCATCCCGCCTTTTGGAAACAAGCCTTAGGCCAATTGCAGACTATGACAACGCCAGAGATGTTCAAATCTTGGTTGTTGCCTCTAGAAGTTGTCTCCACTGAAGACAAAACGATCACATTTCGTGTTCCTACGCCTTTTTTTGTCACATTTTTACGAAGTAGCTTTGAGGCCAAGATCATCTCCGCGTTATCCCTGACAACGGGCGAACTTTTTCGCATCGCGTATATTGTGGGGGAAAAACAAACTGCCGAGGCGCCACCAGCAAAAGTAGTTAGCATTCACAACTCTGCGGGAATACAGGGCCCACAGGATCAAAAAACAACACATCCAAACTATTCTATCAATAAAACAGAGCCACAAGTTATATCTAAAAACCAAAAGACCCTCATTAAGGCCACTTCGGGGTTTATAGATACTACTCATACCTTTGAAAATTTTATTGTGAGTGGCGGCTCACAATTTGCGCACGCGGCAGCTAAGGGTGTGGCGAGTTTTCCCGGAGGCAAATATAACCCTCTTTTGATCTATGGACCTTCTGGACTAGGAAAAACGCATCTGCTTCACGCGATTGCGAATCAATTACTACAAAGCAATCCAAACGCAAAGATTTGCTATATTTCCTCTGAATCGTTTCTTAATGAATTTATTGAAGCTATCAAGACAAAGTCTATGAATCAGTTTCATAGTAGATATCGCGATAGCTTCGATGTTTTCCTCGTAGACGATATTCAATTTATTGGTGGTAAAGATGCGTGTGAAGAAGAGTTTTTTCACACTTTCAATCATCTATTTAATGCGCGACACCAAGTTGTACTCACCAGCGATAAGGCACCAAAGGAACTTCACTCCCTAGAGGACCGACTAGTAACACGTCTACAGCAGGGATTAGTAGTAGATGTAAAGCCGCCAGACTTGGAAACACGCGTGGCTATTTTAAAAGCAAAAGCAGAAGCGGATGATCTATATATACCAGACGATGTTTGTTTTATGATCGCTGGGAAAATTCGTAATAACGTGCGGGAACTAGAGGGTGCACTTGTTCGATTAAGTGCGGAAGCATCCATAAATGGCTCTGAAATATCCGTAGAAATGGCCAAAGAAGCATTGGCCGACCTATTTATTGATAATCGTGCGAATAATAATCTTTCCATCGAATCTATAAATAAGTGTGTTTGTCAGTATTTCAAGATTAACTCGGCGGAACTGAATTCTAAGTCAAGAGCGAGAAAATATTCAGAGCCGCGTCAAATCGCGATGTATCTTTGTCGAAAATATGCCAAACGCACCTTTCCAGAAATTGCGGCTGCCTTTGGTGGCAAAGATCATACGACAGTGATGTATGCTATCAATAAAATTGAACGAGAAATTCATACTAGCCCGACCTTAAAAAAATACGTCGAAGATATTCAACAAATGCTTTGATTCACTAATGTGAATAACCATGTGGATTATTTTTAGATATTCAGTTTTTTTCTGGTTATCTGATAAACACCGTTGGATAAGCAAAACAAAAACTACTACTTAACAATCAAGCAGTTATTGATTTATCCCCATTTGAAAACAATTAAATTAAATAGTCCCATGAATACTTATCCCCAGAACTGGATAATTTGAAAATTTGAACAAAAAAATACTAAAACGAGCCAAAATTCTTATGGGCAAATCAAAATAGTCGACTAATAGAAAAAACAATACACATTTTGGGGAATAAAATGAACTAAAAGCCGATTCCACACAATCCAATATTCCCGAGGGATTATTTTTTAAGCTCTTTTT
>CAIPTA010000156.1 GCA_903867855.1 Oligoflexia bacterium | reverse complement strand
TTTCTACTTTTAGCACTTTGACGCAAAATATTTAGTAAATCATCTACACTGCGGATAGCAGTGAAATCGATCGCAGCCATTTGAAAGCCCAAACTTCTTTCGATCGAACTCAATAATTCTACGAAGGTGAGGGAATCGAAACCAAGCTCCTGGGAGAGTGAATCGCTTTTGGAAATTTCCAGGATAGACCTTTGCGAGATCGTAGAAATTGCCTCTGCCAAAATTTTTTCCAGCTCATTATCGAGATTCAATAGATCGCCAGCACGGGTAATATGTTCTTTTTGAGCACCTAGGGCGAGGATCGCCTTCCTAACTTCGTGCTTCTTAATTTTCTTGGTGCTAGTTTTTGGCAAATCATCAAACACTACTTCGATGCGCTGTGGCCACTTATAGTCAGAAAGAGTGCGAGTGATATCTGTTGCCAGGCGCTTGGCCTCGCGAACCACATCATCTTTCTGCAATAGCTTTTTAAATTTAGAACGATCAGGAACTAGCACCAGACAAACCTGTTCGTGGCCATTCTCTTCGATACCGAGCACACAGGCCTCTAAGAATTGCCCCGAAGCCAACACAACGGCTTCGATCTCCTCCGGATACACATTTTTTCCAGCAGCTGTTACGATAATATCTTTTTGCCTGCCTGTAATATGCAAGAGACCGAAAGGATCGATCAACCCTAAATCTCCCGTGCGAAACCAATCCTGGTGAAACGCGGTTTTATTTTGATTTGCATCCAAATAGCCTCGAAAAACGCTAGGGCCGCGTGCCCAGATTTCCCCCTCTTGCCCGGCAAGAAGGCGCTCTGCACGCTCATTGAAAATTCCAATTTCTACGCTCGCAAAACTTTTCCCCACATGATCAGGTGCCGCATTCTCTGGATTTGTGACTGTTAAAACCGGAGAGGTTTCAGTTAGACCATAGCCCTGTAAAACCAATATTCCGAGGTCGCGATAGAACTCAAAAACCTGGGGATGCAAACGTGATCCGCCGGCCATAAAAAATTTTAGCTTACCACCCAACATATAGTGAATGGGAAAAAAGAGATATTTCCCAAGCTCGATTCTTTCGCGCACAATTTTTCGCGCGCCATGAAAATAGCGGCGGATCGGTGCAGGCATCTCATTAATTTTGCTTTGCAAATTTCTAGCAATGATTTCAAAAAGCAAAGGCACACCCACTAAAATTGTGGCGTGATTATCTTTCATAGCTCCCATCAAATCATCGGCGCGCAAACTCTTTGTATAAGTAACTGGCGCGCCAACGAGCATAGGCACCACAAAGCCGCCGGTAAATTCAAACATATGAGAGAGCGGCAGCACACTCACTAAACTATCATCAGAGGAAGCAGAAATTGCCTTCACCGCATCGCCTGCGTTGGTTAAAATATTGCGGTGAGAAATGGGCACTGCTTTCGGATTTCCAGTGGTACCACTCGTATAAATTAGAAGCGCGATATCATCAGGTGCAACTTTTTCGTTCACTTCGTCAGGAATCACATCTGCGATCAATCTCTCTAATGGACTAGCAGATTGAATATCCCAAAAAAATATTTCGCCAGAATGGGCGGCATTTAATTCATCGATATTTTGTCGCGCCACTTGGCATCGACTAGAAATAAAACAAATTTTTGGTCTCGATCCCTCTAAAATATTGCGGAACTCTAGAACACTCGCAATCGAAGCCACGGGAACTAAACATGCCCCCAAGTTCATAGTGGCGAGGGCCACAATTGTCCACTCCGGGCAATTCTCGGAAGCGATGAGCACGCGATCGCCAGCAGAGATGCCTTTCTTTTCTAGAACCTTACTGAGCCTTAGGGCCTGCTCGCGGTATTGCTTATAGCTAAGTTTTCGATATCCACCAGCATCTTTCTGCAGTTGAAAGGCAACTTTATCTCCGCGCTCTGCGCATAAGGAAAATAAGCTTGCATGGAGGTTTGGCATCCATAGAAGATATCATGAGCCATTATGGAAACGCACTCTTTTGACCTTTCTCTTATTGATCACCTACGTTCTAAACGTAACCGTCTTTTTTTCTGTCTTCGTAAACAGATTGGCTTTACGCGTCGCGGTTACCGTGAATTTTCTAGCTCCGAAGAATTGTTTACCTGGCACGATTCGTTGGCTCCCTCCATCAACAACGAAGTGACCCGAATCATTGATCAATATAATTTTTCACAGATTAACGGCAAACTGAATCTCGAATCTTGGCGCTTTGCTATTGCCACTCTTTGGATTTTCGAGCAATTCTCCGAATTGAAAAATCACCAACCACTGAAATCAATACTTGAGGTGGGAGCAAATGATTTTAGACGAGCCCCAGCCATAGGCGCTTTTTTTCCGACAGCTCAGTTGCATGGAATCGAACTAGATGCCTATCGCATTCTTCATGATCTGCACTCCCGGGCCGACAAGGCGCAGTATTTTGCCACTCTGGCTGCGAACTCCACTTTTGAGTCTGCAGATTTTTTTCAGTACAGCTCTACAGGGCTCAAGGATCTAACTTTAGCCTTTTATCCCTTTGTTTCGCCGCATCCGGCCTTAGCTTGGGGGCTCCCCCTTGAGTTCGGGAATGCCTCCGCCTGGATAGAATCCTCCCATAGAAATCTTCGCCCTGGCGGACTAGCCTTCGTAATGCACCAAGGCAAATGGGAAGAAGAAGAGTTCGATGCGGCTCTCACCGCCAATCCGGGTAAGCTAACTCTCCTTCGCCGGCAAATTGTGGAGTGCCCGTTTTACCCACTGCCCCATCCTCCTCACGCAAGCCTTTATGCGCGCGCGTCCTCGTGATAGAGTATCCCCACTATGGAACAAGAAATCGCCTCATTAGTCGCCACACCAAAACTTTCCCCCGTCGAAACAATGCGCCACTCCGCCGCGCACGTGATGGCTCATGCAATCACTCGCATGTATCCAAAAGCGCAATTCGGTGTGGGCCCTCACATTGAGCATGGCTTTTACTATGATGTGCTTTTTCCTGATGCAGTCACTGAAGATTTGCTGCCAAAAATTGAAGCAGAGATGAAAAAGGTAATTCAGGAAGGAAAATCTTTTTCTCACAGCGTGCTCCCGCGCGAAAAAGCCGAAGATTTTTTTCGTGAGAAGGGTCAGCTCTTCAAGCTCGAGATCATGAAAGATTTGAATCTCCAAAATGTGAGCCTCTATCAAGAAGGCGCATTTACCGATATGTGCCAAGGCCCCCACGTAGCCAGCACAAAAGAGATCAAGGCTTTCAAACTTACTCACATGGCAGGTGCCTACTGGCGCGGGAACGAAAAAAATCCCATGCTCACACGCATCTACGGCCTCTGCTTTCAAACACAAAAGGAACTAGACGATCACCTCTTGATGCTAGAAGAAGCAAAGAAGCGCGATCACCGCAAGCTTGGCAAAGAGCTCGATCTTTTTAGCTTCCATCCTGAAGCGCCCGCGATGCCTTTCTTCCATGCGAAGGGCACTGTGGTTTATAATCAATTGCAGAATCTCATGCGCAAGCTCTACCGCAAGTATGGCTATGATGAAGTGATCACCCCGCAAGTGCTCGATGTGGATCTCTGGCATAAGTCTGGTCACTACGCGAACTATAAAGAGAACATGTATTTCTCGAAGCAAGACGATCGTGATGTGGCCGTGAAGCCCATGAACTGCCCATGTCACGCCTTGATATTTTCCACCTCTCAGCATTCGTATCGTGAGCTGCCACTCCGTATGGCGGATTTTGGTCGGCTGCATCGCTATGAGCGCTCCGGCGTAACCGGCGGACTCACTCGCGTGCGTTCCTTCTGCCAAGATGATGGTCATATTTTTGCTCGTGAAGACCAAATCGGCGAGGAAGTGGCCAACGTGATTCGGATGATTCGCGAAGTGTATACTGTGTTCGGTTTCCCCGAGCCCCTGGTATATCTCTCCACACGCCCGGAAAAATCTCTCGGCACCGATGAACTCTGGCAGCGCGCGGAAGCGGCGCTGGAAGATGCGATCAAAGTGAATAAGCTCGAGTATAAAATCAATGCAGGCGATGGCGCCTTTTACGGCCCCAAAATTGATTTCAATATCAAAGATGCCTTGGGCCGCTACTTCCAGCTTTCCACGATTCAGCTCGATTATTCTCTGCCTGAGCGCTTCAACTTGGAATACGTAGACGCTGATAATTCTCGTAAACGCCCTGTGATGATCCACCGTGCAGTGCTTGGCTCTCTAGAGCGCTTCTTCGGCATCCTCATTGAACATTGCGCTGGTGCCTTCCCCTTCTGGTGTGCCCCCATTCAGGCGCGCTTTGTGCCGATCAACGATTCGCATATTGCCTATTGCAAGGAAGCAGCAGCTCGGCTCAATGCGCTTGGCCTCCGTGTAGACGTAGACGATTCCAACGCTTCTATGGGAGCAAAAACTCGTATTGCGCAAACGCAAAAGATTCCATTCATGTTGGCTGTAGGCGATCGTGAAATGCAGGCCGCCAGCTTTAGCGTAAGGAAATACGGAGAAAAGACTTCTGCGAACATGAATGAAGCAGAAGTAACTGCACTCTTTCAAAAACTCGCAGATCCACTTTAGTAGCTATTTGCTTTCTATGTGCGACGCTAGTTTTTGCACATCAATGATCATTGAGTCACGATCTTTGTAAGCCACTATGTCTGGAAACTTAGCTACTGCATCGTCACACAGTTTGGCCATCCTACTTTTTACATGACGCATAAATTCCACTACGAGAATGAATCTAATCTCGCGCTCATGAAAATTATGAACCAACTCAATAATTGAACTACTTTTCAATAGAAGGGAATCCCAGTATCGATCTTGCTCTACTTCCGCCACATTAATTTCAGGTAAATAGTAAGTAGTTAAATCCCCGGTTAACAAAATATTTTCTCCACCAAAACGATGCAGCCTCAACCAAGCCTTTGAGCCCCCGGCCGTATGAAAGTCACGAATTTGTATAGCGGCATTTGGCATTACAAATAAATCGAAAGGGGCGAAAACCAATGGATGATCACGAACAACATCTGTTCCATAGTGTTTTGTAAAAAGTAGATCCGAAAAATAACTCGTCCAAATTACCAGCGAAAGCATCACAAGGATCTGGAAACGCCGAGCTTTCTTGGCGTAGGTCTCGAAGGCCACGCAAACGTATAGACAAGCCAATGCAGGAGTGATTACCAGACTTGCACTAAGATAACGTATTTGATCAACCTGAAGAAAAAACAAGAGAATCGCAGCAATAAAAACGGCAACACTAATATATCGGGCCTTTTGCCAATCTCTATTCTTCCAAACTAGAAAAGGAAGGAGAAGCAGGCAAAATAGCCTGG
>CAIPTA010000155.1 GCA_903867855.1 Oligoflexia bacterium | reverse complement strand
TCCCACGGCGTGTTCGAGCGCGTCCCTGACTGCCAGAAAGACTCTGGGTTGTCCTTGAAGCACTCGACGATGAGCTTGAATTCCTCGGCTTGAGCGGCGTGCATGTGTGGGAAATAACTTCTAGAATGTACGCTGCCACGGGAGAAATTTTCGTGCACTCCATGAGCCTCGAACAAGCAGATGCTATTCGCCATAAGGCTAATGAACTATTACGTGATCGCTATGGGATCGCTCACGCTGTGCTTGCCGTGCGCAAGTACTAGTTAGCGTTTATAGAAAATACCGAGAAACTCTTTGCCCATGCGTGGCTTAACGCTGCGCCTTGGCTCACTGATTTCGAGCACAAAGTGTGGGCTAAATAAGGCTTCCACTTCTTTTCGCGTAACCGCAAACGGTGGGCCATCAGATCTACCATCCGTGGGAAAAAATAATCCGATTATAGCGCCCTTGGGTTTTAAGAGCTTCACTGCTGATTCCACATAGGCCGCGCGAAGATTCGGAGCGATGGCGCAAAAGAAGGTATATTCTAGGATGCGATCATAGCGTTCCTGGTGATAGCCTTGGTTGGGTAAATCAAAAAAGTTTTCTCGAAAGCATTGCACAGTGGTCTTTTCCGAGAATGCGCTTGCGAGTAGCGAATCTAATGCTTGAGTGGCAATATCTACCGCCGTTACTTGCATGCCAGCCTTGGCGAGAGCAATAGCATCATGACCATGGCCCGCACCGGGCACTAATACTTCCATTTTCTCTTGAAACAGTTTTTTCTCGTCGAGCAAGAGTTGAAATTCAGGAGTAGGGCTGCTTAAGTTCCAGGGGGTATCGCCTTCTTCATAGCGTTTTTCCCAAGCATCGCGATTTAGTAAAACAGTCATATTGAGCTTCCCTTTAAGTAATGATACTAATCCTACATGCTTTCATTACAACTTTATAAACTTCTTCATATTGCGTCTATTTTTGTTTTCCTTACAGGGGCTTCCATTTTGCTGGTGGGCGGCAGAAGTAAGCTTTGGAGTGCCATCACTGGGGCGGCGAGTCTCTTGATTGTGATTTTCGGCTTTGGCCTAGCGCATGTGGGTGGATTCGGCATGCAGCCCTGGATTATGGCTAAATTTGTGATTTGGCTGGTTGTAACGGGGATGGGGCATATGGTGGCCAAGCGCTGTCCTCAAAAAGGAATGCTTGCTTATGTTCTCACCATGATTTTATCCATTGCGGCAGCGGCGCTAGCAATATATCATCAGTAAACTGATTTTATTTATATCTTGAATATAAAAAAGGCTTCTTAGTCACAGACTAGAAGCCTTTTTTGTTTTCTATTTACCAGCGCTCTTATCAGCGTGCCTTTGTTTCATAGCTGCCTTGCAGGAATCAGAAAATTTGAAGCTTGCATTTGCTTTCTTGTATTTATGCAAGCAGATCAAAAGACCCTTACCCACAACTTCGGATCCACAGCCCGCTGTTTGCGCGTCAGCACTGCAGGCAGTATTAATGGCTTGGTTGTCCGCCTGAATGGTGGCGTCGGGGGCGGCCATGGCGAAGTTAGAGAGCGCAATAAGAGTGAGTAGCGAAAGGCTAAGGATTTTCATTTTAAGTTCTCCAATGTTTAGACTTATCCAGGCATAATCATGTTCAATAATTGAACAAAGATCAATTCCTAATATTCCTTTATCCACCTAGCTTGCGGCGAATAATAGTATTCATAAATGTCTTTGTTTTTTTGTCGATACCGGCTGCGGCAGAATTGGCGAATCGATTAAATTTATTGGCTACCAAAAAAAGAAGTGATGGTTTGAACGCCATTCTATTCGAATGCCGAGCCGCTGAATTGTTTTGTGCTACGATACTTCGTATCTGCTCCCGATTTTTTTCACATGCCTTGACTAAGGCTTGCACGAGGTCTTTGCCTGGCTGCGCTGTATTGTCACCCGTAAGGTAGAGGCAAGTTAGCAGAAGCTTGCTTTCGAATTCGATATCATCAAGAGGCGATTCCCAGTAGCGAATATTACTCTGGCGCTTTTCTTCCTTAACGCGTTTCTCTAGGTCAGAAAGGTTCCATCCGAGCATCACCATCATATGGTGAGCAAATCCCCTCATGTTTTTACCTTCTTCCGAAGCTAGCGCGAGAAAATTATTTAGTCCTGTTTGGTCGCCACTAAATCCGGAGAACGAAAGAAATGTATTTTGGTCAAATCCGGTGAGGCGAAGAGAAAATGCGAGCTCCACCGCGGAGAGTGTTTTGTTATCTAGGCGAGCTAAAAGGTAGCCTGCCAAGGCCGCAGCACCAGAGGGTTCGGTTTTCTTAATTTTTTTTGCGATGGCGTCAGTGGGCGTGCCGGCGATAATTTCCTTCGCTAGCGATTCACCGAATATGAGCGCTTGGGCAAAAGGATTGATTGTATGGGTGGCGGGATGAAAGGAATCTTTTCCTCTAAACGTTGCCTCAGCTTGCATATTCTCTTTTAGAATTTCATAGCAGCGATTGCCATTCGAATAGGAACTTGAGCCTAGGCCAACGAAGGCTGTACCTTTGCCAGTCATATGGTTTTCAACTACTACTCCCAATAGCTGCGCGAGTGATTGGAGATTGGCAATATCAAACACGCCATGAATTTGAGTATTGATATC
This sequence comes from Oligoflexia bacterium, assembly GCA_903867855.1. Lineage (GTDB taxonomy): Bacteria > Bdellovibrionota > UBA1018 > CAIPTA01 > CAIPTA01 > CAIPTA01. The sequence continues at coordinate 18,333 of CAIPTA010000155.1, read as the reverse complement.
TTTCCCAAATTGTTTCGTATCCATAAATTTACTGATCGCTGGAAATTGAGAATTGAACTCCGCTCTAGTGGATTCGGTAAGAGCATCGGGGTGTCGTAATATTGAATCCGCAAGCACAGCCGCTGCGAGCGCAGCTCCAATCGAGGCCTGATTCCAAGTAGACAAAGATTCTGGCACGTTCTCTGAGCTATGCAGCTCTTCGATGAGAAGGAGATAGGGTAGCATTAAGCCAAAAATACCCGCTTCAATTCCACGCGTGATTACAAGTTTGTTATTTTTAACCATGCATCCGAGGCTTGCCAGGCAGGAGAGAATCTCTGGGTTATTTAGCAAGTCCTCTAAGGATTTATTATCTGCCTGACAAATATTCTGCAGGGCTACGAAAAGTAAATTTTGAATTTCTTCGATCGATTGCGGGTTAGTGGGAAAGAAATATCCGCCACAAGCGAGAGCGTCTCGTAGGGCACCTGGATCGCGCTGTTGCCGGTTGATATAGGTGCATAATTTTGTGAGCGGTGGTTGCTCTGCTTCTAGGCTCCGAAGTAGAGCCGTTTTTTCCGCGTTCATGAAATCAGCTCTCTCATCGGGGCACCAAATTAATAGTTTTCCCTCTGTTTGATTCAAAAGCGTAAACTTCTCATTTCCGAAGCTTACCTGTGTTTGCTGAAGCATTCGAAGGGCCTGGTGCAGGGAGATGCCCATATTTGAGGAGGTGGAGCAGACAATCGTTTTGTGAGCAAAGGCATACCAGATGGCAAGATCTAGATCGCTCAATTCCAAAAAAAGTTCTTCACTGATTTTCTCGATTTCTGCTGCTCTAAATAAAGCTTTACCCGAATACGAACGACTCAAGAGAAATTGTTTCTTTAAAGCGATAGATTCTGCGATGGGCAACAAGCTTAACTTCTTGAGTGCTACTGCCACTTGTTCGGCCATTAGTCCTAGGGCATTGAATCCTTTAATACAGCCATCAAATTGTGACCAACCATTGAGGAAAATAATTTCCTTGTTTACGGTAGCCGAAGTGATGGGAGCAGAATAGGAGAGCCTACTCCCGGCGTCTTGAGCTGTGCATGAAATGCCGATTCGCTTCGCGATACGAAGCGATAGCAGCGCTATGTCTAGAGCATGCGAATTGTTTTCAAAATTCTCGCATTCGATTTGAACCTGATTTTGGCCCAGGAAGCTTCCGCTTAGTTCTGGAATTTCTGAATGGTAATATTTCATATTATTCGTATTCTATTTTCACTGCGGAACTTACTTGTTTTTCTTTTTCTAGCACAAGAGATCTATTTTCCCCATGTACTACGAAATAGCCTGGGCGATCGCGGCTATCTTTGGGCAAGCAAAGGCTTTGGCCAACGCTTAGATTCAAATCAACTACTAGGGCAGAATCAAGGATTTTTTGGTTGATTAGGTAGCGCTTAATTTTTCCTGGTGTAAATTCAAAAAATTTAAGCACAGCGAAGCGTGTTTTATAATCCTCAATTTGGATGGAATAGCTTTCTTCCGCGTAGGTGCTTAGAAGCGCATCCAACGTATTAAATCCCGTTAGGTAGGGAATTATATGGCTGCTAATACTGCCACCAGCTCCTCGAGCCGCAATCTCCATTAAATATACTTTTCCGTTTTCAATTTTATATTCTGCGTGGGTCATCCCGAACGGTAGGCCCAACGCCTCTATTATCTTTTGATTAGCTAAAAAAAGCTTGGATTCAAGGGCTTCGTCTACGTCACCTAAAAAAGTGTTTCTCTTATCTAAACATGGATTATGTTCATAGTGATATTTTTTGGTGAGGGTGAGGTTATAGACCTTTTTGTCTTTCACAAAAGTTTCTACTGAATACTCATGCCCAACCACAAAGCGCTCAATGAGGATGCCTTGCCCCCTGCTTTCTAGGATCGTATTCGAGATCAAGGCCGCATTTTCCTGGATATTGCCACTTCTTAAAATGTGAACACCTTTGCTGCCTTGGGAGTTTACCGGTTTCACAAGATAGTTTTGATTATTATTCGAATCTTGCAGAAACTGGATGGCAATTTTTAAATCCGTAAAAAAATAGCTCTCAGGACAGAAGCTTTCGGTTAGGCCCGCCAACGCCTTCCTCATGATATACTTATTTGTAAATTTCAGGGCTGTCTCATAACCAATACCTGGCAGCCCAAGCGTTTCGGCAATAAACGCGACAGTGGGCACAGCTACGTCTGTCATGTCTGTCGTCACAAAATCGATGTGATTTTTTTCCGCGCATCGAAGCGATGCGTTTCGATCGGTGGTATCAATCTGCTCAAATAGATCGGCAAATTTTCTAGCCGGTGGATTTTCGTTTGAATCTGTAACAAGTACGCGAAGGCCCTTAGCCTTTGCCTGTCGCACCAGTGCGACCTGGTTGAAGCCGCCACCGACAATATGAATAAGCTTTTGTTTTGGGCCGTTCACTTTAGCTTTCATTAGAACGTAAATCACTGGGATGGTCAAATGGCCAATACGCTACCGATTCACCTTGAATTTTGTGGAAAAAGTAGCGGAAGATATCACTTATGCACTTTGCTAAAAACATTCAATTTTTAACGCGGCACCACGAGTTGCTGGGTGATGCGCAAAAGCTGAGCGAGATGAGTGTGGCGCTGAGCGAGGGCGATATTTTTATTGCAAAGCAAGTAGTGGATAAAACGCTGCTCGTGGAGCTCCGACACTATTTGACCCAAATCGGAAAAAATAGCCTACCTAACTACCAAAAAATTGAAGCCGGCGCGCCAAATTTTCATCGCATTAATTATCTGGATGAGCGTGCCTATGTTAAGGCTAGTTTTCATCAGTTTTCTTTCTTTCCCTGGAACCAAGATGTGTTTGGTCTTTTCGATATCGTAAAAGACATTTATGCCGTGAGAAATCTACTGGCTGGCTTAGCTGCGAATAAATTTTTATCTCGTACACCGGAAGCCGATTGTACCGCGAGACTTTCCTTTCAGTTTTATCCGAGGGGCACGAGTGGTATGAACACCCACGTAGACCCATATGATTTTCATCAGGTGGTGGTACCAATCTTGATGCTCTCTAAAAAAGGGGAGGATTTTCAAGAGGGGGGAGCCTATGTGGAGAGAGCGGATGGCTCGAAGATTATATTCGACGACCATGCCGACATTGGCGATGTGATTTATTTTCATGCCAGCTTGCCTCATGGTGTTTTGCCCGTGGATCCCGACGTTAAGCAGAATTGGCTGGCTTTTCAAGGACGCTGGGTGATGCTGGCTGCGGTAAATCGCTTGGCTACAAATCAAACAATATCAAATTCAGTAGAGATGGGAAAAAAATGAATTCGAAGCTGATCGATTTGAGCATTATCGTTCCTGTCTATAGAGATGTAGAAACCTTATCCATTCTCTGTGAGGATTTTAAGGCTTGCATAGGTTCCGATACGAGCTATGAAATTATTTTTATTAACGATGGCAACTATCAAAATGCAGTGACAAGACAATTAGAAGAGCTTGTTAAAATGTATGAGAATGTTCGGGCCATTCATTTCTCCCGCTGTTTTGGACAACATGCAGGAATCGCCGCTGGCCTCAAAAACGCAAATGGAAAATTCATGATTTCTATGGATTCCGACCTGCAGTATTCCGCGGCAGATTGCTTTAGCCTGTATTCCATAGCGGTAAAAGAAGCGAAAGATTTGGTTCTTTCTACGGTGAAAGTGCGTCGACATCAGATTTTTAAATCCTTGGCCATAAAAGTGTTTTATCGTCTTCTCTCTGGCATCGGTACCCCCGTGATTCGCGATGATTTAGGCTCTGTATTTGTGATTCGACGTAATCTCGCCGAGGGTCTTGCGCGGATGTATGATCGATATCGCTTTACGATCACTATGGCACTTTGGCTCACTGATGATGTGGCCTATGCGGAAGTAAAACACTCACCTAGGCGATTTGGAAAGTCTGGCTATAGTTTTGCAAAATCGTTGCAACACGCGCTTACAGGGATAACCTCTTTTTCTTCTAGGCCACTTTTAATTTCCCTTGGTTTCTCTGCTTTTTTCGCGTTCCTGGCGATTATTCTCATTGGTTATTTTTTGTTTCATATGTTTGTTTCCGGTCAGCATTATTTACCTGGCTGGGCATCTGTGATGTTGGCTGTTTTGTCTAGCTCTACGGTGATCTTGGCCTCTCAGGCGATTCAAGGAATTTATATCGGGCGAATTTTTGATTCAACGAAAGGGCGGCCGCTCTATTTTTTACAATCCAAGTCGAATGCAGAGGCAAAGCTTTTTGAGGATCGGGGATGATATCTTCGGGCCGTTTTATTTTAGAAACTGATCGCCTTTCATTGCGAGAGTTCACCAAATCGGAAGAAGATATTAATGCGTTGAGTACTATCATGGGCGATGCTGAAGTGATGCGCCATTCGTATCGGGGTCCGCAAACGCGGGAAGAGACTATCGCTCAAATAGATCGTTTTCTGCTTAGGTATGCTCGGGATAAAACTGGGCCATGGGCACTATTGGAAAAAAGCACTCAAAAAATCATTGGCTTTTGCGGATTGCCAGTGCAAGAAATTGATGGAGTTCGCGAGCTGGAAGTTGGCTATGGCATGCTGCCAAACTATTGGGGTATGGGCTATGCGAAAGAAAGCACCTGCGCTTGCCGGGATTATGCATTTTTGGAGCTTGGGGCGGAGCGGATTGTATCTATCATTAGTCCCGCCAATTCGGCCTCGATCAAAATTGCGCAAGGCATGGGGATGAGCTTTGAAAAAGATTCTCTCTTTTATGGAAGATCGGTGTGCGTCTATAGCCTAACTAGAAAAACTTGGGATCACTTACGCGAGCAGACCACAGCCCAAAAATCTTGCTGAAGACCAAAAAAATTATCTTCACAGCTAGCAAAATAGAAATCGTGAAATTGGGCGGAGAAGGCTTCTTCAATTTGTTTGGTGCTTTCAAATACCCTAAAGATGGAGCCATTGCGAAGCTGAAGTGGATCATTGGTAATTTCGCTATAGCCGCCAGGTAGAGCGATCGCATTTTTTAAAATATAGGAACTTGGTTTAGGAAAAGTGGCAATGAGCTTGGCCCCGCTCCTTAATACTCTCGCCGACTCATGGATCACTTGTTCAAATTTTTCTAATTTATTCATGTAGTAGAGCGAGTGGCAGGCTAGGAGATAGTCGAAATGCTGATCAGGAAAGGGGATATTCGAATTTGATCCAGTGGCTAATCTCAAGGGGATATTTAGTGCTTCAAATTTTTTTTCGGCTAGTTTGAGAATATCTTCAGAGATCTCCACGCCAGCAATATGCATTCCTAGATTATGGAGTAAGGGAAAATTTCTCCCATCTCCAAATCCGAGATCTAGTATTTGGGAGTTCGGAAATTTGCCTGCATCCATTTTAAAATCAGGGTAGCTACCAAGAAAAATGCGAACAATGATTTCTACAGGATAGATGTGTTTGGGTGAGTTGTTTTTTGAATATCGATTTTCGTAGTTATTTTTTACGTTATTATCCATTTTTACTTCGTGTCTAACTTTAGGAAGTTGGAAAGATTTCTGAAGGCAATATTTTCTTTTTTCGCTTGGCTTAAATCCTTAGCAAAATATTCGTATCTTTCTCTCACCGCTTGTAGAGAATATTCTGGAAAGTCGCTGCCGATGCAGATTCTGCGATCAAATTCTGCAAAGAGAAATTTCAGATCATTGTCTATGGAGCTCCCCTTGTATTTCATGATCGTGAGGGAGAGATCGAGCAAAAGATTTTTGGAAAAGCGCACTAGCTCTGAATATTGCAAAAGTCGCACATCTCCGCCATGAACTAAAACCACTTTCGCTTCTGGCTCTTGCTTCAAGAGATTTACGAGATCATAGAATGGATCGCTACTGGGGTATTGGTCTATAGCGGAATGAGCATAGGTGCATAGCCATAGCGGCAAATCTAACTTCTTCGCACATTTTAGTAGGCTGCTAACTCTAGGATCGGCCAAGCTTATTTTGGGATCTCTAGGGTGGAGCTTTATCCCCAGGTATCCCATCGATTTTAATTTTGTAAGTACCGCCTCGATTTTCTCCTGTTCAGAAAGTTCGATGCCGGCGATTGGAATCATATTTGGCTGTGATTTGCACAGGGCGAGAAACTGCTCATGGCTATAGCCCTCAACGCCTAATAGGCCCACGGCGCAGGCTTTATAATAATTAGCGTTCTGCATTTGCTCAGCTAGTGTTTCGAATCTAGCATCCCTATTTTTCTCGGGCCATTTTCCATTCACCGTGGGATGCGCATTAGAATCAAATAGAGGAATCATAGTTTCGCTCCCACTAGCTTTGCAAGGCCAAGGCCTTCCTTGCCATAGTGATTGCCATTGTAAATCATATAATATGTATCTTTGTGTTGAAATACGTGCGGATAGGCTTGGGCGAGTGAATCGAATCCGGTTTCAGAAGGAGCAATACCCGCGTACTCATCTGCTCTGATCCAATTTTTACCATCAGTAGAATGAGCATAACCAATCCGATAGTGTTCGCCGCGATAAGAATACCACATGTGATATTTCTCATCCCACTGCACGATGCTTGGCCGACAAATAGAAAACTCAGAATCATTTTGAATATTGATACAGGTGTGATTATCGCGCCGCCATTGTATCAAATCTTTGGACTCCGCATACTTGATTACATATCGATGCTTCGCTTCATTCTTCTTGGTGCCCCAACTGAGGAAGGAGGTATAGTAGAGTCGGAAAAAATCTTTCTCTTTCAAAATACCTACGGATCCCATGGATAGGAAATCATCATTGGTTCTTTCAAGGATTGGGGCTTTAGAAACTCTAGTGAAACTTCCATCGTCTTGCTGCATGGCGAGCCCGATATGATTTTGAAATGGAGTGATTACGGTGGGCATCCAGCCCACGTAAAGCATATAAACGCGTTTATTGTGTTCTATGAGGCATGGATAAGACACTCCGTTTTCATCAAAGGCGCCTGCTTCGCCCCAAGAAAAAATGGGCTCTGAAGAAATATCCAATAACTCTTGGGGATTTTTGAGTGAGATTCTAATTTTTCCAATTTGTGAGCGATTCTCTACATCCCTACCCGTAACAAAAATATCCACGAAATCACTATTTGGGATGGGCCTCGCAAAAGAGGGGCCTGCATGAGTGCGCATCCAGGAGATGGAATCCATTGGGGCAATAATTCTGCCAAGTTTTTCCCATCGAAAATTTTTGGGGCTGGAAACTGCGTCTGTCACGTTTTTATTCTAGCAAAAAATACTCTAATTGGTAATGAAGCAAAGCTTAGCATTTTGGTTACCGTGTAGCCCGCGGCGCTTAGCTTTTCGATACTAAAAGCTGGCTTTCCATTCCATACTATAGCCATGACTAACTCAAAATCTACTAGCCCTAAAACGAAACGAAAATCAGTTCGTTTTCGTGATGATTCAACTGCTGCTGGAGTTCTCAACGAAAAGATTCCCGTTCTAGTTTTTAGTGAGTCTGTGAAGGGGTGTGGCCTTGTGGTGCTAGCCAATCATTGTCCGAAAGAGGGCGATACAGTGGCTGTGAAAATAGGTACCTTAGGCAGCATTAAAGGAACCGTTCGTTGGAAAAAAGTGCCAAGTGAAGAAGTGGCTCTAGTTGGAATTGAGTATATCTAAGTTTTCTATTCTTCTGTTTAGCGTTATAAAAGAAGAATGAAGTTCAAAATGTTTTTTTCTCTGTTTTTCTTATCAACCCATTTCGCTCTAGCAGCTCCATTGCCGGGAGCTAAAATTACGGCCTATCTTATTCGCCTGAAGCCGGGGCAAGACGTATTAGCTGAAGTGGAAAGCTTCGTAAAAGAAAATAAGCTAGAGGCTGCTGCTATCGTTTCCGCGGTGGGCTCGCTGAAAGAGGCGAGCATTCGTTATGCGGATAAGGATGATGCCACGCATTTGAAGGGGCCGTTCGAGATTGTTTCGCTCTCCGGCACTACGGCTATTTCGGGAAGTCACCTACACCTATCCATTTCTGATGGAAGCGGAAAAACTCTTGGTGGGCATCTCATGCCGGGATCGATTGTGTATACCACTTTGGAGCTCGTTATTGATGCCTACCCAGCATTGAAGATGACACGAGAGACTGATGCTACCTATGGCTACCAAGAGCTAGTGGTTCGCAAAAAATAATTAGGGCAGGGCTCTCATCACTTCGTGTGCTCCATCCCAAATCATAGATAGAGCCACATAGCTCACAATTGCCATTCCGAGATAAGAAATCCAGCGGTGTTTTTGCGTATATTGTGCAAGCAACTGAGAGGCAAAGCCGATGAGGGCTACAGACGTGGTGAGCCCGAACACGAGAATCCAAAAATGGTCGCGAGCGGCCCCCGCCACTCCGAGAGTATTATCGAGCGACATGGTTATATCTGCGACCACAATTTGCCAAATTGCTTTTTGTAATTGCGTTGGAGCTATCACAGGAAACTTTTCTTGCTTATCCTTTTCGTGATGAGCCTCTTGCCATATTTTCCAAACCACCCACAAAAGTAGCAGGCCGCCAGCGAGAGTGAGTCCAATTATGGAGAGTAGCCTGGTGGCAAGGATGGCAAAGAGTATGCGGAATACTACGGCTGCGCAGACGCCGAAAAAAATCGCTTTTCGCCGAAGCTCGTTCGGTAGCCTTCCAGCAATGATTCCCATCATCAGGGCATTATCGAGTGCGAGAGTGATATCGACGGCGATCACACTCAAAAAAGCAGTTATGGCAGACCAATTCAACGGAAACCTCTATTATTTAGGCGCGAAAACGGAATCGAGATTGATTCGAACTTCATCGGACACTGTACCGAAGCTGCCCAACACGGGTTTAACTATAGCACCAAAATCTTTTAGGGAAAGCGTGAAGTTAGCGGTGAGTTGCACTAGACCTTTGTTTTGGTCGAGATAGCTTAGTTGTACTGGAATGCTTACACCTTCTTTTTTTACTCCATGGATGCTTATTTTCGCCTTAATCGCTAAAGAAATCGTATCCCCAGCAAGCAAACTTTTTTGATTGTTCAGGGCTGACCAATCGAGCATCTCAATTTCTACAAAAGGATAGGCAATGGAATCAGGCCCGCTACTTGGCACTTGATCATTGGCATCGCAAACATGATCACCAGGAAATTTAGAATGTGTATAATCGATTCCCAGCGCTTCTCGTAGATGGCAATCTCTGCTCGCATTTCCCGTTTCTAAGCTAGCAATGGGAACATTAAATTTTCCAGCTTTGATGGCAAACTGATCACCGAGTTCCATTTCGAGGTCGGCATCCAGGTGCTTTGCTTCCCCGTGGTGTGTGCCGGCAAAATAATCAATATCGAACTTCGCCCCCGTCTCATTGGGATTGGCACTTTGCAGCTGAAAAGGAATCATTTTGTTTTCAAAGGCACCGGGCACTAGGCTCTGATCAGAGTTGAGTAGAAGGTTTAGGCTTATGCCAACTTGATCACTCACGCCAAGACCAAAAAAACCGGGCTTCACGATTATGCCATAGTCTTTTAGCGAGATGGGGAAATGGCTGGTGACCTTTAGTTTCTGCTTAGATCCATTTATGAATTCCACATGGATGGGGAGCGATACTTTTTCTTTCGTCACGCCATGAATTTGTAGTTTGCCCCATACTTGCACATCTACGAAACTTTCATTTTTTGGAATCACGATGGGCAAATTCTCTAGATTCAAACTAAGAGAAGGAAATTCGATGGTATCGTGAAGTTGGTTTTTGTCGTCGCATACATGTTCTTGAGGATATTTGCTCTTGGAGTAGTTTAGACCAAGCGCTTCCTGCAGGTGACAATCTCGCCCCGCATTTCCCGTGCTTAAAGCTGCAAGCGGTAAAGTAATTTCCGCGGCATTTAATTCGAAATTAGTGCTCTGTTTCGCAGTTACTTTGGCGCTCGCCTGTTTGCTGATTCCCTGGTAGGAGCCGAGGAAATGTTTAATTTCAAAATTGATTCCATAGTCATTTGGCTTCCCACTTGCCAAGTGATAACTGATTTCTGTTTCTACCGGCGGATTGTTCGGCGTTGGATTCTCGGCTACGGGAGGATTGCCTTCATTATCCAATTCTCCATCGATCACCCAGTTAGCAATCAACTTTTTTTGTTCGGCAGTTAAGGTGGCAGGAAGCGGTGGCATTGGATTTTTTTTGTCCACAAGAGTGACATACATAATCGTGCTGATCGAAGAGCGGAAGGTTGCTAGGTCTGTATAGTCGGAGATTCCTTGCGAATTGTGCGGGCTATGGCAGCCAGCACAATTGATATTGATTACTTTTGCCTGGAGTTCTTTCCAGAGCACTTTAGTATTCGCGGTTGGATCAGGATTGGGGGTGGAGCTCGTGCCTGCCTGCGAAGCAAATTCCGGTGCGCCACTTTCGAGCCAATTATATAAAATGGCGCTTTGTTTGGCAGTAAGGGCGCCCGATTTAGGCATGGATTTCGTTACGAATACTGCCTGCTTGATTGCCTCTTTTGCCGCGAGCACATTTGCATAGCTAGAAAGAATTGGTTGGGTGCTATCGTGGCATTGCATGCACGCCACATTAATTACCTGCGATTGAACATCGGCAAAGCCTTGTGCTGCGCTCGTGCTACTTTGAACATCTTCGCTCGTGGCTTTCCCGTGCTGGAAAGAACAGGCGCTAGCCGCAAGCAGGTAAAGCATGGCTGGGAGTAGGGATTTCAGCATGGAGCTATGTCGGTAGATTTGGCGGAATACTATAGCTTCGATACTGATCTTTTCAGGATTAAAAAATGCAAAATGGCAGCAAGAATTCCGCTAATGATTAGCGCCTTAGCGATACCCAAATGACTGCTTAGTATGCCGATTGAAATACTTCCACTTGCTAAGCCAGCCTGCAGCGACAGTTGATAGAGGCTCACTATTTTACCTCGATTCGAGTTGGTGGCGTGTTCTTGGAGGTAAGTGCCCACGTAGATATTGCTGAGGGTAAGAGTGATGCCGGCAATCACCATCAACGCAAACAGCAAGAAGAGAGAATGAATGAGGGCGATAGTGAAAACGGTGATGCCTAAAAAAAGTGCCACAATGCTCGCGATCCGATTTCGTTTCATCGTGACCGGAATGGGAATGAATCCCATACTGGCACCAAGCAATCCACCTAATCCAAACGCTCCCATCACTTCGCCATAGTCGCCAACAGCTCCGTGGAAGATACTTAAGATGAGCACTGGGGTAAAGGTAATCAGCGGTGCGCAGAAAAAACTAGTCACGAAGATAGTTGCAAGTGATCCCTGAATTTTATGATCGCGAAGCAGCACTGGAAAATCTCGTAGCCGAGAGAGAGCCTCTGCCTGTGGTTTTTTAACCTCTTCAGCCTTCTTTGGATAGATCCAATATAGCGAAACGAAGAAGGGAATATAGGAGAGAGTATTGGCGCCAAAACAAGTGATGGCACCAAACTTGGCCAGCAATACTCCAGCAATCGCCGGACCCAACATCCGAGATAGATTAAATTGGGTAGAGTTAAGCGTAATGGCTAGGGGAATATCTTTGGGTTTGACGAGGGAGGGAACAATCGATTGAAAGGATGGCATGGAGAGGGAGTCTGTGGTGCCCACAACGAGCGATATTACAATAATCATCCAAACTTGAAGCGCATGCACGAGGTAGAGCACAAGCAAAATTACAATCGATAAGCACTGAATTCCTTGGAATAAGAGAATCACATTTTTTCGATTGAGCCGATCAGCAAGAATTCCGCCCCAGAGCGTGAATACTATGCCAGGAGCATTTAGCATAAAGCTATCGAGCCCTACCATGAATGAGGATCCACTCATCGTGAGAATGATCCATGGTTGCGCCACCTGCTGCATCCAAGAGCCGATATTAGAAACGAGGCTAGCGAGCCAAAATGCCAGATACTTGCGTGTGTGCAATAGGCTGGGAGTTTTGATTTGCTGCTTTACATTATCCATTGGAAATAATGGCTCCATCCGCCAAATGAATTTCCCTGCCAGCTTCTCTGGCAAAATCAGGATCGTGCGTAACCATGAGCACGGTAGTTTTACTCTTTGCATTGATCTCTTTGATGATGTTCATCACCACATCACCACTTTCTGTATCGAGGGCCCCGGTTGGCTCATCCGCAAAAAGATATTTTGGATCCATCACGAGAGCTCTCGCAATCGCCACTCGTTGCTGTTCTCCGCCGGAAAGCTGGCGAGGGAATCGTTTCATTTTATCTTTCAGGCCAAACTCATCGAGTAAATGCTCGGCACTGCTGCGGCGTTTTTCTTTCTGGTCAAATTTCATAGTCGGCATTAACACGTTATCGATCACGCTAAGCTCGGCGATCATATAGGCGGCTTGGAATACAAAACCCAATTCCTCATTGCGAAAACGATGAATTTCTTCTTCCGAAAGTTTGGCGATATCTTTTCCGGATATTTCCACAGTGCCTGTGCTTGGGTTATCGAGACTACTAAGAATATACATCAAAGTGCTTTTACCCGATCCAGATCGCCCAGTGAGGGCAACAAATTCGCCATCCTTAATTTCCAAAGAAATATCTTTTAAAACATGTACCGGAGGATCGCCGAATGATTTATTGATATTTGTAGCAATGATAGACATTTATCCTCCCTGCCGAATCACTTCGATTGGAGTTAACTTTCCTGCTGCACGGGCTGGTAAGATGCTCGCTAGCGAGGCTGAAAAAATAGACATAAATGTAGCTTGGATATAGATGGAGTAGGAAAGGGATATATGTAAATGTCCGGTAGGATTTGTGGGCGTAACATTCATGAAACTGACAGATTGTAGGTATAAGCAAGTAAGATAGCCCACGATTAGGCCAAGTATCGCACCAACGATTCCCACAATGAGGCCTTGGGAAAAAAAGAGCATCACGATATCAAAGGTGTCGTATCCCATAGAGCGCAAAATCGCGATATCTTGCCGCTTCTGGCTTACCGTCATATTTAAAATATTATAGATACCAAAACCTGCCACGATGAGTACGGTGAAGATCATGGAAAATCGCAACACAGTTTGAATGGCAAACACGGAAAGAATATTGAGATTTTGCATGTCCCAACTTTCAATGAGTTCTGGAGCGAGCTTGCCCCAACTAGTGGCAATTGCATTAGCTTGGCTATAGTCCTTTAGGCGCACACCAATCTCACTCACCCTGTTTGGCGTGAGATTAATTCTTTGTACATCGCCGAGATTGCCATAGGCTTGCAAATCGAGGCCGCGGCTACCACTAAAAAAGTGGCCCACCACCCGGAAGGGAGCAGGCGCGCCTTTACCAACGGAAACATTGATCACCTGATTCATTCCAGCTCCGAGCCTTTTCATTAGCTCTTCTCCAAGAATGATCCTATTTCCACCTGCTGCGATATCTTGAAAGCTTCCTTCCACCATGAAATAGGGCACGCTGATTACCTTCGATTCTAATTCGGGATCGCAGCCGATCAAGTTTGCGGATTGAACGATCGAGGCAAGAGTCATGATCACGGGTGCACTCATAATTGGTGCATAGGCAACCACTCTAGGGTCACTTGCTAATCGTGCATACCAAGCCTGTGGATCTTGTACTTCGAGATAACCAACCGCGCGCGCAGGCTGAGAACTCCAAAAGATATGGGCGTATTTTGTTCCGTAGAAATCATTGTCTAATTGATGATCGGTGACAAAATCTTCCCGCGCTTGAATATGAATTTGGGCCTGATTGTTCACCAGCTGCTGCACCATATAGCCCTGAAAGCCCAAAAAAAATCCGGATACAGCAACATAGGCAACGGTGCCAAAGAAAACTCCAAGCAGCGTGAGAATCGTCTGCCGGCGACGCTCTAAAAGATATTGTATGGCTAGAAAAATCACTGGCTCGCCTGAGATTTAGTGATCACGATATCACCAGGATGTAAATCTCCGCTGAGCACTTCCGCCATCTCCTTATCTACAATTCCTAATTTTACTTCAATTCGTTTCGGGATTAGGGATTTTACCCAAACATATTTTCCCTCTTCTATGGCCGAAACAGGAACTAGCAAAACATTTTCGTGAGTGCTTAGCGTGATGGCTACGTCTGCTGTCATGAAGGGCAGAATCTTTTTGGGCAGTTCAGCTAGATCTATTCTCGCTAAATAGCCGCTGGGATTTGAATAGACGGAGGTTACTTCACCGTGATAGATCGTGCCCCGCATGGAATCAAAATTTAGAATGGCTTGCTGACCCTTTTGGATTCTAAGGGCGCCCTGTTGTTCCAGTGATACCACAATGTATCTACTCACCATATCCACGAGAGTAAGAACCGAAACCGCATTGAACACATTCTCGCCAGGCTTATTGGGCAGGGAAGTGATTGTTCCATCAAAAGGAGCGCGATAGGTTACGCTATCAAGCTTCAGGAGTTTTTCTCCGCGCTTTACAAAATCTCCTTCTTTGACAAAAAGAAACGATACTGTACCAGTAACTCCTGGCGTTAACTGGAAACTATTATTCGCAGTCACATTGCCGATGCCATAGACAGATTGAACAACAGTGCCCAAGGCTAGGGGCCCCGATTCTTTGCCTCGCCCATTCGCCAGCTGAACTCGAATAAAGATGGTGATCGCTAGTATACTAATAAGTGCCAGCAAGCTCACAATCTTGTGGCCACCAATCCACTTTGTTATTTTCCTAAGAATTTTCATGGGAAAATTCCGGGGCAATTTTCATTGGGAATGGGAAAATTTGGATCTTACGCAATTTGTTGCACTAGCTGAGCATGCTCTGGATAGCCCACCCACGCAGGGATACTCTGCGGAAAAAAAGTATTCGGAGGCATTAGGGCTCCATTGCAACAGCAATCTCCAGCATTGCAATCGGCACAACAGTCGCAGCCCTTTCCTTTGCAGTTAGAACACCTACATTCTGAACATCGTCTAATCATAAAAATCTCCTTATGCCTTGTGTATTGCATGAAATAGTCCAAGGTTATGCGCACGATTAGTTGACCAATCTTAGGAATTTGTGATGATTACTTTTAGACTATGTTCTGTTGCTGCGTTTTCAAAAACCTCATAGGCCTTTACCGCATCCTTCAAGGCGAAGTGGTGTGTGATGAGTTTTTTGGGATGCACCTTGCCTGCGAGAATAGTTTTCAGCAGCATGGGAATATTCACAGTGTCTACGAGCCTCGTGGTGAGAGTTATATTCTTCGACCATAGTTTGTCTAAGTTGAGTTGCACAGGCTTGCCATGCACTCCGATATTAGCGATGTGCCCTCCGGGTGCAACGATCGCCTGGCAGATATCAAAGCTGCTGGCGATACCGATCGCTTCGATGGCCACATCTACGCCTTTATTTTTTGTGGCAGACATAATTTTTTCTATAGCTTTTCCATCTTGATTCGAAATTACTTGGGTTGCTCCGAAACTTTTCGCCATTTCCAAGCGATTATTATCAATATCGACCACGATAATTTCTGCCGGAGAGTAGAACTGAGCGGTTAGAAGCGTGGAGAGACCAATTGGCCCAGCTCCAATGATCGCCACAATATCACCTGGTTTAATGCAACCATTGATCACTCCACATTCAAAGCCTGTTGGCAAAATATCACTGAGCATAACTAGCGATTCTTCATCTGCTTCTGCAGGCATTAAATAGAGGCTATTATCAGCATAGGGGGTGCGCACGAATTCGGCTTGGGTGCCATCGATCAGATTGCCCAAGATCCAACCACCATCTTTTTCGCAGTGGGAATACATTCCTTTTTTGCAATTTGCACAACTGCCACACGAACTTATGCAGGAGATAATCACCTTATCGCCCACTTTGAAATTCATCACATTGGCGCCAATTTGATCCACGATACCAACGCCCTCATGGCCGAGTATTCTTCCATCGCTTACTGCCGGTAAGTCGCCTTTTAGGATATGCAAATCTGTGCCGCAGATCGTGGTTTTGATGATTTTAATGATTGCATCTGTTGAGGCCTTAATGGTTGGCTTCGCTTTTTCTTCAAGCGCGAATTTGCCAGGGCCGTGATACACGAGGGCTTTCATAGATTCTCCTTGTTGAGGTAAAATCATAGCTCTGCAAGGATTCAGCCAATAGCTCTGGGATTATAACTATATTTTCCCTGCCATTCTTTTACCGCAGATTCTAGCGCTGGATCTTTTTCCTTCGGCATCATTACTTTTATTTTCACCAGCTGATCGCCCTGGTGCGTGGAAGTAATCACCCCTTTTCCACGGATACGAATGAGAGAACCAGTGGTAACACCAGGCGGAATAGTAACGAGCACTGCGCCGCGCAGTGTGGATACTTCGATCGCCGCGCCAAGCAATGCCTCCATAAAGCTAATTGGCAAAGTGCTCTCAATATTATTTCCAGTGCGACGAAATTTTGGGTCGGCCAATACATGTATTTCCACAAAGGCATCGCCAGGTATCTCGGAAGCTTGATTCGCTGCCTGGCCACGAAAGCGTAGTTTTGCGCCACTCTCTATGCCTGCAGGAATTTTCACTTGGAGGCGCCGCCCCGATTGCAGATTTATTTCCCGTTCAGCTCCTAGAATAGAATCTTTAAAATCAATATTGAGGATATACTGTTCATCTTCCCCTTTACGGTTTCTGCGGCGGAAAACCTGTTCGAAGATATCATCTCCAAAGGGAGAGCGATAATCCTGGTGGGGTTGTGCTTTTTCTTCGTCGAACTTTTTTCTTTTCTCTGCACTCTCTAGTAGCTCGTAGGCGGCATTGAGTTCCTTGAATTTTGCTTCGGCTCGTTTATTACCGGGATTTAAGTCTGGGTGAAATTTTTTCGCTGCATTACGATAAGCATCCTTAATTTCATCTTGCGTGGCCGATTCTTTTATTCCAAGTGCCTCATAGGGATTCTTCATATTGAGGTGAGATCGCAAAGAATGTGCCTGGGCGCAAACTTGCATTCGGATTTTCTTTACTAACTAAGGAGAAGCACTATGTTTAATTTTTTTAAGAAAAACGATGCTGACATTCAACGAGATGTGATGAAAGAGCTCAAGTGGGACCCTAGCATCAATTCCGACAGTATAAGCGCCACGATCAAAGATGGCATTGTTACCTTGTCTGGGAGCGTGCCGCACTACTTTGAGAAATGCTACGCGGAAAAGGCCACCCAGCGTGTGGGCGGAGTGCGTGCCGTGGCAGATGAGCTAGAAGTGAATTTGCAGGAATCCCAGTTGCGCTCTGATGAGGATATTGCCCGCGTAGCCATGGATGCACTGAATTGGGACTATCAAGTGCCAGACGGGGTGAAAGTTTCCGTAGAAAAGGGCTGGATCACTCTCCGCGGAGAAGTGGATTGGGATTATCAGCGCAGTGCCGCTAAGTATGCGGTTGGCTCTCTCTTTGGGGTTACTAATGTGAGCAATAATATCACCTTGAAGTCGAAGTCGATTAATGCGTTTGATATAAAAAATGATATTGAAGACGCTCTCAAGCGTTCTAGTAAAAGTGAGGGAAGAGAAATTCGTGTGGAAGTGGATGGCCATGAAGTTACTCTCTCCGGGCTTGTAGATTCCCTCTCTGAGATGGAAGAGGCACGCATGGCTGCCTGGAAGGCGCCTGGTGTTAGCATGGTAAAAGATCATATGAAGCTAGCCGTTTAAGGTAAAGTACGCGGAGAAATGCCTCGAAGGAGAAATTTTTCCGCGTATAGTTTTACCGGAAGCGCTCAATCACTTGGAATCACCTGGCATGGTCTATGCTCCTCCCCAGGTTCATTAACCAGGAGATTTCTATGAAAAATATATTGATTAGTACTTTTGCTATCGCATTATCATTAACCGCCACACAAGCAGTATTTGCCAATGCACCAGTGGTGGATGTTGCCTCTGTCACGATTAGTTTCAGCGAGGATTCAACTCTATTGTCTCAGGCAGATAAGGATTCTTTGCAAAGCCTTTTTAATACGGCAGAACAAAGAGGGTATACTACTGATAAGATTACGATTGCAGCATGGTCTGATCAGGACTTGCCGCCTCGTGGTGCTAGCCTAACTGATGCCGATGAGAATCTAGCTAGCGCTCGTGCTGATGCAATTGCCGCTTACGCTAAGGCAAATTTAAGCATCACCACCGTGCAAGAATATAATATGGCTGAGTCGTCTAACTGGCTAGCTCGCACCTTCAATACTAAAGATGCTAAACTAAAATCCGTTTTTAGCAAAAGAATGGCATCCACACCTGTAACGAATTCTGCCTTTCGCATGATTCGTCACGATGGTGGTGCCTCTAAAGCAGTAGTAGTAATTGAAGCTAAGTAAGCTGAATATATCGAAGCAGAAGTTAATTCTGCTTCGATATTTTATTTTAAGCGGCGATAGAAGAATCT
>CAIPTA010000154.1 GCA_903867855.1 Oligoflexia bacterium | reverse complement strand
TGAAACAAAATCCGTGCAGAAGATTCCCATTCTCGGGGATATTCCGATCTTGGGCTGGTTATTCAAAAACAGCACTTCGAAAACTATCAAAACGAACCTGCTGATCTTCATCACGCCATCCATCGTGAAACAATATGGCAATATGAGAAAAATCCTAACTTCGCGAATTGCAAATCATGAAGAGTTCGTGTCGGACGAAACGGCTCTCTACGAAAAAGATAATTACGCAGAAAAAACGCTACACAAAATCGAAAAAAATCTTCCAAAGCTCGACGAAATCAATCCTCTGCCTAGCACTGCGGGATTAGAATCGAGCACCTCCATCTCGGCGCCGCAAAGCCCGAGCCGAGAGGAAGATAGCTATTCCGATAGCTTCCAAAACCCCAATCCCATTCCCTTAGACCAAATGGGAATTCCACCTCCAGATATGAATGCGGCCCCACCACCTGTATTTAACCAGATGGATAATGCTGCTCCACCACCTGTGATCCCAGAGCAATAGGAGAATAGGAATGAATTTGGCGCTAAAGGCAAATCCAAGAATCGGTGATCTTCTTCTGAAGTATACCGCGCTCACAAATGAGCAATTGGAGGAGTGCGTTGAAATTCAGGCGGCTGAAGGGGGTCGTCTAGGGGATATTTTATTAAGAAAAAAATATGTGCTTCCCCATGAGATCATGCGTGCTTTATGCGCTCAGATCGAAGTGGATTATGTGGAAGAAATTCGCTCCAGTGAAGTAGATCCAAAGATCGTAGATAAGCTTCCCATTAACTATGCAAAGAGCAGAGAAGTGCTGCCGCTCGAATGGAAAGATGGAATTCTAACGGTAGCTCTCGCGGATCCCTTTAACCTGGAATCCATCGAAGACCTCCGAGTACTCTTCAACTGCGCCATCATTAAAATCTTGATCACTAGCTCCGTGCGCTTGCAGGAAGCGATCAATAGGGTCTACGAGCGTAATACCTCGAACATGATTCAAGACATCGATAACGACGATGAAGAGAACTATGATCTCGATGGTCCGATCGATATCTTAGATGCCACGGAAGATGAAGCGCCCGTGATCCGTTTCGTGAACTCGGTGATCTTTCGCGCGGTAAAAGAAAAAGCCAGCGATATTCATATTGAGCCCTTCGAAAAAGAAACCATGATTCGCTTTCGCGTGGATGGCGTGCTTCATGATATTTTGCACCAGCCCAAAAAAGTTCATGCCGCCCTTTCGAGCCGTATCAAGGTGATGGGAAATCTAGACATCGCAGAAAAACGCATCCCGCAGGATGGTCGTATTTTTAGAAAAGTGGCAGGGAAAGAGATCGATATTCGTCTCTCCACCATCCCTACTCAATTCGGAGAACGCATCGTGATGCGTATTCTCGAAAAAGGCGGCGAGCTGCTCACTTTAGAGCACCTTGGCTTCGAAGGCGCAACGCTCGATGCAATCGTAAAAATGATTGCGAGAGAAAACGGAATCTTTTTGGTAACAGGCCCTACGGGTAGCGGTAAATCTACTACCATGGCGGCCTGTCTTTCGCGGATCAACACGAAGGATATCAATATTCTCACCGTAGAAGATCCAATCGAATACCAACTAAATGGCGTGGGCCAAGTACAGGTGAATGCGAAAATTAATCTCACCTTTGCGAATGCGCTCCGATCATTTTTGCGTCAAGACCCTGATGTGATCATGGTGGGAGAGGTGCGAGATGCGGAAACCGCGGATCTCGCGGTCACAGCGGCGCTCACAGGTCACTTAGTGTTTAGCTCGCTCCACACGAACGAAGCGGCAGGTGCCTTTCCACGTCTCACGGATATGGGAGTGGAACCCTTTCTCGTGGCGAGCTCCGTGAATGGTGTGATCGCTCAGCGACTGATGCGCCGGGTATGCTCAAAATGCAAAGAGCCCTACCAAGCCACACCAATTGAATTGCAAGAGCTCGGGATCAAGAATGTGCAAGGCCCGATTCAACTCATGCGGGCGAATGGCTGTGTGAACTGCTCTCATACCGGATATTCCGGACGTATCAACGTGCACGAACTGCTCATCATGGATGATAATATCCGCGCGCTCATTATGAAGCATGCCGATTCGTCGACTATTCGTCGTGCTGCTACGGATAAGGGTATGATCACCATGCGTGAAGATGGTGCAAGAAAAGTTTTAGCCGGGGTTACCACAGTGCAGGAGCTAACCCGCACTCTAAACTCCGACGATTAATAGGAATCATTTTGTATGGCCATTTTTGAATACCACGGAACAGATCGAAGCGGCACCAATGTGCGCGCTACCGTGGATGCGGATTCCATCAAATCGGCAAAGCAAAAAATCAAAAAGAGTGGCGTATTGCTTTTATCAATCGAAGAAAAAGCTCTCCAGAAAAAGAAGGCTCTCTTTGCGAGCTTTGGCGGCGGAAATACCGTGAACCTTCGCACCACCGCGGTGATGACTCGCCAATTCGCCTCCCTCATCAAAGCAAATATTCCTTTAGTGGAAGCATTGGCGGCGCTCATCGATCAAACCGATCACCCGAAACTGAAAACAGTTCTGGCAGAAGTGCGCCAGCAAGTGAACGAGGGTATTTCTCTTCGTGCAGCCCTTGCGCAGCATCCGAAAGTATTTGCCCCCATCTTCATCAACATGGTGGAAGCAGGAGAAGCCTCAGGCACACTTCCCTTGGTGCTCCTTCGCCTCGCAGATTTCATGGAATCTCAAGTGCGGCTCCGCTCTACGATCGTTTCTGCCATGACGTATCCGCTCCTCATGATCTGCTTGGGAGGCGGCCTTATGCTCGTAATTTTCACTTTCGTGATTCCGAAAATTGCGAATATCTTCGTTTCTATGAACAAGGTTTTGCCCTGGTATACGAAGCTCTTGATGGATATGAGCTTTTTCATCCGTGAGTATTGGTGGCTCATGGGAATTGTGGCCTTTGCCGTTTCCTATTTTGTGAAACGCCACTACTCCACTCCGAAAGGAAAAGTGAAAAAGGATCGCCTCTTCTTGAAGCTGCCTCTTTTTGGTCCGCTTGTGCGCATGATTGCAGTGAGCCGTTTCGCGAGCACGATGGCAACTCTTCTGAATGGCGGCGTACCTATCGTGAATGCACTCGGCATCGTGAAATCGGTAGTGGGCAATGAAATTCTCGCGAATGCTATCGCCACAGCCAAAGAAAATATCACGGAAGGTCAATCGGTAACGGATCCACTAAAACGAAGCGGAGAATTTCCAAGCTTACTCATTCATATGATTTCCATCGGCGAAAAAACGGGAGAACTACCCCAGATGCTCGAAATGGTGGCTAAGAACTATGAAGAGCAAGTAAATGCACAAGTGGAACGGATGACCTCCATGCTAGAGCCCATCATGATCGTGGTGATGGGTCTTTCCGTGGGTATCATCGTGATGGCAGTATTCGTACCCCTCTTACAACTACAACAACTACACTAAACAATTAGGAAAAGGAGAAAGAATGAAACAAGTAAAGAAACAACAACAAGCGGGTTTTACCCTCGTAGAGATTTTGATCGTGATCACCTTGATCGCTGTTGCCGGTACTTTCGTGGTGGGTCAGCTCATTGATCGTCTCGATGAAGGAAATCAGATGGCGGCGAAGGCCCAAATCGGAAACTTCAAAACGATCATGGAAGACTATCGCCGTTATTGTAGCCAATACCCAACGAGCGACCAAGGCCTAGAAGCCTTGATCAATAAACCAACCGCGGCTCCTGATTGCCCGAACTACCCTGCTTCTGGATTTCTACAAGATAAGAAAGTGCCGATGGATCCATGGGGCACTCCTTATATCTATGAGTCTGATGGCAAGAGCTTCACGATCACCAGCCTAGGCAAAGATCGTAAAGAAGGAGGAACAGGCGCTGACAAAGATATCAAGAGTAACGAACTCTAAGGGGTTTACCCTTGTTGAGATCTTAATTGTTGTTGCGCTGATTGCGTTAGTGTCTGCTGTTGCCATTCCGAGCATGAGCTTCGTGTTGAAAACGAACCCGGAAACTTTTGCTCGGCAAATCACAGAATTACTGAAAGACGCCCGTGATCGTGCCCTCCTAAATAGCAATATTGTAAGGCTACACATCGATCTCGATTCCCAAGAATATTGGCTGGAAGAAGCGCCGGATTCTATCTTGATCCCCTCGCAAGCAGAGCAGGATAAGATTCTCGCCGAAGAAAAGCGCGCGAAAGAAGCAGAAAAAAACGGAGAGAAAGATCAAAGGCCGAGTGATGGCTTTCGTTTGCTCAGAGAAATTACAAAGGACAAACGAAAAATTCCGAGAGGACTCAAATTCGTGGAAGTGATTTCGCCCAGAAATAAAAAACCCATCCTAGAAGGAGATGCCTTCATTTATTTCTTTCCCCGCGGCGGCGCTGATAATGGAATCATCCATCTGCAAGACGAAGACGATGTAAAGGTAAGTGTTGTGGTGCAGCCTGTAACGGGATTATCGAGGTATCGCTCTGGTTTTCTCAGCTCCGAGGACACAGAATGAAATCCCAGTCTGGATTCACTCTCCTCGAATTACTGATTGCCTTCAGTATTCTCACGGTGGTGCTGGCGAGCGTCTACCTCACTCAAAGTTCTAGCCTTTTCTCCAGCGTGAGAACAAAAAATGTGCTCATCGCCACTAACCTTGCGCGCAATATGATGGCCGAGGCAGAAATAAAACTAACCGGCGTAAAATTCGATGACCTTCCCAAAGAACAAGAAGGTGAATTCGATGATAATAATAAGGACTTTAAATGGAAGCGAACCATTGAAGAGGTGGATTTCTCTTCCCTCGCCGATATTGTAACTGCAGCCGAGAAAACACAGGAGAAACAAGACAATTCAAATTCCTCTCAAGACCAAATGATTGCCAAATATTTCCAAGACTATCTTGGCAAGAGCGTGAGGCGCATGATTCTCACCATCAGCTGGCCGGAAGGCACTGGTAGCTCTTCTGTTAGTTTTACAATGCTCCTGGTGAACTATGATGCCGACTTTGCCACCGCACTTTAATCAAAAGGGCTTCACCCTCATCGAGGTGCTCATCTCGATGACTCTGCTCGCGATTCTTGGCATCGCCATCTATGAGGCCACTACCCGTAGCTACACAATTAACTATCAGCTCACCCACGAATCCGATGATTATATCGCCATTTCTTCTGCGCTAGCGGTGATTGATGAAGATATTTCTCAAATCTTCAATCCCATCATTGGTTCTGAAGCCCCCCCTCAAGATAACAACGGTTCGATTCCTCTCTTTTGGAGTCTCCCTGTTCGCCCCGATGGCACGCGCCGAAGCCGTTTTAAAGGATCAGTAGAAAAAATTAGTTTCATTACGAATAGCAATCATCGCTTTGAAAAGGATTTAACCCAATCTGATTTCCTCAAAATCACTTGGGAAATAGAAAAAAATAAATCCAATACCTATACCCTCTATCGCACCACAGATTGGGATGCCTTTAACTACGAAGATTCGAAACAGCGAAAACTGCAAAAATCCCCGGTAATCAGTAATCTCACGAGCGGAAAATTCATGTTCTTCAAAGCGCTCGACAAAACTTGGACAGATACCTGGGATTCCGAAGGTGCCTTCATCAATAAGCAAGCCCGCTTTCCCGATATGATTTCCTTGAAAATGGAACTCCCCGATCCTACCAACAATACAAAGAGCAGGAGCTGGCAGACTTACTTTAAACCGAACGAAAACCCTAATACAGATGGCCAAATTGGTCCTGTACAAACCAAACCGATGGACTTAGATGCGATCCCGAATCCTACATAACGAAAAGGGCGTGGCGATGCTCATGGCCATCGTAACGATGTTGCTCATGGCAATTCTCGCGGCAGAACTCGTCTACGATACGGAAGTGTATCATCGTATGGTATTCAATCAGCTCGATGATTTGCGCGCCAAATACCTCGCAAAATCTGGCCTAAAAATAGCCATCCTACAACTCCAGGCGAAATCGAAAGCGGGAGCCAAAATGCAAACTCTCGGGCTCGGCAATAATGCCGGGCTCGTAGACATGATTTGGCAAACACCGCTCATCTTCCCGCCGCCGGTTCCCGCCGGGCTTGGCCCCATTGAAAAAGAAGCTTTAGAAAAATTAGATAAATCGCTCGGTCTGCAGGGAAAAATCGCCATTTCGATCACAGGTGATTCCGATAAAGTGAACTTAAATCAGCTAGTGTGGGCGAGCGGCGCTGCGACTGGAACCGGCACGAGCACAGGAACAAGTACCGCCACCTCCACCAGCACCTCCACGCAAACACTGCAGGGCGCTCAAACAAGCATTACCTCTACCCTCGATCAGCTTATCCAGAATAAAAAAACAGAAGATGAGGCCTTCAAAACGAGAAATGCGAATGTGATTGCCGAGGTTTTAGTTGGCAATCTAGTTGCCTGGATGAATCCAGCGGTCACAGAAGATGGCAATCGCCATGCCAAGCAAGATTATTATACGCGTTTGCCTGATCCCTACTTTTTGAAAAATGCGCCGCTTAATTCGATCACTGAACTCCATATGGTGGAAGGCTTCGACGATGATATCTATAAAATCGTGGCCGACAATTTTACCACTCTGCAAACAACGGGAGTGAATATTAATAAGGTGCCCGTCACGCTGCTTCGGGGCCTCATTCCTGCGCTCTCCCAAGAGGAAGGAGACCGCCTTGACAAGCGCCGCACCGATCCTGCCCAAGGTGGTAATTTTTCCAATGTGAACGATTTTTGGACTTTCCTAAACACCATGAATAACTTCGACAACGCGAAGCAAAATTTAGCTAAGGCGGGCATTACTCTCACCACCGATGAAAATTCCTACCGTGTAGTAGTGACTGCAACGAGCGGTTACGCTACCAAAACATGGGTAGCTCTCGTGGGTTCCCCTCCCCCAGCTGTTGCTCCACCAAACGGGCAAAGCACTGCCACGCAAACCCAGACACAAACATCTACCTCTACATCTACTGGTACAGCTTCTGCTACCAGCTCTAGCAATCAACTCCCCACCATTATATACTTGAAGGCAGATTGATATGCGTATTTTAGCGATCGACATTGGCTCCGCCAACATTAAATCCGTGATCCTTGAATCCAAGTTCAAGCGCTTTGATATTGTGTTTCACGATATCAGCCCGGTACAAGATATGCTCACCGAGTTCGTGCCCGGAGAGCAGGTGCTGAGCGCCGGGCAAATCGCAACGCTGCGAGAGGTACACGATAAATACGCCCAAGGCGTAGATCATATTGTTACCAATATGCCCTTTTCTCTCTATGGTTCACGGGTAACAAGCTTCCCTTTTCGCGACAAAAAGAAAATCAATGCAGCAGTGCAATTTGCCATTGAAGATGAGATCCCTTTTGATTTGAATGATTGTATCATCAGTTCACACGTCTATCCTGGAAAGGGTAAGGAAAGCCATGTGCTCACGGGCTACGCCCCCCTTGATCCGCTTTCCCGATTTATTGAAGCCCTAGATAAAACACATCTCCAAGTGAACGTTTGCACCATGGAGCAAGCAGCACTCGCCAGTGCCTTTGCTCGGGAAAAAGGCCTGCATGAAGATAGAATGGCGATCGTGAATTTTGGTCATCGCAAGAGCGGAATCTATCTTTTCCGTAACGGAGTGCCCGTTTTACAGCGAAATGTGATGATCGGTGGCTATCAAATCACCAAAGCCATCGCTGAAAAATATGAAATTAGTATGGCGGAGGCGGAGCTCGCGAAAGTGGACCGTGGCTTCATGCCTCATCGAGATTTACAGATTAATAACGACCAAAGAGTTTTTGCTGAAATTATTGAGAAGTCTCTTGAGCCACTATTCTCTGATATGCAGCAAAGCTTCATGGCCTTCGCCTCGCGCAATAATGATAATATTAAAAATGTATATCTCACCGGAGGCACATCACTCATTCCAGGATTGCCCCAATACCTCAGCGGGCGCTGGGGTAAGCGAGTGCAACACTATGAATTCACCGCACACTATCCAAACCTAAGTGTTCGTCCACAAAAAAATTCGGAAGTGATGCTGCCGATTGCTAGCGCCCTCGCCCTTTCCCAGCTGAGTGGCCCCACAAAAACTCAGATCAATTTCCGATCGGGTAAATTGAAATTGGCCTCGCAAGGACTAAATTTAAATCTCCAACAATTTATCTATCCGGCGAAAGTTGCCCTCGCCGTTTACGCTTGTGTGATGCTGAGCTTGCTGGGCCAAATGATTTTTCTAAAATCGGCACTCACCAAGAAGGAACTTCAATTTGAGCAGAAGATCCAATCCGTGATGGGACGCGTTTCTTCCAGCACCATGCTTACCTTGAAAACAAGCCCATCTAAACTAAAGCAAAATGTAGAAAAGAAAATTGATGAAGTTGGCGCTCAATTCAAGGGTGGCGGCGATACGAGTTTTTCTGCCCTAGATGTGATTCGTTCCATGAGCGGCGCGGTGCCAAAATCGGCTACTATGGAAATTAAACAAATGGAATTAAGCCCATCCTCCCTCTCCATGCAGGTAGAATCACCGAATGATCAAACGGCAAATGCTGCCATCACGGCGCTCCTGCATGCCCCTTACTTTTCGAATCCTAAGGCGGGACCGCTAGAGACAATGCCCAATAACCGCAAAAAATTTAGTTTCGCCACCGGCGTAAACTTTAAAAGGGAAGCTGAATGAACGCGTTTTGGGAAAAAATACAAAAACAGTTCCAGGAAAATATTTGGAATAGTGAGCAAGTATTACAACTTCGCCAACAATTTGCGCAGTTAGACGCAGAAACACAAAGCTATTCTCTCATTGGCGCCTTTGCTACTTTCCTAGCTATTCTGCTTGGATCCTTGCTCTATCTCGCCATTTCAAATCACTCTACTCAGAGCCAAATCAATGAATTCGACGCTAGCATCAGCTACTTGCAAGATTCTTCCGATAAAATGGAGGATTTCAAAGCCCGCGCTCGCGCCTATGGTAGCGATCCAAACTTAAAGGATCTTGATCGATCTGCCTCCCTGCCTGCGTTCACAGAAAAAGTTGCTGAAAAAGCCTTCCTATCGAAAGACAACTACGAAATCCTCGATGAGAAACAATCTCCGCCCGCGAAGGGTATTGTGCAGAGCTCCCTTAGCCTGCACTTAAATAAAGTTTCTTTACGACAAATTGTGCGACTCCTCTATTTTTTGGAACAAACCCAAAGTGGAGTCGAAGTGCAAAGAATTAGCATCGATTCAAAAACAGATACGCAAGGCTTTCTGTGGGCATCGCTTAGCTTAAAGCGCAGCTCGGAAACAAAAAAAGCGGGTAGCTAATGATTGACTTGCAGCAAATCGATCAAAATCTGCTTGCGTCTTCGAAGCGTCCGAAAAAAGCCTCTCCCCCGCCAAAGCCTGATAACACGCCGGCGCAGGCGCTTAAGCGCAAAAAAATTCTAAAGATCACGGCGTATGCTTTAGTTGGAGTTTTAAGTTTTTTCGTTTTCCTTGTTTTACAATTGCCAGAAGAAGCTATAGTGGGAAATATTCTCAACCTCCTAAATCAGCAAACCCCCTATTTTTGGGATGCTAAAAAGGGGGTAATACATTTATTCCTCACCCCTCATTTAAGCTTTGAAAAACTCTCAGTAACGCCAAGATTTGGCGATACTTCCCACCCCACCCAAATCGATTCCATTGATCTCTACCCTAATATCATTCGCTCCTTGCCATGGACTGGTCACCTCGCGCCTTCCCTCTCCTTCGACATGAATTATTTTGGCGCGGATGTGAGCGGTACCGTAAAGATGGGCACCGATATGGATTTTCGAGTAACGGCCGAAAATGTAAAACTCGAAAAAATTCCGCAACTGAAAGCTATGAGTCTCGATTTTAAAGGCCTACTCAATCTTCTCCATATCGATATGAATTTAGAGCAGGGTCACTTTGCAAAAGCGAATGGTTCAATGCAGATCACGGGGAAAAATTTGATTTTCGATCCCACGAGCTTAAATACGGGCCTGCCGATTCCAGCCCTCTCGCTTGGTCCCATTGTTCTCCAAGCTCCAATTTCTGGGGGTAAGATACAAATTAACAAACTTACCATCGGTGACGCCACCCATGATCTAGAAATGAATGTAGAGGGCACGATTGCTCTTAAAGACCCTATAGACTTCTCTGATTTAGATCTACGCATCCGATTCCGCATCGCAGACTCGGTGATGAAGGCAGCGCCTTCTTTAGAGGGAATGCTTCCCATTGTGGCGGCGAAACGGGCCGATGGATTCTACGGCATGAAAATTAGTGGGAATATGTCGAACCTAGGTATGCCCACGCCGATGGCGCAGTAGATCCAGCAAGGCATCACTATGAAAAAAGTTCTGCTATTATTAGCAAATGGATTTGAAATATATGAGGCCAGCGCCTTTATCGATGTGATTGGCTGGAACCTTGTTGATGGAGACAAATCCACTCAGCTCTTTACCTGTGGGCTCACGAAGGAAGTGAAGAGCAGCTTTGATCAAAGGTTTGTAGTCGATCTCACCCTAGATCAGATAGATCCGGAGGAGTTTGTAGCCCTCGCGATACCAGGTGGTTTTGAAGAATACGATTTCTATCGAGATGCCTACTCGAAAGAGTTTTCAGATCTAATTATGAGATTTGTGCAACGGGACAAACTGATCGCCTCAATTTGTACAGGGGCACTCCCCATTGCGAAAAGCGGCGCTCTTACCGGAAAAAGAGGCACCACCTATAATATGAATCCGATTCGACATAAACGCCTACGAGAGCTTGGCGTGGAAGTAGTGAACGAACCCGTTGTCGTTTCTGGAAAGATAATTACATCTTGGAATCCATCTACCGCGATGGATGTGGCCTTTCTATTACTCGAAAGGCTAACCACTACGGCGAATACCGCGAAGCTAAAAACTCTCATGGGTTTTTAAAAAAAGGGCCGTGAGCCTCTATGAGGCCTATCTACAGAGGCGAAGGATCTCTTCGAGTCCGGAACGCACTTCACGCAGGCATTGAATCTTGGAATCATCCAAGGCACCGCGCTCACGCTTAGATTCGGCGAGCTTGCCGGTCTTACGGAGCTCTTTAATGCGCATCTTGGCGCCTTCGATCGAATAGCGCTCCACATAGAGCAAGCGCTTAATTAGGAGCACAGACTCCACATCGGTTTTACGATACAAGCGTTGGCCAGAGCTATTTTTGATAGGAGCCAAGAATTCGAATTCTTTTTCCCAGAAACGGAGCACATAAGGTTGAATGCCAACGATCTCTGCCACATCACCGATGCGGAAAAACATACGATCAGGGATTACAGAATTTTCGGGTAACACTGCCTCTGGAATAGCTAAGGCTCCCGGAGGAAGCTCGTGACTATTCTGCGTCGTCGTCGCCATCATCATCGTCGTCATCGGACACTCCTTCGTTCGATTGACCATTTAAATCATTCTTCAATACTTGGGATGGGCGAAAGGTAAGAACTCTGCGCGCAGAGATTTCCATCGATTCGCCGGTTTGCGGATTGCGTCCCATACGAGAACGTTTCTCGCGCACCACGAAATTTCCAAACCCAGAGATTTTAATTTTCTCACCCTTAGACAGCGTGTCTTTCATGGTGTCGAAAATCATTTCCACTAAGTCTGCGGATTCCTTCTTCGAAATCCCTACTTTGCTATAAACTGCTTCGATTAGCTCAGCCTTCGTCACAGGTTCCCCCACTCTTCCCAATGAAGTATAAAAATAGGCTAAACTATTTAAATCAAAAGGCAAACTGGAAACTAAACTTTTTTAGTATTTTTTCTTAAGTGAGGCCCGCAAATCGTGCGCCAAACTCTTTTTGTAATTCCGCCATCACTTTTTCCTGCACAGAATTGATTTCCTGATCCGTTAGCGTGTGATCATCGGAGCCGAGCGAGAGGCGAAATGCATAACTCACATGCCCTTCAGGAACGCGGGATCCTTTATAGACATCGAAGTAGTGAAAGTTTTTAAGTAACGGCTTCGCAACTTTAGTAACAAGCGCGCGAATATCCTGAGAGTTCACTTCCTGTTTAACAAGGGCCGAGAAATCACGCTCCACCATAGGGAAATTACTATAGCTGTGGAAGCTAGCTAATTTATGTTTATCCGAGATCAATTGATCTAGATCAAGCTCTGCCACATAGACTGGCTGTTCGAAAGAATAGGTCTTCTCCACTTGCGGATGTAAACGCCCCGCAAATCCGAGCACGCGATTCCCAATTTTCAAAGTCGCGCTCTGCCCAGGATGCAAGAAGCTTTGTTCCACTTTCGCTTGGTATTGCAGGCCCTTCACATCTAAGAGCTCAAATACCGACTCCAAAACACCCTTTAAGAAAAAGAAATCGATACTGCCCGCTTGAGCATCCCAGAAATCATCCATCTCCTTGCCGCTCACCGCAATAGAAAGGCGCAAGGTTTCCTCTACTCCGGTAGCCAATCTCGCATCTGTTTCCTTTCCTGCAGCCGCCACAAAAGAGCGGCGTACTTCAAACAAGCGCAAGTCGCGACGCTTGTGGGAAAAGTTATGCTGCATATTATTGAGGAGCCCTTCCAAAAGCGTCGGCTTCATCACGGAATAATCATTGGTCACAGGATTTGCAATCGGCACCACATTCGCGAGTTCTTGTTCACTCAATAATTTGGCAAGTGATTCTGGCGAACTAAAGCCGAGATTCAGACACTCAAAAAATCCGAGCGAAGATAAGTGGCGACGCGTGCGACGAATCTGGAAATACGGACGGCGCTTACTATCTTTCGGCTCTGCCGCTCCAATGCCCCCCAAGGGCAGTTTCGCTTCTAAATTCTCGAAGCCCCAAATGCGAGCCACTTCTTCTACTAGATCCACCGTGCGCTTCACATCATGGCGCCAGCTCGGCACCACCACATTCAATACTTCTGGTTCACCCGCGGCAGCCTCAGTAGTGAAGCCAAGCGCACGAAGGATCTCAAGCACACGAATTTGTTCTGGAGCTTTACCTAAAATGCGCACGATATCGCTATGGCGAAGTCGCAGCGAAACAGGCTTAATTTCCAATTTCTCTTGAGCGGATACCTTCAAGCGTCCCTTACCGCCAGCCACTTGCTCTAGTAGCTCTGTGGCACGATCAAGAGCCCAAGTTACCTTTTCCGCATCCACACCGCGCTCAAAGCGATAGCCAGCATCAGTAAGGAGGGCTAAGCGCCTTCCTGTTTTACGCACAGAGATGCGATCAAAGTCAGCTGCCTCTAAGAGCACATTCACGGTCTTATCCGTTACTTCCGAATTTTTCCCACCCATCACGCCAGCCAGAGCAACCGCCTCTTGGCCCTGCGAGCCACTCGCAATAACCAAATCATCTGCCTTCAATACAACTTGCTTATCGCCCAGCGTGAGGAAATTCTCCCCCTCTTTGGCTTTCCGCACGGTGATCACCGGAGATCCCGCACTGCCCGTTAAACGATCGGCATCGAAAGCATGGAGCGGCTGACCCATCTCAAACATCACAAAACTCGTGATATCCACCACGTTATTGATGGAACGCAAGCCTATGGCCTCGATCTTCTGCTTCAGCCAATGCGGCGACGGAGCGATCTTAACCCCTTCGACGAGACGGGCGTGATAGGCCGCGCAAAGATCTGCACCCACGGCATTATTCACTTTTACTTTATAACGGCCCTCTTCCTGCCACTTGCCTTCAATCTTTGGCAGCTTTAGAGGAACTTCAAACAATGCGGATAGCTCTCGAGCTATTCCAATATGCGAAAGCGCATCGCCACGATTCGGCGTCACAGAAATTTCGAGAATCGTATCTTGTAAACCCAAATGGGTGGCGAGTGGCGTGCCTACCGTAGAAGCAGGATCCAATAGATAGATCCCATCCTCTGCTTGCCACTCTTTCGGAAACTTCAATTCATCCAAACTACAAAGCATTCCAGAAGAGGCCACACCGCGAATTTTCGCGGCCTTGATTTCTAAACCGTTCGGCAAGTGCGCTCCAAGAGTGGCCACCGGGATTTTCTGGCCTGCCTTGATATTTTGGGCTCCGCAAACAATCTCCAGAGGCGCGCCATCTGGTGACAGCGCCTTGCCAACATTGATGGAACATAAAGACAAACGATCCGCATTGGGATGCTGTTTGCGCTCCAAGATTTCGCCCACAAAAACTTTTTCCAAGCCTTTGCCGAGCCCATTCACCGCTTCCACTTCGAAGCCCGCGAAGGTGAGTTTATTGGCGATCTCCTCAGCACCCACGGATAGATCAAGATAGTCTTTCAACCATTGTAGAGAAATTTTCATAGAGCCTCTTTAAGTAAACTGTTCCAAAAAGCGAATATCATTTTCGGTGAATAGGCGCACATCATTCACCCCGTGGAGTAGCATGGCGATACGTTCAATCCCCATCCCCAGCGCAAAGCCCGAATAATCCGAACTCTCATAGCCAACCGCTTCGAAAACGGCTGGATTTACCATTCCCGCTCCCAAAATTTCGATCCAACCGCTATGCTTACAAATTCGACAACCCTTGCCGGCGCAGAAAACGCAGGAGCAATCCACTTCCACGCTTGGCTCTGTGAAGGGAAAGAAACTGCCGCGCAGACGAATCTGAGTTTTATGGCCGAACATTTCTTTCGCAAAAAACTCGAGAGTGCCTTTGAGTTCCTGCATGGTGATATTTTTATCTACACACAAACATTCTAATTGATGAAAAGCGGCTGCGTGAGTAGCGTCTACGGATTCACTGCGATATACCGCGCCGGTTGTAACGAGGCGTAGAGGTGGTTTCTGCGAGAGCATGGCACGAATTTGCATGGAAGAAGTTTGGGTGCGCAGCAAGTGACCATTCTTCAAAAACAAAGTGTCTTGCATATCCCGAGCAGGATGATCTTTCGGCACGTTGAGCGCATCGAAATTGCAAAACTCTGTTTCCACTTCTGGGCCCGTGATCAAAGTGAAACCGAGGCGATAAAAAATATCTAAAATTCGATCGGTTACTTGAGTGAGTGGATGCACAGTGCCCACGTGGCGCACTCTTCCCGGGAGAGTAATATCCAAACTTTCGGCGGCGAGTTTCTTCGCTATTTCTTGGCCTTCAATGGATTTGAGACGCTCAGAAAATTTCTTTTCGAAATCATCGCGGAGTTCATTCGCGCGAGCCCCAATCTTCGGACGATCCTGAGGCGAAACATCCTTCAGGCCCTTCAGCACTTCGCTGAGTTCTCCGGCTTTCCCCATGAATTTTGCTTTCCACTGGAAAAGAGCTTCACTGCTAGTGATAGTTTCAATTTCGCTATGAAATTTCTGTTGAATGAGATCTAAATTTTCGAATATCGACATGAGCTATGGGTGCTCCAAAAATAGAAAAGCCCTGGAATCTTTTATGATCCCAAGGCTATCACGTTGTAACTAGGTTTTTTAGTGGGTCTGCAAAGAACCAGCTGCTTTTTTCACTACTGCAGTGAACGCAATTGGATCTTCTACAGCGATATCCGCCAAAACCTTACGGTCTAGCTTGATATTCGATAGAGTAAGAGCGTGGATGAATTTGCTATAAGAAAGACCATTGCTTTCAGCAGCAGCACCCAAACGCGTAATCCACAAGGAGCGGAAATCACGTTTCTTAGCGCGACGATCGCGGAACGCGTATCTCCAGGCACGGTGTAGGTTTTCTACAGCGCGCTTGTACTTGTTATTACGGCCAATGAAATAACCGTCTGTTAATTTAAAAACTCGTTTTCTACGGGCACGAGCTTTCGTACCCCGTTTTGCTCTTGGCATCGCACAATCCTTTCTTCAAATAAAAACTAAAAACCTGAGCCGTATGGCAAGCAACGCATAACTCTCTCGTGATCGGTTTTATCGATCACTGCTGGCTTAGCGAGCTTACGCTTACGCTTGCGAGACTTATTCGAAAGGTTATGGCGGTAACCCGCGTGTTGAAATTTGATGTTCCCGCTACCGGTTACGCGAAAGCGTTTCTTGGCTGCAGACTTCGTCTTCATCTTTGGCATGACAAAATACTCCTATAGGGG
Source organism: Oligoflexia bacterium (assembly GCA_903867855.1). Lineage (GTDB taxonomy): Bacteria > Bdellovibrionota > UBA1018 > CAIPTA01 > CAIPTA01 > CAIPTA01. The sequence continues at coordinate 4,285 of CAIPTA010000154.1, read as the reverse complement.
TTTTAGCTATACCCCGCTTTATTTCGAATTGCAAACACTTGAAAGCTAAAAGATTTAAGAATTTTGCGAAGGATCTACCTTAGGCTCCGTTACCTTTACGATCGGCTCAGGGGCCGAAACCAAGGTAATGGTTTTGTTGTAGGTAGTGGCGTTCTTTCCAGGGGCGATCACCATGATCATACGGCGACCCTCAAGCTTTGGATGCTGTTCCGACATCGCAAAATCCTTCACAGACTCTACGAGACGATTAAGCATTTCAAAGCCTTGTTGAGCGTAGGCAATCTCACGTCCGCGAAACAATACGGAGATCTTTACCTTATCTCCACGCTTCAAAAACTCCACAATGTGGCGAAATTTCGTCTCTAAATCATGCTCTTCGGTGCGCGGACGGAGCTGGATTTCCTTCACGTTCACTACGCTTTGCTTTTTCTTCGCCTCTTGGGTCTTCTTCTTTTTGGTGTATTTTAGCTTTCCATAATCCAAAAGCTTACAAACAGGAGGACGCGAATTTGGCGCCACTTCCACTAAATCTAGGCCACGTTCCCGGGCAATGGCCAGAGCCTCACGGGTAGGAGTTGGGCCCACTTGCACGCCATTTTCATCGATGAGAAAAATTTCGGGCACACGAATACGCTCGTTAACTCGGTTTTCATCATTATTTTGCGAGGGAGCTCGTTCGTTACGATTATTGAAGTTATTAGCAGGCGGGGCGGGCGGGCGGGGACCAAAATTATTTTTCAGACAAAAATCTCCTAAATACGGTTAAAAACACCCAGAATTACTCTGGATAACACACAAATAGCATACCTCAGCTTTGTGTCAAATCGAATTAAATCAGGCCTTTTTGGCCATTTTTTTTGAGACGCTCCACGAATTGCTTCACTTCCTGGGCACGTTCCTTGGCAGCTACAAGAATAACATCGCCCGTATCCACGATGATCATGTCTGTTACCCCTAGAAGGGCTACAGTCTTGCCAGGGCAGTCGATCACGTTGGCCACGGAATCTACGGCCAAAACCTGAGCCGCACGGGCTACCCCCCCCTCGACCGGAGGATACACCTCATCAAGAGAGGCAAAACTACCAAGGTCATTCCAGCCAAACTTTTGCCCAGGAACCACCGCCACCATTTTACTTTTTTCTAGTAAGGCGTAGTCGATGCTGATCGCCGGCGCTTTAGCGAATTCAGTGGACAGAGCTAATTCACCCGATTTTTTTTGGCTGAGCTCTGCTCGATAGCCGGAAAAAATCTTCTCATATTCAGGGGCTGCACTCGAGAGCTCATGGAAAAAGCTAGCAATGCTCCATACGAACATCCCAGCATTCCAGAGATACTCCGGACTCTGCACCATGGTCTCGGCCACTTCTTTCGAAGGCTTCTCCACGAAACGATCCACGGAAAAAATCTCTTCCGATAAGCGGTCTCCACATCGGATATAGCCATAGCCTGTTTCGGCTTTGGTGGGTTGTATGCCAATGGTATAAAGATGGGGCGTTTTAGAGGCGGCATCAACCGCAAGCTTCATCACACGCAGGTATTCAGGAAGGTCGGTAATCCAGTGATCGGCAGGAACCAAAATTACCACTGCAGCTGGATCTTTTGCCCGGATCCACTCCATGGCCATCACAATGCAAGGGGCCGTATTGCGAGCTTCAGGCTCACAAAGTAGCGTTACTTTAGAACCCAGCAAAGATTTCTGAACAGCTGGTTCGAGAGCCTTCGTGGTGAGCACCACTTGCCGCGAAATATCCACAACGCCCTGAAACCGCTCCAGTGTAACATTCAGCAGGGCTTTTTCGCCCACGATGGGCATCAGTTGTTTAGGGAAATTAGCCCTACTTCGAGGCCAAAATCTGGTGCCAGATCCACCCGCAAGAACCAGCAACCAAGTGCTCATGGGGTTGAACCACTATCCGGAATTCGCCCGTACTTATCTTCCAAACGAACCACATCATCAAGATGGGGCGTGCTTACCTCAAAAACTTCACAGTCTTGAACGGCACACATGCGATGCTTCCGATTCGGATAAATATGAAACGACATCCCGGGCTTCAAAATATGCTCTTCCATCACGCCCTGATCATTTTCAATAACGAATCGCATCTCTCCCGTTTGCAGATAGATCGTTTCTTCCTTTACCTTATGGAACTGCAAAGAGAGCTGATGATCTGCCTTGATAAACAGAATTTTCCCCACGTAATCTTTGGTAACCGCGAAAATAATTTCATGTCCCCACGGTTTTGGTATTTTTCTAACTTCTGGTTGACTCACGGCGACCTCCGTCACATTTTACGCACAAAAAAACTAAAAATGAAGCCTTTCGTTTTCAAGTTTTTGGCTTCTTTTTCTGCTTCTGGCTTTGTTTTATAAGGACCAATCACAACGCGATACCACTCCCCTTGGCTGTCCTTGAAAGGTGCCAAAATCTGGGTTGCGATTTGATGAGACTGCAAGCTATGAACCTGTTCTTCTGCTTCACGCTTTGTGGGATGACTTCCCACTTGAATCACAAATGCTCCAACATGAATCGATTTGGTCTCTTCCGGCAATGACTTTGCCTCTGGACCAGTCTTGCCAGACTGTGGCTCCACCCCGGCACCCTTTAGGGCAGAAAGTAGTGCCTCGTCGGAACTAGCATCAACTGCATTCACCGTTGCGGCGGGAACTGGGGCGGCGTGAGTATCCACTTCATGTTTCCCCTCGGGCTTTTTATCTAAATTTGATTTTTCGTCTTTCTTGGCATCTTTCGTAGCAGCATCCTTTTCGCCCGCTAGCGATCCACCCACTTTTTCTGGATTGGTAGCGGCTTCTTTTGAAGCTACAGGCTCCGCTTGTGGCAGACCAAGAGTGCCACCATTTTTTTCAACCGACTCGCCGTCGTGCTCTTTTTGCACATTCATTTCTTCCATCGAGAGTTTGCGGCCAATTTTTTCTCCATAGCGCACACCGACGGTGAACGAGAGAACAGTAACCAGCACAAAAAGCACCACAAGGATTACAACTTCCTTTCGCTCCACAACATATAACGACGGTTTCTCTGACATGGAAAATCCTCAAATTTCTTGAATTATGTCCTGCTCCCTCGCCTGCTGTCAATGAACCTCTAGTACACAATTTGAACTGAAGCCAAGAAGGAAGGAGCTTTTATCCTATCCCCAGCCGGGCATGAGGTTTGCTCACGCCATGCGAAAGAAGGAGATCACATGAAAAAAATTAAAAATGAAAAAGGTCAGGGCCTATTGGAATACGTAATCTTGGTTGCACTAGTAGGAATGGTTTGCGTTAGCTCATCGAAGCTTTTGGGAAAGAAAATCAACGCTAAAATTAAGGATATCAAAGAGCACATCGATAGCAGCATTCCAGTTGAAGTGGGCGAATTGGCGGGAAATGGATAATCGCGGATCGATCTTGCTCGAGTACTGCCTGTCTATTCTGGCTCCGCTAGTTGTTTCTCTCTTTATTTGTACCCTTGGTATCCGTCTCTTAAAGGAAAAAGCGAATGACTATCAAAGTTACCAAAATGCGAGGAAATCGCTTCGAGAACGAAAAGGCAATGCAATTATTGCTGGGCGTCAAGTTCGCTACCTGCAATACTAAAAAGAGGGGGGAGCAAGGAAGCATTCTCCTCTTTTTTATTCCTTGGATTCTTCTTCTGTTTCTTCTCGTTCTTGGGCTTTTTTACATTGGCACCCATGTTCAAAATGCCATCGCTCTCGAGAGCCGTCTCGATATCTGTGCCTTGCAGACAATTCACTCCCGGATGCGTCTCTTTCAAAGCTTAAGCGAGTCGAACGCTATGCTCCATAAAATACAAATTACTATTGATGCCATCCGCGGCACCAAGGTAATCCCGATCATTGGAGAATTGAGCACTCTGGGTGAGCCAGCACTACTCAGCTTAGCAAAGCTAATCAAGCTGGCTCAGGAGCAAAAAATTATCGAAGAAACCATAAAAGAAAGTAGCCAGCTCATCTGTCGAAAAAATAAATTTTCGGCAGAGAATGCAACATGCCTTTTCACTCCCATCACTCTCGCGCAATTGTATCGAGAGAGCACTCTATTCCCAGATGTCCCTGGTAGAATCTCACTCTTAAATGCACAGCAAATCCTAGCTGTGATCCGCTGCCAATCAATGTTTTCGAGCAAACTCTATCAAAGTTCAATTGCGCTACTAGGCGATCCAAAACTTTTTGAGAGGAATTTCACCTATGCCTACGAATGAGAGGGGAAGCGTGCTGCTAGAGAGCAAGATCGGGGTGCCGTATAATTTTGGGCTGCTGGCGGC
>CAIPTA010000153.1 GCA_903867855.1 Oligoflexia bacterium | reverse complement strand
TTTGCGCAGGATCGCTAAGTTAACGATAACGTCTTGATTTCAAAAGGCACTTTGATTGGCACAAAAATTCGACTTTGCTGGAAAAAGTCGCATCAAAAAAATCGCCAAAATCGTTTTAAATAGCAATGGGATAGATTCGTTTCGAACCACTTCGTTGGTCAGGAAACAAATATCTCTGGGGTGTAGTCGACTACGATACACTTAGACTAAATGGCTCTATTAGGCGGGGACAAGGGGGGATCTTTGGCCTTAGGCGGAAAAGATAGCGCACCCTGCGGCCATTTTGGCCACATTTCTAGAAAATAATTCCGTGAGTGAAATGCTCAACTAGGCTGTGACCTTGATCTCTTGCCCAGCGAAAGCGACGCTTTGTCCCGCTCGGATTTTCTTACCGCGGCGGATCTCTACTTCGCCATCTACGGAAACTTCTCCCGAGACGATCGCGATTTTTGCGGCTCCCCCAGAATCAGCGAGGCCACTTGCTTTCAAGAGCGATTGTAGCGTGATGTATTCCTCTTTGAGTTTGAATTCCATAGCGAAAATTTTTATAGCACAAAAAGAAAAGAGAGGCTGCCTGTATTAGGCGCGCCTCTCTTGAAATTTAGATTTCTCTATTTGATCTAAAGAGAACGGAAGGAGAATATTGGCACGTTCAGATCGCAGGGGTTTTGCCCACCATCCACTTTGCCCGTCGTATTAAAGATAAATGCGCCGCCGCCTTTGCTGGCATCAATAGGAGTTGCCAAGTTGATACCATTGGTTGCGTCACCGTTGTAGGTAGGAGGACTAAACGCGTTGGTTCCATTTGGGTTTGTTGCCCAGGTTGAGATATAAATAAAAACGTGATCCTCACCGGTCTGGCTCGTACCGGTGCACGCAGTAACAGCTCCAGTTGTAGGATTTGTAGAGCTACTCCCAGCTTGACAAACGTAGCGGGTATAGCTCGTTCCTGCTGTGCAGTTCCCTGTAGTGGTGGTAGGCACAAAATCCACCCTGTCGGTCATCTCGATGATGAGACAATTATAGGTTTTTGCCGGCACTGTTCCTTGTCCTAAGGTGGGAGTGGTTACCATATCAAACGACTGAGCGGACCCACTGTTATCCACGAATTTGATTGGATTGCTGCAATCTCCACTCTCCGCTAAGTAGGCACCATAGACGTGCAAAATAGCACTGGAAGCATTGGTTGTGGCTGCCCAACTTGTAGGAGTAATAATAATAGATGCTAGTAATAGTAAATACTTCATGACGAGGCTCCTGTTAGCACAAAGCTTTTAGCACCGAATTCGACGCCTTTTCCGCAAGCCACAATTCCTGCGGCGATGGCGCCAGCGCAAATCAAAAGAAGAACCACTTTTTTCAAGGACAGTTTCATATATCCCTCCGAATTAAAGGCTGACGCCTAAACCATAATTAATTACAAAAAGTTTCGAGCTATTTAGGTAGTAATAGCCATCGAGCAGCGCATGATCAAAGATGCCAAAAAGCTTCTTGCTGCCAAAATCGTAGTCACCACCGAGCAAAAAGCCTACGCGCGTTTTTCCACTGGAGCGAAGATCCGTTCCCCCCCCGGCACCGGCGTTGAAGGTAATCGGGGATTGGCTCAAAATATTTAAATTCGCCGCCAAGAAATAGTTCGCCACAAAATACACTTTGCTATTCGTGAGGGTGGTGGATTTAAATAGCTCACCACCGAATAAGCCCTTGAGCTTGATCGAATCCGAAAACTTGTAGCTAGGGGTATAATGAGCGCCGCCAGCAAAGCTATTTCCACCCGGGGTGATGGATTGGAGTGCAGCGTTACCGAAGCCTTCCACTTTATTCCAAGTATAATTGGAACCATCATCAGCCATCGCGATGTTATTTATACTGAAGGCCAAAAGGCTTAGCGCGAGAATACGCATCAATTTATTCATTACTTACTCCACAAGAACTGAATATTAAAATTTGGTACGAAATAAATAGTAATGAAAAAAAATAAAAATAGAAGCATTTTATTGAAAGTTACTATTTATTTGATAATGACAACATTAGGGATAGGAAATTTAAAGCACCTCTCGTAACAGGTATGGCCCCCGAAAGGCGGGAAATACCCCTGAGATTTGCGCGAATTGGGCTGGCATCACCGGAATTCGGCTGAGCATGGAGCATTGGCGCGCTGAGCTTCGCTCATCTGGCCTAGTTTCCTAGATTTCTGCTGATTTTTGGGCGTGGCTCGGCCCTGGGATCCACTTTAGGATCTGCTTAGAAGAGATATTCTTGCACGGCGTATCTAGATCGGGCGACGTCGGGAGGTTTGTGTGGCAGGCCCACGTGTTTGAGAATCTTCTCGATTGTGAAGCGATCCTTGATGGCTGCTAGCGTTTTCATCTCGCCGCCGCAGTGGCGGCAGTTTTCCATGTCGATCTGGAATACGCGCTTTAGTAGCTTAGCCCAGGAGAGGCGCTTTGACTTGGTGTCCACGGGCGCGGTATCGGCTGCCGGTGCCGCTGCTCCTTCTTTTGGTGCCTCGTCCTTTTTCTTCGGCACTACTTGGGATCGGATCTTGGAGTGCGGAGCGAGGCAGCCGTGAAACCTGGTGAGGTGAGCTCTCGGCGGGGGCACTGGTGCCGCCAACTTCTCCACGAACTCGACGCCAGAGAACACAAGGTGGGAGGTTCCGTCGCTGTACGGTTTTTTCAGCTTTAGGAGTACATCCTCGTTAGGCAGTAACTTGAGGCGCTCCTCCGCGATCGCGGGCCTCGCGATATACCTACATAGGTGCTCCAGCTTCTGGCGGTCAAATGGAGCGCAGTATACTCCGGCGTGGAGGGAGAAGCCGTTCACATTCGCGCAGAGGTGTCCGGTTAGCTCCGGCACGGGCATTTGCCCAACAGAGCCGATCCTCCTGATCCACTCCCCAGCGCGTTTGCCAAGCGCCACCTTGCTGCGCACGCTGGCGGCCTGCAATCCAAGCATGGCATCATCCGTTACTTCGTCCACCACCGCTTCCCCATCCTCGAAGTGGCCTTGTGTCTTGAGGCACACACAAAATCACACACAGTGAGGAAAGAAAAAAGAAAATCCCTAAGTATTTCAATACTTAGGGATTGTAGTGGCAGGCCAGGAGGGACTCGAACCCACAACAAGCGGATTTGGAATCCGCTGCTCTACCAATTGGAGCTACTGGCCTATCGATGAAACCTTATAACTGAAAAAGGGAGACCCTAACAGAGCCTCCCCTTCTTTATTGCAAATAGCGACTCGAAATTACTCGATGATCTCCGCTACAACGCCTGCGCCTACGGTGCGTCCGCCTTCGCGAATTGCGAAGCGAAGCTCTTTATCCATA
>CAIPTA010000152.1 GCA_903867855.1 Oligoflexia bacterium | reverse complement strand
GAGTCTAAGCGTTGCCTTCTGGTCCAAGCGGGAAATGTCTAAGAGTTTCTGGCGGGAGATCGAAACTGTCTCCGGTTTCGGCGTCTCGTGCTTCGCCATCGTGGATTTTCTCGCTCCCGTGGCTGTGCGCTTGTGATGGAACGCTTTCGTGTTCCATTCCTTCAGTCTCCGCGTTTTCTTCGCGTTTCTCGATGATTTCCTGTCCATCTAACAATCCCTCTTCGGCGAGCTCCAGATCGTTAAAATCGATTGGCTTAGAATCGGCAACGATGCCTTCCATTTCCTTCGCAAGCACTTCTTCTTCGCTTACGGAGCCTACTTCATTTTTCGGCAGCATATCTTCGATCTCGCGCAAGCTTGGCAGGGCCGAAAGGTCGCGGAGGCCGAAGAGCTCTAGAAACTCTTTGGTAGTTGCATATAGCATAGGTTTGCCCAAGTCGTCGCTCTTTCCGGCGATACGCAGCATTTTTTTATCCATGAGCACGCGGAAAAGGTGGCTGGAGTCGACTCCGCGGATCTTTTCCACCGCATCTTTGGTAATTGGCTGGTTATAGGCGGTAATGGCAAGCACTTCGAGCATGGCATTCGTGAGCTTCATCGGGGTGATCTGGAACATGCGTCGCAGAATATCCTTATGCTCTTGCTTGGTGCGGAATTGGTAGGCGTGCGCCACTTCCATGAGTTCGATCCCGCGGGATTCGTCAAAATAGAGCGCCATCAAATTGGAAATCGCCGTGCGATACTCTTCTTCCCCAATCGTAGGGTTAATGAGTTCGCGCAGCTTCGCGAGGGAAATGGGCTTGTGGTGCATGAATAGAGTGGCTTCTACGGCGGCTTGCAATTGATCCGTAGTATAGTCTTGGAACGACATGGGAATCGTTTGTGCCGTTTCAATCTCGTTTAGCTCGGCCACTTGCTCTGGGCTAAGAGGCGCAGCAAAAGCAGCATCTTCACTGAGAGTCTCGGTAAGGGAAGCGCTTGCCTCCAGACTTTCTTCAGACGCTTGCGGCAACAACTGGTTCTGGTCTTGTGTATGCATAGGAATCTCCTGATTCGAAGAGGTTTTGCATGGTTTCCAAGTTCAACTTATCTCGTAGCACGAGGTAAATAGAACCGAAGCTCATGTGTTGGAGCACGCGAAGTTTTTGTAGACGGCCAAGTTCAAGAATCGCCAAGAAAGTAACCACGAGTTCATTGCGATCAGGCTCAATGCTGAAGAGGCTTTGGAATTCCGTGATATCTTGTGCGCCAAGCTTGTCGGCAATTTTTTTCGCCGCATCTGCGATTGACATGCGATCCGTTTTTACGCGCACAGAAGGGCGACGAGCCTTCAATAAAAGTTGTTGAAAGGCGAGGGTGAGATCCGTGAGGTTCATCTCTTTCAAGAGTTGTTCGCGCTTTTCTCGCTCATCAGGGAGCGGACGCTTAAAGAAATCTTGGCCGAGCATCGGCATTTGCTTTAGGTCAATCGCCATCGCGCGGTAGCGTTGGTGATCGAGCAGGCGACGCATGAGTTCTTCCTGCGTAGTAATCTCTTCTCCGGCTACTTGCTCAAGCGCATCTTGATTTGGCAGGAGAGTGCGGCTCTTCAACCAAATGAGGGTTGACGCCATGAGTAGGAAATCGCCCGCTACATCGAGGTTATGCTCGCGCATGAGATCAAGAGTGCGGAGGTATTGCTCTGTAATTTCCGTGATGCGGATATTACGGATATCAATTTCGTCTTTTTGAATGAGGTAAAGCAGCAGATCCAGGGGACCTTCGAAACTAGCGAGCTTTACACGGAGTTCTGTATTCATCGGGATTAACTCTAACCAAGTTAGAGGGCGGAAGAAAGCGGAAAGACATGGGCGGCCAAATTTATTGCAATATTGCAAAGCCAGAGGATTGGAACCCCAATAATTTCCAAGGTGTGCGAAATCATTAAGAAAATTAGGATGAAGAAACTATATTGCTGGATCACTAGGAATTTCTGGGTGGCTTCATAACTCAGAGTGGCAAGGAGCATATTGGAACCGTCGAGCGGCGGTAGGGGTATCAGGTTAAAAATAGCGAGGGCAAAGCTGATTTGCAGCAGGGCTTTTAGCATCTCCAGCATAGGAGTGAAAAAGGAGAAAGTTTGCGGCACATAGGCTGCCGTAGCCACTAAGGCGAAAGCGGCGAGAAAGCCGAGAATGATATTGGAAATCGGGCCAGCAAAGGCCACCCAAAAGAGGCCTTTGCGATAGTTTTTAAATTGGCGTGGATCAATGGGTACAGGTTTCGCCCAGCCAAAAAAGATGCTGCTGCCTAGGACGACGCTAATCATCGGAAAAACGATTGTTCCAAGCGGGTCGATATGGGCAGCCGGATTGAAAGTGAGACGGCCCGCCCACTCCGAGCTAGTATCGCCATGGCGTTTCGCCATCCAAGCATGGGCATATTCATGCACCACTAGCGCCAATATAAATGCAGGCATAAAGATCACTACACGTTGGATAATTTCTGCAATATTGATTCCGTCCATGCCTCCTTTATAGAAGAGTGCGGCGGCCGGGTCAATATGGTCGTAGGGCTTACTTGCGGGGGTGAAATTTATGGTGAGCCTTCAGGAGGCGAAGTTCATCCACATGGGTATAGATGGCCGTAGTGGAGATATCGCTGTGGCCAAGCAGAGTTTGCACGGAGCGCAGGTTCATGCCGCCCTCTAGCAAGTGCGTGGCGAAAGAATGGCGCAGCATGTGAGGGGAGAGCGAGCTTTTTAGTCCAGCTTCTTTTGCCAAGCCCTTGAGACGCAGCCAGAAGGCCTGCCGGGTGAAGGGGAAGAGGCGATCCTCTTGAAAAGCCGGATTGAGTTTCGGATAGACTTCATCGAGATAGTGAGAGAGGCGCTTGTGGGTTTCGTCGCCGAAGGGAATGAGGCGCTCTTTGGATCCTTTGCCCTTGATGCGAAGTAGTTTTTTATCGAGCAAAACTTGGGAGCGTTTGATTTCTACCAGTTCGGAAACTCGCAGGCCGCAGGCATAGAGTAAATCAAGCATGATTCGCTCGCGGATGCCTTCGGATGTGGAGAGGTCGGGAGCGGCTAAAAGTTTTTCGATATCCTGACGGGAGAGTGCCTTGGGTAGGGATCGCTTCTTTTTGGGTAGCTCCACATTGCGCGTGGGGTTTTTTAGGTCGGCGCGGAATTGAAAAAACGCCCTAAGGCTCGAAAGTTTTCGTTGCACGCTGGCGGTGCGAAGCTTTTGCGTCCAAAGCGCAGTGAAGTAGGCGTCTATGTTTTCTTCCGTAGCATCCTTAAATGACTTTAATTTAGTAATAGATAGAAATAATTCTAGATCAGAGACATAGCTAGAAATGGAATTTGCAGAAAGACCCTTATCGAGGCGCAGATAGGCGGCGAAACTGGCGATCTCAGGATGCATTCGTTGTCACCGCAGGAAAACGGATTTCAAAACATGTATTCGCTTGGTTGGGTAGTATCGCAATAGTGCCACCATGGTCGAGAATGATTCCGCGGGAAATACTGAGGCCTAGGCCGGTGCCTTGTCCGATTGGCTTGGTGGTAAAGAATGGGTCGAAGACCTTCGTAGCTATGGCTGCGGAGATTCCTGTGCCAGAGTCAGTGATCCGTAAAACCACTTCTGACGCCTCTCTATGGGTCTCTATCCTTACCCATTTTTTAGGGAGTGTTTTCACCGCATCGACAGCGTTATTCACTAAATTAATTAAAACTTGTTCGATTTCTACTTCATTGGCTTGGATAAAGAGTTGGTCGTCTAATTGTATCTCCACCGAAACATCGCTTCGCTTCGCTTGAATTTCAGTGAAGACCATCGATTCTCGAATGAGAGCTGAAACGGATAGTGTTTGTTTTGATCGCTCTAAATCTGTGCGCGAAAATTTCTTCAAGCCCCGCACGATTTTTGCGATTCGATCTACAGATTGATTAATCTTGCTCAGTCTATCCTCAAACTTTATCGGGTCCTCTACCGCCTTTGGTAACATAGAGACTAAGCCCGAAATAATAGCCAAGGGATTATTGATCTCGTGAGCAATGCCCGCCGACATTTCTCCTAAAGAGCTGAGCCGCATGGCATGAATAGAATTTGCTTGTTCTTTAGCTAGCTGTTCTTCTAGTAGATGTTGTTTTGTTTGATCTAAAACAATTCCATCCCAAATCACACAGCCATCGGCTCTTGTGTATGGTATTCCAGTTACAGAGATCCACTTCCTGTTTTCACTTGGTAGTTTAATTTGTCCATTCCAATGGAACAGACTTAAGTTATCGGCGCTGACTTTGATGGATGCGGCGACGCGCTCTTGATCAGCCGTTGACATGATCTCAAAGAGGAAGGCAACGTTCGCTTTGATTTCATCCCCAGGTTTTTCATAGATATCTTTGGCTTTTGCACTCATGAATGGAATCGAAATGGTTCCATCTGGATGCAAACAGTATTGGTAAATTACCCCAGGAGAATTGGTCATGATATTAGAGAGAAACTGATTTCGCTCGATCTGCGAGGTGATATCGGAAAAGGTAACAAGCACAACCGCTTGTTTGCCCTCTAAGTCTGCCTGAAAGGGAATGGCGTTTACTCGCAGCCAGCGGAGCTTCTCAACTGGAGTAATGATACCCATCACCTTATTGGTATCTGGCTTACCCGTTCTGATAGTAACCATGGCGGGATGAGTGTCGCCAGGGAAGGGAGATCCGTCTTCATGGATCGCACGCCAGCGGGAATCAAGGGAAGTTCTTCCTAGAAGCTGGTCTTCCGTTAGGCCAAGAATATTCGCAGCCGCTGGATTGAAATGAAGGATTTTCGCATCTTTATCCTGAATCGCAAATCCCTCTTCCATGGAGTTTAATATATTGGAATAAAAACTGCGTTGATTTTGGATAATTTCTGATTGCATGCGACGATCTGAAATATTTTCCACTACTGCATTAAAGCCGATTATTTCTGCTTCGTTACGCACGGGAATATAGTGACCACGAAGCCAGCGGGTGCCACCACACTTCATTGCAAGTTCGACTTCAAATTCTTGCTCTTTTCCCTGCAATACCCCGTCTAAGTAGGGCTTCAATTTTGCAAGGGAGACATGCCCTAAAATATCGGCCATATTTTTGCCGATGATCTCCTTGCAATCTATTCCGTACCACTTTTCATAGGCAGCATTTGCATACACATAATTTAAATTTGAATCGATATGGCAAACAAGCCCTGGAAGAGTGTTAAGGACAGATTCAAAAAAACGAGGACTCAACGTAGATTTACGCTTTGGGCTCGATCCGGATTCGATTTCATCAAGAATGGATAGAGCCTGGTTTTTCGATACAATCGAAAGTTTTTCTTCGGATAACAGAGTTCTGAGCCTCTGTACCTTCTCTATAATTTGCGCTGAGCTGAGCTCGGATTCTGACAAAAACATCTATGCCAATCATAGCGGTTCCTAAAGTTAAATTCCATGCGCTTTCTGTAAGATCACGGCGAGCGCTTTGGTCCAATGTTCTTGGCTATTGAGGCAAGGGAGCAGGTGATATTCGCTACCCCCATTTTTGGAAAACGTGTGCAATCCTTCGATCCCAATCTCTTCTATGGTTTCCAAGCAATCGGCGGTGAACGCAGGACAAAGCACAGCGATTTTCTTTTTGCCTTTTTGTGCAAGTGAGGCCAATACATCTTCCGTGTAAGGACGAATCCACTCAGCTCGTCCGAGCCTAGATTGAAAGCTCACACTCCAGTTTTCCTCTGAAAGAGCTAATCTTGATGAAAGCAGCTTCGCGGTTTGAACGCATTGCATGCGATAGCAGTCTTTGTTTTCTGTTCGCGCTACAGCACAACAAGTTCCATCTGTTTTGCAGCTTTCACATATGGTTTTTATTTGCGATTGTGGCAAGCCATGGAAAGTGAAGAGTACATGATCTGGAGTGCCTTCCTGAGCAAATTTATCTTTGTAGATGCGCACCCAAGAGGCCAAGAATTCTTCGTCGTCATAAAAAGGCGGAGTAAATTCGATTTTCGTAGTTATATTTTCTTTCTTTACCATCTCCTTCACACGCATCTTCGTGGAGCCAGTGGTGGCTTCTGCAAATTGTGGATACATTGGCACCACAATAATTTTTTCTAATCCCATTGCCTCATATTTTTTTAGTACTTTCCTAAGACTCGGCTCGCCGTAGTGCATTGCCGCCTCTACAGGATAGGGTAGCGCCGCACCTAATTTCTTGGCGAGCGCTTCCGAGTGCACAGCAAGTGGCGAGCCTTCCTTGGTCCATACTTTTTTATATTTCTCCGCGGACTTTGGTGCGCGCAGGGGCACGATAATCAGATTCACGAGAATCCAGCGGAAGAGGAAGGGCAGAGTGATCACCAGCGGATCCATGAGAAATTCTCGCAAGTAGATGGCTACATCCTTTGTTTCTGGTGTTTTAGGTGTGCCAATATTGACGAGTACGATCCCAACTTTAGCCATGATGTATTTCCTCTGGTAATTTGCTAGCAGCTTCCAAAATTTTTGCGAGGCCTAACTTGCCCAAGTAATTTCCGAATAGATGGATTCCTTGTGGCTGTTGAAGCTCCGGTAAAAGTTTCTCAAGGGCGATCGTGTAGTGCGGAATGCCCCGCTCCCAGCGATAAATATTCGTGGCTACTGGTGCGATTTTTTCTCCGAGCAGCTTATCACGATCCTTAAGAATCACTTGGAGTAGTTCCTCGTCGCTGAATCCAAGAATACTTTGGTCTTCGGCTCCGCCTAAAATCCATGTTTCGGTGTGCGCGCCACGATTCGCAAAAATTTCACTGCTCGATAAAACGCCCAGTGAGCGAATACCTTCATTTCTAGGAAAAAGACAACCAAAGCCATGAAGCGATTTAGCCTCTGGTGGAAAAAAG
>CAIPTA010000151.1 GCA_903867855.1 Oligoflexia bacterium | reverse complement strand
CGATGGCGTATTCGAAGTAAAATCCACCAACGGCGATACCTTTTTGGGTGGTGGTAACTTCGACCAAAAAATCATGGATTTCTTGGCCGATGAATTCAAAAAAGAAAGCGGCATCGATCTTCGCAAAGATAAAATGGCTCTTCAGCGCTTGAAAGAAGCGGCAGAAAAAGCGAAACACGAACTTTCTAGCTCACTAGAAACCACTGTTAGCTTGCCCTTCATCACTGCGGATGCTTCTGGTCCGAAACATTTGAACGTTACCCTCTCTCGCTCGAAGCTCGAAGCGCTAGTGAGCGATTTGATCGATAAACTTGTGAAGCCCTGCGAAACCGCAATCAAAGATTCTGGTTTTTCGAAGAGCGAAATCAATGAAGTGATCTTGGTAGGCGGGATGACCCGTATGCCAAAAGTGCAAGAGAAGGTGAAAGAGATCTTCGGAAAAGAGCCATCCAAAGGCGTTAACCCCGATGAAGTAGTGGCCGTTGGTGCCGCGATTCAAGGCGGCGTGCTTCAAGGTGATGTGAAAGATGTGCTCCTTCTCGACGTAACTCCGCTTTCTCTCGGTATCGAAACCTTGGGCGGCGTGTTCACGAAATTGATCGATAAGAACACCACGATTCCTGCGAAAAAATCGCAAACCTTCTCCACCGCTGCAGACAACCAAACTGCGGTGACCATCAATGTGCTGCAAGGGGAGCGTGAGTTCGCAACAGACAACCGTCCGCTTGGTCGCTTTGATCTAGTTGGAATTCCATCTGCTCCTCGCGGTATGCCTCAGATCGAAGTTACCTTCGATATCGATGCGAACGGCCTCGTGAACGTTTCGGCGAAAGACTTGGGCACTGGAAAAGAACAAAAAATCCAGATCACTCCAAGCTCTGGCTTGAGCGAAGATGAAATCAAAAAAATGGTTTCTGATGCAGAGAAGAATAAGAGCGAAGACGAGGCTCGTCGCAAAGTGGTTAACGCCAAAAACGAACTCGATGGTCTCACCTACTCTGTAGAGAAAACGCTAAAAGAGAATGAAGCCAAGGTGGACGCTGCTGCGAAAGCTGATGTGGAAACCGCCCTCAAAGAAGCAAAAGAAGCGCTTGAAACCACTGACGCTAACCGGATGAAAACTGCCACGGAAGCTTTGCAAAAAGCGTCCAATAAGATGGCCGAGCAACTCTATAAGCAAGCAACTCCTGAAAATGGCGCTGCCCCTAATGGAAACGGCGCTCACACGCATGCAGACAATGAGAAGACCCAAGAAACCAAAGGCGGCAAAGACGATGTGATCGATGCCGACTTCAAAGAGCTCTAAACAGTAATTTCCCGCAAGGGACCTTTTTTAAGAAAGACCGCCTGGCTCAAATCGAGCTTGGCGGTTTTTGAGTATGGCAAAACGCGACTACTACGAAATTTTGGAAGTTCCCAAGTCTGTCACCCCCGACGACTTAAAAAAAGCCTATCGCAAAAAGGCGATTCAGTTTCACCCGGATAAAAATCCGGGCAATAAAGAAGCAGAAGAAAAATTTAAAGAACTTTCTGAAGCCTACGAAGTGCTTTCCAATCCCGAAAAGCGCCGTGCGTATGATCAGTTCGGACATGCGGGCGTTGGTGGCATGGGTGGTGGTGGTGGCGGCTTCCATGGTGGATTTGATGGCGAAAATATCAACGATATTTTCGGTGATATTTTCGGTGATATTTTCGGCCAAGGCGGTGGCGGTCGCGGGAGACGCCGTGGTGGAAGAGGCTCCCAAGGCGGTAAGCCGGGAGAAGATCTTTCTTATCAATTAGATATTTCCTTTGAAGAAGCGGCCTTTGGTAAAGTGCAGACGCTAGAAATCTGGCGCGAAGCTGCTTGTGAAAAATGCTCAGGCACCGGCTCTAAGAGTGGAAAGGGTCAAAGCTGCTCCACCTGTGGCGGCATTGGTGAGGTGCACTATCAGCAAGGATTCTTTAGCGTGGCAAGACCCTGCCCGGCCTGCCATGGCGAGGGCGTGGTGATTAAAGATCCATGTGATGTCTGTAAGGGTCATGGTCGCACGCAGAAAAAAGCAAAGATCGAAGTGAAGATTCCTGCTGGGATTGATACTGGTCAACGCCTAAAACTTTCTGGTGAGGGTAACGGCGGCGCTCGCGGTGGGCATCCCGGTGATTTATACGTAGCAATTCACGTGCGCTCCCACGCTATCTTCGAACGAGATGGGGATAATGTGCTTTGCGATGTACCCGTCTCCTTCGCACAGGCTTCCATTGGAGCTGAAATAGATGTGCCAAGCCTCGAGGGAAAAATTAAGGTGAAGGTGCCAGCCGGAACCCAAAGCCATCAAACCCTGCGCCTGAAAGGAAAAGGCCTCGCTCGCTTGGGCGGCTATGGACGCGGTGATCAATTGCTGAGAATATTAGTGGAAACTCCAACCAAGCTAACCAACCATCAAAAAGAGTTGTTGCAAGAGTTGGAGAAAAGCTTCAGCGCGGAATCGCAACCGTTAGCGAAAAGCTTTCTTGGCAAGGTGAAGGAACTCTTCGGATGAAAAAACTCGGTTTGGTTTTGTTTTGTGCTGCCTACACGGTGTTGGTGAGTGTTGCTGCGAGTGCAATCAAACCAGATGAGAGTGATAGTCAGTATCTCGATGCGGAGCACGCGTACTTGAGCGGTGATCCTGCGGGATCCTTACAAAAACTATCGGCCTATCTCAGTCTTGATCCCGCTAGTGTTCACGAGAAAATGGTGGCGAAAGCGCACAATTTGCGTGGACTAATCTTTTTTCAGCAAAAGAATTTATCGGGTGCATTGCAGGAGTTTGAAACCTCGCTAAAAATTGCGTCGCAAAATGTGGCGGCCACCGACAGCACGCTGCACCTTGTGCGCTATAATTATGCCAATGCGCTCTATCAAAGCTCGAAGACGCAAGAAGCCTACGATACGCTGCAGGCCGTGGATGCGGGCGCCCTTGATATTGATACTCGCGTTCGCTTCTATCACTTGCGTGGAAATATTAGTCTCGCTAAGGAACTCAATCTCCAAGCCGTGATCGACTATCTTCACGCATCTGCGATCGCGAAAGATTCGACGAGTACCGATATTTATTTGCAAAAAGCATTCAATGCTAGCCGCAAAGTATTTAATTCAGATGCGAAATCCGATGTGAGTTCGCTAGTGAGTCTCGCGGATGAACTTCCTAAAAATAGCCCTGCGGCATTAGCCAACCAGCTCATTCTTGCCCGCGGCTATTTGTATTTGGGCGATAGTGCAAAATCGGAAGCTACCGTGCACGAGTTTTTGGATAAAGCGCAAGACAATCATCCTCTGCGCGCCAAAGCCACAGAACTATCGAATGAGATTCAGCGTCTTGGTAGTGTATCCGGCGATACGATTGGCCTCTTGCTACCACTCTCTGGTAAGTTTTCCCGCTTTGGTCGCCTCTGCATGAATGCTGCGTTTATGGCGCTTCATATTTATGAAGAAATGCCTGATTCGAATGGATCCCATCAGCTAAAATTTGCGATTCGAGATTCTGGCGAAACGCCGGAGTCTGCCGAGGCGGCGCTAGAAAAACTTATTTTAGAAGATCATGCCGTGGCCGTGGTTGGACCTCTTCTTAGTAAGCAGTTCCCCTTGGTTGCGCAAAAGGCTCAAGAACTTGGAACTCCATTACTCAGTTTAAGTCAGCGCGTAGATGCAGATAAGCTCGGCTCCTATATTTTCCCCGTAGCCCTCACGCCGAATCAACAAATCGAGATGATCGTAGACTATTCGATGAAAAAGCTTGGATATAAACGATTCGCGATCGTTGCTCCTTCGGATAATTTTGGCGAGCAATATGTGCGCCTGTTCTGGGATGCAGTAGAAAGTCGCGGCGGCGCGATTATGGGCATTGAGCGCTATGAACCCAAAAGCACCGACTTTCAAGATGAGATCAAGCGCCTGCTCGGCCTCGAATATATGGAAGCTCGCTCGATTGAGCTCACGGAGCTAAAGCGCCGACAAGATATTTACGCGAAGACATTGAAGGTTCATGGGCGCTTAAGAGAGCGCCTACTGAAAAATTTTGCGCCGAAAGCCATTGTCGATTTTGATGCGGTTTTCATTCCTGATGATCCACAAGCAGTTGGGCAAATCGCGCCGAACTTTGCCGTACAAGATGTAAATGATATTCCTTTACTTGGAATCAACACGTGGAATACGAACGAAATTATTCAGCGTGCTGGCCACTATCTTCAGAAGTCACTGTTTGTAGACGCCTATTTTTCTAGCACTCAAGACAAAGCGAGCGTTGAATTTCAGAATAACTTCGTCAAGTACTTTCAGGCGCAGCCAGGTACCATCGAGGTTCAGGCCTATGATGCCGTCACCATCCTGAAGCAGGTTTTGGAAACAGGTAGCGTAAATTCCCGCTCCCAACTTCGTGAACAGTTGATCTCGAAAGGCCGCTTTGCCGGAATCTCAGGGGATTTTCAATTCTCCGATACTGGTGTGAAACGATCTGCCCACCTTCTCACGGTACAAGGAACAGCCATCACCGAAGTCACTGATCCCGTGAACTCTCCCGAGTAGAAGTTCTTGCTAGGACTTTCCTAGTTGCCGTATAATTTAAATAGGCGCTCTTGAATCAAGGAGGATGATTAGTGCCAATGTCGCTAGGACCTAGTGCGTCCGGATTACCAAAGGACATCGTGGAACGGCTCATGGATGCTGAGCGTGAACCCGTGCGCCAACTCGAAACTAAAAAGAAAAACGAACAAGCAAAATTAAAACTCGCGCAAGACCTTGTGGCGAAAGTAAACGGCATCACCTCGGGCCTTAAAGAAATTACTCGTTTCAAACAATTTCGTGATCTCAAGGCTGATGTTGGGCGTCCAGAACTTGTAGATGTAACCGTGGATAAATCTATTGCCGAGCCCGGAAATTATCAGCTCGAAGTGAAACAACTCTCTAGCCACGCCTCCATGATTTCTAATGGTCTGCCTGATCCCGATGAAACCCAAGTTGGTGCAGGATATTTTAGCTATACCTTGCCGAACGGCGACAAAAAAGAAGTGTATATCGATGAGGACAATAGCACATTGAATGGTCTGGCGCGCCTCATCAACGGACAAAAAGATTTAAATCTCAATGCGCTCGTGGTGAACGATGGCACCGATGAAGATAGTCCGTTTCGCTTAATCGTTTCCCATACCAAGAGCGGTGAAAGAAATGATGCGGAATTTCCAGACTTCTATTTTGTGGATGGTGATGAAGATTTTTACATGGATAAGAATCGAGCCGCCCAAAACACCGTGCTTAAGGTGAATGGCTTCGACGTCGAGTTCGATAGCAATAAGGTTACCACTCTTTTCCCGGGAGTTACTCTTGACCTAAAGGAAGCCGCTCCTGGCAAAGAATTCACCTTCAACGTGGCAGCAGATACGAAGAGCTCCAAGGGTAAGGTAGAAGAAGTAATCAAAAAAATTAACGAAGTACTTAGCTTCGTTCAATCGCAAAACAAATTAGATAAAGACAGTAATACCACCCAAACACTTGGCGGCGACGTAACTCTCCAAACCCTAGAATATAAAATTCGTCAGCTCGTGCTTACGCCGATCGAAACCTCCTCAGGCGTTATGCGCCTATCCGACATTGGCGTGAGCTTCAACCGCAACGGCTTGCTCGATGTGAAGCAAGAAAAACTCGACGCGGCCATGCAACGTGATTTCGACGGCGTTACTGATTTTTTTACTGGTGAAAATGAGGGCGGAGAAGGCTTCACAAGCCGTCTTACAGACCTTATTTCTGGTCTCACCAGGCAAGAAGGTGTGGTGCAATCACGCGTAGAGGGAATTCAACGCAGAATTCGGGATATCGACAGTCAGATAGAGAACAAGGAAAGACAATTGTCTTCAGCAGAGAAGGCAATGAAAGAAAAGTTTGCTCGACTAGAGGGCACAATGGCCAGCTTGAAGGCACAGCAAAGTCAGGTAGCTGGTGCTTTGGGTGGCGGTGGTAGCGTCTTAGGTTAAGGATAGTTAGGAAAAAAAGGGGATCAGGACAATGAATAATTTTGGGGCGAAAGCATATCAAAAGACATCAGTAGCAACTGCCAGCAAAGAGAAGATCTTATTGATGCTCTATGAAGGTGCCATTCAGAATCTGAAAAAATGTAAGGTAGCCATGGAAGAAAAACGCATTGCCGATAAGGGTGTTTTTCTTGGCAAGGCCCAAGACATTATTAATGAATTAAGCAACTCCCTCAATTTTGATGTGGGAGGAGATCTGGCTCGTCAGCTCGAATCTCTCTACCTCCATATCTTTGAACAGAGCACTCAAGCGAATATCAGTAATGACCCCAATAAACTAGCTCACTGTATCAAGCTCTTGGAAACATTGTATTCGGGTTGGAAAGAAGCAGTAGAAAAAGCAAAAGGCACCTCATCAAACACATCGATTGGAGAGCGGAAATGAACGAAATCTTTAAGCTCCTAGAAGATAAAAACTATTGGTTCAAAAAATATCTCGCTGGTAATGAGGCCTACGCGCTTGCCCTCGAGCACGAGCCCGAAATTGCCACGGATGAAATTGATTTTTTCTATGGAAATAGAGAGAGTCTTTTGAAAATCATTGGCTCTATTGATAAAAAAATCCAAGCGATTCTGGGAAGCGTTGCATTCCAGAATTTTGTTCCCGATTCTGAACAAAAAACGAAAATCAATTATTTTATTCGAGAAAAGGATTCCATTCTAAAAAGAATTTTGGAGCTGGATGAGAAAATCATGGCTGATCTAGAAAAGATTCGTGTTGAGGGCGAGGAAAAAATTCGCAACGTACATAAAGGTAAGAAAGCCCTTGCCAAATATAAGAGCTCGAACAAGTATAATGAGAGACTTAATAAACGGGTGTGATCATGCGTAGTACGGATATGGATTTAAATTTGACGTTTAGTCATCAATCTCCCATCGATGAAATGGTTTCTGAAACCTTCGATACCATTGATGCGATGGCGGCTGATGATGTGTATCAAAGCAATGGTCGCCTAAACGCGCCCCTGCTTTTTAAGAACGCCAAAATTCTTCTGCAATCTGGCGATACGGTATTGGCCAAGAATATTTTTCGCGCACTGATTGAACGTGGCGAAATGCTTGGCCAATCCTATGCCGGTTTGGCTGCCATATTCGAATTAGAGGGAAAAATAGATCTCGCGATTAAATCTTATCGTGAGGCGATCATCTATGATCCCACCTTTAGTTGCCTTCGCGCCCTTGCAGAGCTCTTCATTCAAAAGCAAGACTATCAAGGCGCCATTGGCACGCTGCTTAGAGCGAATAATTTGCCAAAAATATCAGCTCAACAGCAATTTGCCATCCACAAGCATCTTGGCAACTGCTATATGCACTTGGCTCAGCTCAATAATGCTGAGGCACACTATCGTAAGGCCTATGAATTAGATGCGCAGTCTGATTCTTTGCACGTGAACATTGGCAGCCTAGCTTTGAAAAAGGGCGATACGGCCACTGCCCTTCTGCACTTTCGGGAAGCAGCTCGCATCAATCCTAAAAATGCTGGTGCGCTAACAGGTGTTGGGCTTGCGCTCCTTGGCCAAGGTGCGAAACAAGCCGCTCATGATGCCTTCGTAAGTGCACTGCAGATCGATATTCATGAAGTGTCTGCTCTTTTTAATCTGGTAAAGTGTGCCTACGAGCTTCGTAGCTTTGAGCAGGTAAGCTTGATTCTGCAAGAATATATTAAAAACAATACGGTCAATTCTAATATTCTCTACAGCTACGCGGGTATCTTGTATCATCGTTCTATGTATAAAGAGTCGCTCGAAGAATGCGAGAAACTCTTAGCCTTTAATCCGAACCATGAAGGTGCGAAAAAAATTAAAGAGCTCATTATAAAAGCGAAGACTTAGTTTCATTACTGGTCTTAGTTTTGCCATCAAGGATTGGAGGCGAACTTGGAAAAAAATTTAGTCGTAGTTAGCAATTTGGATAATCCGGAGCTGCTGCTACATTCTGTGCCCTGTCTGCGCGCGATTCAGAAAACACATACTGATGCTGAAATTTGCTTGGTGATAAGTGAACACAGTGAGGAACTATGCGAGATTTTGCCCGCTGGTTTTACCATTCATTGTGTGGAAAATGCAGACACAGCCAATGTAGACGCCATTTCCAAGCCAAGCGTTTACTATCAGCTTGGAAGCTCTGAGCAAAGCCTCGCGCTATCGGCAAAAATTAAGGGTGAAACAAATGTGGGCGCACATTATATTTCGGGCGAGTTGCGCCTGGAAAATGATTGGGATGCCTATATTGCTCAACTCCAGACGAGCACACAGTACAATCCATTTCATCGCGTGGAGCTATTGAGAAACTCTGCGAATCAAATTGGGATCGAATCAGACTTTGAGTTGGTGGCTCCCACTGATCTCCAAATCGGAATCTCCAAATACTTTCAAGGCGAACATATCAAGCTGGGCATTGCGCTAGATGGCCAAAATCCGGAAGAGCTGCGGGCCGCAATCCAATCGATTCTCCAGCTAGATCTGCGCTTAAAAATCTATTTGTTAGGTACGGTTAAGGATCGACGCCTATCCAATACCTTAATGGAAAGCATTGCTTCACCAAGCCGGGTGGTAGAGCTTACTGGGCGCCTGGGCCTAGGGCAGACTGCTGCCTTTGCACAAGCTTGTGATATTGTGATCGCGGTGCCAGGATTGTTTACAACGATGGCTGCCGGCTTCGGTACCTTTTGCATCGCTCTGGATTCTACGCAAGGGGAATCTTGCATTAACTATCCTTACGGGCATGGTCACCTCATCGTGCAAAGAAATCACGCCGCCCTTTCAACCACAGAGTTTGGTGATTTGATTGCAGACCTTGTGGCTCACGCTGTTCTTGGTGCTGAAGGCAATATTCCTAACCAAGCAAACTGGGAAAATTATTTTGATGGTCGTGTAGATTCTATCCTCGGCAAAGTGCGTGTATTTATCACCCAACGAGTACAAGAAGCGCTATCAGATGGTAGCACCAGAACAGATCTAAAGCTCCACCCCTTGCTCTTCACGGGGGCAACAAGCAACGATTGTCTGCGCTCCTTCTATCGCCTCCTTTGGGAGCAAACATTGAGCGGCTACAATATATCCACACATGAAGTGGATATCTTAGAGGAGCAAACCTTAGGCACGCTCACTACCTTATTAACTCCCATGGAACAGCTTTGTGAGCTGACGCTTTTTGGCCAAAAATACACCAGCATGGTGGCGGCGAATATAGCGAGCGGAGAACTCGATACGGCGAAACTCAACTCGAACCGCCTGCAAGAGCTAGACGATTTGATTGGGGTATTTGCCAATACCCATCCTTACTTGGCACCCATTTGTCAGTATCTCTTTATAAGGCATGGGCAGAGTCGCGCCGCAACAGTGCCGGAAATCGCGTCAGAGCTGGCGGCTGCCTATCGCGGAGCGCAGCTGCAAGTATTAATTCTTCTGGATTTGTACAAATCTCTATTCCAAAATACTTATGATCAGGAGACAAGGAGCTTGCATGGCTAACCTACTCATCAACGGGCAAGAACAGAAAAAAGATAATAGCATCTTGTTTGGCGAGTTCATGAACTCTCTCAACAAAGACTTAGCTGCGAAATCGCAGGTAGTTTCGGTGCTAAAAATCAACGGCGAATCTGTGGACGAAAAGCGTGAAACCGCTTTCGCCATGCAGGCGCTGGGGCAACTGAGTTCCATTGAAATCACCACCGTAAATCAACTCGAGCTCGCCTTCGAGGCACTACACTCGGCCAAGGCCTATATTAAAAAACTGATCAAGCACTGCAAAGAAAATGGAGAGCTCTACAAAACGGGCCAAACTAAAGTTGCAGACGGTAACTTTGTAGACATCGTAGATGGACTAGATAATCTCACAAACCTAATTTTAACCTCACAGTCGATTTTGCGCGGCAAGCATCGTGGTATTCACACGAATGATTCATCGCTGCGTATAGCTCAAGTACGACTTGTTTCTGCAATTGAAGAGCTTTTACCTGCGAAAAAGCAAAATGACCATGTAATGCTCGCGGATATACTTTGCAATGAATTGCCGAATGCCCTCCAAGAGATGGCGGACTTTGGCATTCCTGTGCTTCAACGCTTAAGAACTTCGTAGAGGATGTCAGCCCTAGTTCATCTAAAAATATTTAGTGAACGTGCGGAAGATTTTCACTCCCTTCCAGAAAAGTTGACGGCCCTCAACTATACTTATTCATTCCATGCCACGATCGAAGAATTATGCGATAGCTTAGCGCATGAGCCCGCAGATGCAGTGATCGTACATGCTCTAGAGATGAGCCAATCTACGGCCTCTCAGATCCAAAAGAAAATTTCTCCGCCACAGATCATCGTATATCTGCCAGATAAGAAAATCCCCAATTACGTTAAGGTGATCGCGCCATTTTGCATTCAAGCCGAAAGCAATAGGGAAGAAATATCCTATGTGGTTGATTCTGCCGTTTCTGCGCTCAGGAAGGGCCGCCGACTACTCGCTCTTCGCACGCATCAAAAACGCGGCTGGAATTTTGAATACAACCCCGCGCTTCACCTCATCACGAGCTTAGTGAAAAAGTGCACCATCTCTGAGGATTTTCCCGATCTACTCAATGCGATGCTCACGTTTAAAAATGTGATTGAGTTTCAAGATAGCTCGCTCATTCTGCTTGATCACCGCAATAAGGTGTTACAAATTCTTCACGCGCCCGCGGAGAAAAGTGAAAATATTGTGCAACTGCATGTTGACGCTGATTTCCCGGCGCAAAATTTTGATTTCCTAGAGCCTAAAACGATTAGCTTTAATAGTTCACAGGAATGGGATCATCCGTTAGGCAAGTACACAAAAAATCCTTGGGGTTCCGCTATCGCCATCGGCTTTTGTGCCGAGGAAGCACCCAAGCGCAAGGGCATAGCGCGTTCTGCGATGCTAGTGCTCTATCGCAGGGATTTGATTCCGTTCACCGAGCGAGATTTATGGCTCCTTGAAATGACCTATGGCCCACTAGCGCTCGCCCTGGAAAAAGTGGCAATGCTCAAGGCTATTGGCCAGGCCAGCAAGGAATGGCGTTCCACCTTTGATGCGATTTCTGAACCACTCACGGTGGTAGACAATGATTTTCAAATTTCGAAAGCCAATAAAGCGTTTGCGAAGCTCATAGGCCAGGATATTAAAAAAATTAAAGGTAAAAAATGCCATCAACTCTTGGCAAATAGAAGAACCCCATGCCCATCGTGCCCAGCGCTTCTAGATGAAGTGCCCAGCTCTGGTGTGCGCCTGGCCTCACAAGGAAAAGAGAAGCGGGATTTGCTGGCTTGGTCTTATGGCATTCGCACGCCGCTAGAGAGCTATCACTTTCAGTTTTATAGAGATGTCTCTAAGGAGACCGCGCTCACTGGAGCACTTATCCAATCAGAGAAAATGGCCGCCGTGGGTAGATTGGTGGGCGCTATTGCGCACGAGATTAATAATCCTATTGCTGGAATTTTGGCTACGAGCCAAATTATTTTGAGCGAGCCCAGCAGTAGCGATCCCTCCCTTCAGGAGGACATGAAAGAAATTCGGGATGCCGCCTGGCGATCCAAAAAAATTATCGATGATTTACTAGGATTCACGGAGGGCGAGGGCAAGGGTTTTGAACGGGCAGATTTGGCCGATATTGTTCGCTCCAGCCTCACTTTTTCTCGGAGCGCTCTTGGGGAAATAAAAGTATCAAATACAGTAGAGTCTCTTTCGCTAGTAACCTCACCCAATAGTCTTCAACAGGTTTTGTTTAATTTGATCACCAATGCTGCGCAGGCAATGAATGGCAGGGGGGCGCTAGTTTTGAGCAGTAAAAGCTCTGGTGACTTTATTTCCTTAAGTGTTGAAGATTCAGGCCCGGGTATCGCATCCGACCGCTTAGAACATATTTTCGATCCATTCTATACTAGCAAGCAAGAGGGATCGGGTACCGGCCTCGGCCTCTCGATCGTGAAAAATTTAGCGGCAAAGATAGGCATCAAGATTTCTGTAGAAAGTGCCCTGGGAAGTGGCACTAAATTTCATCTTAAAATTCCAATGAAAGATATTCATGCCTAGAGTTCTTGTGGTCGATGATGAAAAAATTATTTCTAGCAGCATCGCTCGCGTGCTTGCTCGCGCGGCTCACACTGTAAGTACGGCAAATAACGGGCTCGAGGCTCTCGCCATTTTACAAAAAGAGAGCTTTGATTTAGTGATCCTCGATCTCTTAATGCCAGAGATTGGTGGCGGGGAAGTTTTAGATTGGTTGCACTCCAACAGACCGCAAACTCGCGTTATTCTAATGACTGCCTATGGAGATCAACACCTAAAAGAAGATCTTCATCGTCGTGGAGCCGCGCGAGTGCTCGCGAAGCCCTTTGATGATATTTTGCAATTCCCCAAGATCGTAGAAGACGCCCTAAAATAGAGCGATATGTTTCATGGCGTGGAGTAATTGTCCGGGAAACAAACCCAGGTGAATAGTAAGCAATACACAAACTAAAATCGACGCAAAAGCGAAAGCAGAGTTTGTAACCACCGCTTCTCCAGATTCGGCACCCGCTTCTTTCATGTACATATTCACCACAATGCGAAGGTAGTAGAAAACTGCTACAGCACTCGTGAGCACACCAAGAAGCACGAGAGTAGTTTCACCTGCCTCAATGGCTGCAGAGAAAATATAATACTTGGCCACGAAGCCCGCAGTGGGAGGCATGCCGCCGAGGCTAAGCAGGAATATGGTGAGCGCTGCTGCCGTCCACGGCTTGCGGTTTCCTAGGCCAGCCATGGATTCCACGGTTAAATTTCTATCTTCCTTGGAGCTTAATATTGCCAATACCCCGAAGGCACCGAGGTTCATCGCTATATAGGCCACCAAATAAAATACGAGAGTACTATAGCCCACTTTTGGCCCGGCTAGAATCCCCACTAAAAGATATCCAGTATGAGCGATGGCAGAATACGCCAGCAGGCGCTTCAGATTTTTTTGGGCAAGTGCCACAAAGTTTCCAAGCACCATAGTTAGAAGCGCCAGAATCCAAATAATGTCATGTAATAGAACTGTCTCACCACCCATGCGACTCACCCCGTGATCGCCATAAAAGGCAGAGGCGATACGAATAAACGCCGCGAATACGGCAGCCTTCAGCGCAGTTGCCATATAGCTTGTTACCAAGGTGGGCGCACCTTCATAGACGTCGGGTGTCCACATATGGAAGGGAACAACGGCAACTTTAAATAGAAATGCGACAGTTACGAAAACTAGGCCGGCCAACAGGATTGGATTGTGCAGCTGACTTGGGTCACGCGCGATGACTGCAGCTATATCCATGAGCTTTGTGGTGTTAAGCGCGCCGTAGATGAGAGATGTGCCATAGAGGAAAATCGCTGCCGCCACACCACCCATAATAAAGTATTTTACCGACGCTTCATTACTTAGTGCATCTTTGCGGCGCATACCCACAAGCACATACACTGCAAGGCTCATCAATTCTAGTGCGATGAAAATACAAAGGAGTTCTGTAACTGCAGAGAGAAGCATCATCCCGAGCGTAGAAACAATAATAATGGGATAAAATTCGGAGAAGTGAATGTGTTCTTTCTCGAGGTAGGAAAAGCATCCCATCATCACCAATAGGGTGGCACCACATAACATCATGGTGAATAGAGAGCTAAAGTAATCTACTTGCATCATTCCACCAAAAAGCGGCATTGCCTCATGGGAAATATGGGTGGCCGACCAAATTCCGGCAGCCACCACGAAGAGTGCAGAGAACAAAAATAGCGGAAGTTTCCTCATCGGACCATGACCAAACTGAAAAGTTCCTAGGAGCATAGAACCCATAGCTCCAGCGAGCATAATCAAGAAAGGCATCAGCCCAACCCAATTCTCGTGGCTCAAAAAAAGATTCGCAGAATTAATGGTTGTTATCATAATCAGTCCTTACTGGAGGAGGAGTAACTGCCGCGCTCACAGGCTTGTTTGCTGCGGGCGCTGGAGCAGAAAGTTGCTCCGTAAAATGTTTGATCGAGGCATCGGCTTTATCAAAAAAGAACTTAGGATAAAGACCCATGAAGAAAACTAAGATCACGAAGGGCGCTAGGTAGACAAACTCTCGGAGATTGATATCGGTGAGGCCTTCCGACTTTTTCGCATCCGGCTTACCGAAGAGAATGCGTTGGCAGAGCCACAACATATAAACTGCGCCGAGAATCACACCAGTGCCGGCCACGGCTGTCATATAAGGATTTGCGAGGAATGCGCCTTGCAAAATTAGGAACTCGCCAATGAATCCATTCGTGCTGGGAAGCGCTATGGAGCTAAAGGTAATGATTATCATGAAAATGGAGAAGAGCGGGATCGTTTTGGCTAGCCCAGAGTAGGCCGCAATATCTCGCGTGTGCTTTCTTTCGTAGAGCACACCAACCAATAAGAACAATGCTCCGGTGGAAACACCGTGGTTGAGCATTTGATAGAGCGATCCAGACACTGCAATCTGATTCATGGCGAAGAGACCGAGAATCACATAGCCCATGTGGGATACAGAGCTATAGGCCACAAGCTTCTTAATATCATTCTGAGCGATGGCCAAGCAGGCACCATATACGATTGCGATGGCTGAAATTGTCATAAGTGCTGGCGCAAAACTCGGCAGCACAGAAGCAGAGAGCGGCATCGCAAAACGCATGAGACCGTAACCACCGAGCTTCAACATCACACCAGCCAAAATTACTGATCCACCTGTGGGCGCTTGCACGTGAGCATCGGGCAACCAGGTGTGCAAAGGAAAGAGGGGCACCTTAATCGCGAAGGCCAATGCGAACGCCATAAAAATCATGCCCTGCACGCTATGCGCTCCGCCACCGGGGAGGCTTAATTTTAGAAGATCGGGAAGCGCGGCAGAGTAAACGCCGAATTGAGCCTTATGTTGAAATACCAAGTAGATGATAGCGATCAACATTGGCACAGAGCCGGTGAAGGTATAAATCAAGAATTTTTGTGCAGCGTAAATTCTTTCTTTGCCGCCCCAAATCCCGATAAGGAAGAACATAGGGATGAGCATTGCCTCCCAAAAAACGTAGAAAAGAAAAATGTCGAGCGAAAGGAATGCGCCTAGGATTGTGCTCTCCAAAAACAACATGAAGAAAATATAGCGGCGAACACTCTTTTCCACTGCATGCCAAGCAGATAGAAGAATAATGGGAACCAAGAAAGTGGTGAGGAGCACTAGGTAGAGACTAATTCCATCAATCCCCATGAAATAGCTCACACCAATGCTCTCTAACCAAGCGTGCTTTTCCACAAATTGATAGTCAGCAGTGCCACCGTTGAAGCTCGCATACACGAGCAAGCTCAATACAAATGTTAGCAAGGAAACTACGAGGCCATATATCTTTTGAATGGACTCCATGGAATCTGGAATTAAAAACAGCGGCAACGATAATAGAAGCGGCGCTAAAACCAGTATTGATAAGATGTGTTCTGTTAAGAAAGCGGGCATACTATTTTCCTTAAAACGCGTGGGACAGTAATAGATAAAGAATAATCAGCATTCCAAATATAAAGCTAAGTAGGTAATGCTCTAGATTTCCTGTTTGCAAGCGACGAATTGCCTTTCCAGAGAATGCCGAGGCTCTCGCGGTGAGCATAACCGCTCCATCGATCACAATTACATCGATCACTTTCCAGAGGAACACGGATACTTTGTAGATTGGCTTCACTACTGCGAGATCATAGAATTCATTCACGTAGTAGCTATTGAACAAGAAATCATGCACGCCTTTTTCTTGGTTTGCAGCTCGCTGTGATTTTCTCACCAAGAATAACCAGTAAGAAAGGTAGAGACCACCACAGGCCACCAGCACAGACACAAACATCAGCGTGCCTTCGAGCGCTGCCGCACCCTCGCCGCGGCTTGCCGGCACTACGCCCTCAAGGAGATGTTCCAAGATATTTGGTATCGCGTGGCCACCCAAAAGATGGGGCACTCCCAAGAATCCACCGAATGTTGCGAGTAATCCGAGGATGATGAGCGGTATCGTCATCACCAGTGGAGATTCGTGAAGATGATGCTTTACTTCATGGCTAGAGCGATTTTCACCCAAAAAGGTGAGGCAAACAAGGCGCCCCATATACGTAGCCGTGAGACCTGCCGTGAGTAATCCACCGATATAGAGAGGCAGTCCACCGAGGGGGCTAGAAAAACTCTGCCAAAGAATTTCATCCTTGGAAAAGAAGCCTGCAAAAATTGGAATTCCAGAGATGGCAAGAGTGCCGGCTACGAATGTCCAGTACGTAATGGGCATATATTTTTTCAGGCCGCCCATCTTACGCATATCTTGCTCGCCACCCATTGCGTGAATCACAGATCCCGAACCCAAGAACATCAGTGCCTTAAAAAAAGCATGCGTGATTAGGTGAAATACTGCGGTTGTATAAGCACCAACGCCCACAGCTAGAAACATAAATCCGAGCTGACTCACCGTGGAGTATGCTAGCACTTTTTTAATATCCGTTTGTACAATCGCGATTGTTGCAGAAACAAAGGCGGTGAGAACAGCGATCACCGCAATAACCGTAGAGGTTATGGGTGTAAGGCTGAAAAGAAATCCGAGACGGCAACACATGTATACACCAGCAGTCACCATCGTGGCCGCGTGGATGAGCGCAGAAACTGGAGTAGGACCAGCCATTGCATCTGGCAACCAAACGAATAGCGGGATTTGTGCCGATTTACCTGTAGCTCCCACAAAAAGGAGAAGGGTGATCAGGGTGAGTACACCGAAACCAACCTCTACGGAGAGGCTCCCCATTGCAGCTTTCAATTCCATAAAATCGAGAGTGTGAAAATTAGCAAAGATCAAAAACATGCCGAGCAAGAAACCGAGATCTCCTATGCGGTTCACCACGAAAGCTTTTTTACCGGCCTGTGCCTTTTCGATGTCTTCAAACCAAAAACCTATGAGCAGATAGGAGCAAAGCCCCACGCCTTCCCAGCCGATGAAGAGGATAGGCATGCTAGCGCCCAAAATAAGTACCAACATCGAAGCCGTGAAAAGGTTTAAATAGGTGAAGTAACGGGCGGGATTGCCATCATCGTGCATGTAAGAAATAGAATACACATGAATGAGAAATCCAATTCCAGTTACCACTAAACAGAGAATGCCTGAAAGAGCATCCATACGAAACTGCATGGGAATGCGGAAATCACCCACGCTGATCCAAGGGAATGCATTGTGTTCGAAGGCCGATTGAACAGACTCGTGGCCGAGCAAACCAGAGAAGAGGGAGCAGGCCAGCAAGAACGCCACAAACACGCAGCCACTTGCGATGACTCCAGCCACTGTGCCTGGAATTCTCGGAAAGCTTTTCCAAGGAATGGCTCCGAAAATGCCGTTCACGAGCGCGCCAAGGATTGGCAGCAAAATTATCAAACCCAATAGTTGCGTTTTCTCGACCATATTATTCCTTCAACGCGCTAAGTTTAGCCGTGCCCACTTCTTTTAAATTTCTGTATAGGGCGATCAAAAGTCCCAAGCCGATGGCACTTTCCGCAGCGGCCACAGTGACAATAAAAAATACCATTAGTTGGCCATTGATATCGTGATTGGCTCGCGCGAAGCTCACGAAACTAATGTTCACAGCGGTAAGCATGAGTTCTATGCACATAAGCAGGGCAATGAGGTTGCGGCGGATCATGATGCCGCCGAGTCCGATGGAGAAAAGCACTGCGCTTAAAATTAGCGCCTGCAAAACATAGTGATCGCCAATTTTATCCATTAGTCCATTCTCCTCTTCGCGAGAGTAATTGCTCCCACCACAGCAAACATGAGTAGAGCACCCACGATTTGGAAGGGTAGAATATAATCAGAGAACATCACTTCTGAAACCACACGAATGTTTCCGCCATTTTGTTGGATTGCTTCTACGGTATAATTTCCTTGTTGTGGTGATGCGTGACCATGAATCAGCACGATCACCATCGTGCATAAAAACACAAAGGCCAAAATCACTGGCGCGATAATCAGAAGCTTGGATTCAGGATAATCATGCGCCACGCTCTCGATGCTCAGAAGCATGATCACGAACATAAAGAGCACCATGATGGCTCCTGCGTAAACTAGCACCTGCACTGCCGCCACGAAGTTGGCTTGCTGGAAGGCAAATATGCCAGACACGTTCAGCAAAACCATGATCAGGCAGAAGGCTGCAGAAACAGGATTTTTCAAGCTCACCACGCCAAGAGCTGCAATCGCAGCAAATACGCAAAACATTGTATAGAGAGCATTTGGTAGCTGGGTCTGAATTAATTCCATCATTTTTTCGACCTTTGAATGAGAAGGAAATCTTTGTCGTACACGCGGCGCTCGTAATCGGCCATTTCGTAAATATTAGAAAGCTTGATGGCATCTTTAGGGCAAGCCTCTTCGCAAAATCCACAGAAGCAGCAACGCAAAATATCGATTTCAAACTTAACAGGATACTTTTCTTTGTCTTCTCGCTCGCCCGCCTCGATATGAATGCAATCGGCAGGACAAACGGTTGGGCAAAGCATGCATGCAGTACAATTCTCCACGCCATTTACGGCTTTGATGAAATGCTGACCGCGGTAGCGATTCGAGTAGGTGCGTCGCTCTTCAGGGTACTGGATCGTGATATTTTTCCCGAAGAACCAGTTCTTCATGGTGATCCATGTACCGATAGCCACCTCTACCAAGTAGAAGCGCTGCAAAAATCCTTGTTCTTTTTTGATCAGCATCTGATTTTTCTCCGATCAATATGTTTTCGCGGCAATTACCGCTGCAGTTATAATTACGTTTGCCAAAGCAAGCGGCACCAAAATTTTCCAGCCCAATTTCATGAGCTGGTCATAGCGAAATCTTGGCAAGGTGAAGCGAATCACGATGAAGAAAAGCATGAATAGAATCACTTTTAGGGTGAAGGTGAGCACTTGAATCGCAACGAGAGCCCATGGGAAAATATTTTCTGCTAGGTGCAGGTGCTGCAAAAGTGCGCCCGCGCCGGGAGCATGCCATCCACCCAAGAAGAAGGTGGCGAATAAACCGCTGGCCGTGAGCATGTGAGCATACTCCGCCATGAAGAAGAGCGACCATTTCATTCCGCCGTACTCCAAGTGATATCCAGCCACGATCTCGGCTTCACCTTCAGGCAAATCGAAGGGAAGACGATTCGTTTCAGCAAACGCCGCCACGGTGAAAATAACGCAAGCAAGCGGTTGGTAGAAAATTCCCCAATTTGGCAGAAACGGAATCACAAAATTTCCAAAGTGAAGTGGGCCCCCCTGAGAGGTGGCGATTTCCTGTAGATTCACCGTATTGTAGAGGAGGATTATCGCAATCAAACTCATGCCCATCGCTAGTTCATAGCTGATCATTTGTGCTGTTGAGCGCAAGCCACCAAGCATTGAATATTTATTATTCGATGCCCATGAAGCAATGATGATTCCATAAACAGCTAAGGAAGAGATGGAAAGAATATAGACAAATCCCACGTTCATCTCTGTGAGCTGCAAAGAAATATGCTGGCCATTCACATCGATTACCGGACCAAAGGGAACCACAGCAAAGGTGAGAAACGCAGGAACCACGCAGATTCCAGGAGCCACAAGGTAGTACCACTTTCGTACGTGAGCGGGAATTAAGTCTTCCTTAAAAATAAACTTCACGGCATCTGCCACGGATTGCAAGAGTCCGAAAGGACCCACTCGGTTTGGGCCCGTGCGGTTTTGCATCCAAGAGCAAATTCTGCGCTCAGCCCAGGCCATTAATGGCGCTGCGTTGAGAAGCAACATCAGCACAAAAATAAACTTGGCCAACATGGCGATGAGAAGGATTTGTGTCGGCTCCACGTTAACCAACCTTTCTCGCGCCATCACTCAGCGCAGATAAAATATTTTCCAGCGGACGACTCATCCCAACGGGCTGAACCGCTGCTGCAAAACACTGTTTCTTTCCTTGTTGGTTCACAAAGGTTCCCGCCTTTTCATAGGTGGAACATGCGGGAAGCACAAGGTTAAGCCCGGTGAGCTCTTCTTTGAAGAAAAGCCCCATGCCAATTGATTTTTTAGCAAGCTTTGCGATTCCGTAAGGAAGGCGCACTTTTCCGGCGCTCACGAACACACAAAGATCAAAGTTTTTTGGATCAAAGGAAGAGAAGGGTTTGAAGCCCGCTTCTTCTAGGCCGCGCAAGTTGGGCGACTTATCTTTTCTTCGCAGCAAATGGTCGGTAGCCTTATCGTCCTCTGATTTATCCACTCCGATACTGAAAGAGAAAAACTCTGCTTGTGGGAAGGATTTTTTCAGCGCTACCACTTCTTCAAGAGTTGCATCAGCCGCAACCAACAAACCAATAGACCTGGCTGACTTTAATAGTTCTCTAGCAGCGTTCGATGCTTCGGACCAATTAAGGCTCTTCATCTCCGAAGTGCGCAAATCCGTGGGCGACATCACGCGAGAGGGAGAGTGCACATGGTGGAAACCATAACGGCCCTCATCACACATCCACCACTTATTCACTTCTTGATTTTCACGAGGCTCGAGACGGTAAATCAATCCCGCATCGTGAGACACGGTGATATTACAACCTTGAGAACAGCCATCGCAAATGCTCGCAGCGGTTTTCAAATACCAAACGCGCTTCTTGAAGCGGAAATCTTTTGTGGTGAGCGAACCCACGGGGCAAACATCCGCAAGACCACCGGCATAGGCGGTTTGCAGAGGCTTATCATCGATGGTTACGATGGCCGTATTGTTTCCGCGTTGCTCGGCAATCATTTCGTGAATTTGCCCCACTTCATCGCAATAGCGAATGCAGCGGGTGCAGTGGATGCAACGATTCATGTTCTTCTTAATGGAAGGGCCCATATCTACATCGATATAGGTGCGACGAAAGAAATCAAAGCGAGTGTCTTCATTGCCATGCTTATAGCTATTTTCTTGGAGCGAGCACTCTCCGGCTTGATCGCAAATAGGGCAATCAAGGGGGTGGTTCGCCAGCAAAAATTCTTGCACACCAGCCACAGATTTCTTCACGCGATCTGTGGTGGTATTTACTTTCATTCCATCTGTACATGGCGTGGAACAAGCGGTTACCAATTTCTTTTGACCTTCAATTTCCACCAGGCACATGCGGCACTGAGCAACAATTGAGAGACCCTCGTGGTAGCAGTAGCGCGGGATCACATTCTTCGCGCGCGCTGCCACATCGATGATTTTCTCACCAGGCTTAAACTCTACTTGTACGCCATCAACAACTATATTCGGCATCGTCTACTCCTAATGCGCTCTAGAACCGAAAGGACAACGCTTCTCGGTTACGTGACGTTCATACTCTGCGCGGAATTTTTTCACCATGCTACGAAGCGGCCATGCGGTTGCCTCGCCGAAGGCACAGATGGTAGTTCCATCCATGTTATTACAAATGTCTTCGATAAGGGCGAGATCGCCGAGCTGTCCATCACCGCGCTCTAGGCGCAAATGAAGATCTTTCAGCCACATCGAGCCCTCGCGGCATGGCGTGCACTGGCCACAGCTTTCCACTTGATAGAAATGCGCTGTACGAATCGCCACGCGAAGCATGCACGTGGCATCATCGATCACCATGATGCCAGCAGACCCAAGCATGGATCCCGCCTTCGCAAGAGAATCGAAATCTAAATTAATATTGCATTCTTCTGCGGTGAGCACAGGAGAGGAGGAGCCACCTGGAAATGCTGCTTTTAATTTGCGACCGCGCCAAATGCCGCCGCAATCTTCATTGATCAGCTTCATTAGGGGATAACCCATTGGGCGCTCATATAAACCAGGGCGATTTACATGGCCAGAAATACAGAATAATTTCATTCCGTAGTTTTTTTCTGGTCCAAATTCCTTAAACCACGCAGCGCCGCGGTTGATGATGCTAGGAATGGCAGCCAATGTTTCTACGTTATTCACCACCGTTGGGCAACCGTAGAGACCGATGGCTGCAGGGAAAAAGGGGGGTTTAATGCGCGGTTCTCCGCGCTTTCCTTCGATAGAGTTCAAGAGCGCAGTTTCTTCCCCGCAGATATAGGCTCCCGCTCCGCGATGAACCGTCATATCTAATTTATAACCAGTGCCAGCCACATTATTGCCTAGGTAGCCCGCCTTGTAGGCTTCGGCGATGGCTTGCTCCAAAATTTCCGCTTCTTTCACATACTCGCCGCGAATATACACATAGATCATATGCGCATCGATAGTGCGTGCGGCGATGATGGCTCCCTCAATCATCATATGAGGCGTATAAGTCATGATCGCACGGTCTTTAAAGGTACCGGGCTCAGATTCGTCCGCATTGATCACTAGGTATTTTGCTTTTTCAGAATTTTTCGGAATGAAGCCCCATTTGGTTCCGCATGGGAAACCCGCGCCACCGCGACCACGAAGACCGCTATCTTTTACTTCAGCAAGCACCTTCTCATTGCCCATATCGATGGATTTTGTGAGCGCGAGGTAACCGGCATCATTCTTTTTATAGTAATCGAGACCTTCAACACCCGATTGACCATAGTATTTCGAAAAAACTATTTCCTGGTGCATTACTTCATCTCCCCAAGCACTTTATCCAAGGCTTGCACGTCGAAGTTCTCATGATAGTCATCGTTGATTTGGCAAACCGGCGCGGTTCCGCAGGAGCCCAAACACTCCACTTCAGAAATAGTGAAATTTCCATCTGGGGTTGTCTCACCCATTTGAATGCCGCATTTTTTTTCTGCGTGATGAATCAACTCTTCCGAGCCGCGCAACCAACAGGCGATATTATTGCAAAACTGCAGGTTATACTTACCCACGGGCTTCAAATGAAACATGTGGTAGAATGTCGCCACTTCTTTCACTCTTGTTTTCGGAATCGAGAGATAGTCCGCAATATCCTGCATGGTAGAATCGGAGATCCAGCCACGCTCCGCTTGTGCTGCATGGAGAGCAGGAAGAAGCATTGCTTGTTTGTTGGGATAGAAGCGCTCGATGCGCTCCATTTCAGTGGTAAATTCTTTGCCGAAACTTGCCATATTAACGATCCAATTCTCCAGCGATAATATTCACAGATCCAATCACCGCAATCACATCAGCGATTGGTTGACCGCGCACCATGTCTGGCGCTGGTTGAAACATAAAGAAGGATGGGGCACGAATGCGCATGCGATAGGCTTTGGGTCCACCCTTGCTAATAATATAGAAACCCACTTCTCCGTTTGGGCCTTCCATTGGGCAGTAAGCCTCGCCAGGAGGAACATCAAAACCTTCCATAAAGAATTTGAAGTGGTGAATGAGAGATTCCATGGAATTATGCACGCGTTCTTTTTCTGGAATGCGAACGCGCTTATCATCGGCCCAGATCGGCCCACTTGGCATTTTCTCCGCGATCTGGCGCAAAATTCGCACAGACTCATGCATCTCGCGCATGCGCACCAAGTAGCGATCATACACATCGCAGCCCTTTGCCACGGGTACATCAAACTCTAAAGATTTATAGGCAAGGTATGGGCGATCTCTACGCAAATCCACATTTACATTGGAGGCGCGCAGGCAGGGACCCGTCATCGAATAGCTAAGAGCATCGTCTGCCGACATAATTCCCACGCCCTTGGTGCGATCCACCCAGATGCGGTTCGTGGTAAGGAGTTTATCCATCTCTTTTAGGGTCGCCTCTAGTTCAACGAGCCACTCTTTTAATCGTGGAATAAATCCATCCGGAAGATCGCCAGACAATCCACCCACGCGGGTATATGTGGTGGTGAGGCGAGAGCCACACAACTGCTCAATCAAAGTATAGGCTTGTTCTCGCTGGTGAAACCCATAGAGGAAAAATGTCATCGCGCCCAAATCGAAGGCGTTGATACCCACGCAAATAAGATGGTCAATAATGCGCGCGATTTCAGAAACCATGGTGCGAATCCAAATATTGCGATCGGGAATTTCGATGCCCAAAAGTTTCTCTACCGTGGTTACATAGGCCACGTTGTTCTGCAGGGCAGAGCAATAATTCAGACGATCCGTATACGGAATAAATTTGTGATAGGTTTTTACTTCGCCCAATTTTTCCATGGCGCGATGGAGGTAGCCAATTTCACAAACAGAATCCACCACAGTTTCGCCATTCAGTCGGCAAGCCATACGAAGCGTGCCGTGAGTGGCGGGGTGCTGTGGACCAATATTGATGAGCATCTGTGAGTTTTCGAATAAATCGGCACCCTCTTCTACCTCATCTTCAAACTGATTTTGCTTTTTAGAATTTACGTCGGTTTTGGTGATCATTTGTCCAACTCCATTCCCAAGGATTCAATCGTGGCCGAACCCTCGAAGCGCTGGTAGCGCTTAATTGGATAATCTTTTCTTTGCGGATGACCCACCCACCGATCGTCGAGCAAAATTCTGCGCAAGTTTGGGTGACCAGAAAATTTAATTCCGTACATATCAAATACTTCGCGCTCCAGCCAGTTTGCCGCCTTCCAGATCGGCGTTACCGAGGGAGTTTCCTCTCCATCACCCACGCGAACCTTCACGCGAATGCGTTCCATGCTATGAAGAGAGAAAAGCTGATACACCATCACAAAGCGCCCCAAGCCAGGCGACTCCGGCGCCACAAAACCCAATCCATAATCCACGATGGATGCGGTAGGCGGATTATCATCATAGGCCGTGAGATCGGAGAGAAAATTATATTCCAAGCCCTCTTCGGTTCGGATGGACTTGAAAAACTCGAGCACCCTTTCTTTCTTCACGAAAAAAATCGGTGCGTCCGTATTCTCAGTTTCTACGGATTCGATTGCATCAGAATATCTTGCGCGGATGCGCTCCACTTTTTCTTTTGGGAAATCCAAAATCATACGAGCATCGCCTTCGACTTTTTGATTTTTTCTTGCAAGCGCATCACGCCATGGATCACTCCCTCGGGCGAGGGGGGGCAACCAGGAATATAAATATCTACGGGGATAATTTCATCCACACCCTGCATAACACTATAAGTATCAAAAATTCCGCCGGAAGAAGAGCAGGCACCCATGGCGATTACCCACTTGGGATCCGCCATTTGCTCATAAATTGTTTTCAATACCGGGCCCATTTTTTCTGTGATAGTTCCCGCAATAATCACCATATCACTCTGACGAGGGGAGAATCGCACCACCTCTGCGCCGAAGCGAGCCATGTCGTAATCTGCAGAGAGCGTTGCCATCATTTCAATTCCGCAACAGCTTGTTCCAAATGGATACGGCCAAAGAGAGTTTGATCTAGCCCAGTTTACAAAATCATCGAGTCGCGTAGTTACAATATCGGGTGCGCCGTCTTTAGACATTCTCTACTCCCACTCTAGTCCGCCACGTCGCCACTCATACACGAAGGCAACCGTGATCATGGTTAGAAATAAAAGGGCTGAGCCCAAAATAAAATGGTTGATCTCCAGGAAGCGGCGGAACGCGAGCGCCCAAGGAAAAAGGAGCGCCACCTCTACGTCGAACAAGAGGAAAGAAATCGCCACCAAATAGAATCGCACAGAAAATCGTTTTTTAGCATCGCCACTCGGAGGCACGCCACACTCGATCACTGAGTTTTTATATTTGTTAGGACGTTTAGGACCAATGAAGTAGACGCCAAAAATCACGCCCGAGGAAATCAAAAGTCCTACAAGGAACAAGAGTAAAATAGGTAAATAGCCGGACACGCTTCACCCCGCGTTAATTGTGTGAAGCAAACACTAGCATGGTGTTTTTAAATTACAAAGTTCTTTGCGGCTGCCTCAAGTGTGACGAAAATATTATCCCAAAACAATCCGCCCACTAATGTCACCGCCACCACCAAGGCTCCGAGTAATGTGCTCAGCTTCGGATAAAAATATGGCGCCGCAGCAGACGTAAATCTTTCGCCCGCATCGCGAAAAAACACATTCGCAATTAGTCGCACCGCAATAATTGCGTAGAGCAACTGCAACACCGCGAAGTCGAGCACCCGCAGGATACTTTGTTGCTCGAAATGAGCTGCGAGAATTCGAAAAAGCGCCGGAAACCCCATGAGCGGCGGTGCGAATAGAAAGAAGCACATGCCAAACAATAAGATTACTCCAGCCATCCCAGCTCGACGTCCAGCACCGTAGGTGTCGGAAGTTTCATCGCCTCCCGCAAACTCGTGCAGCGATCCCATCACTGGATAGATCAGAGCCAAAGCGAGGCTAACCCCAAGAAAATAGTAAACAGAAGCGGCGAGACTCAGCACGGTTGGTTTTGTTACCACTAGCAGCAGGGTGCTCCACTGTGAGGCAGAAAAGAACGCGAGGAACCGCTTTGCATTTAGTTGCGTATAGGATCCGATGCAGCACCAGAATGAAGCGATCACACCAAGACTTTCCAGAATGCGCATTGGCATGCGTCCAGTTTCGCTATCATGATAAACGGCCACGCCCGCCTTCAACATCGCCAGTGCAGCCACACCAGATACAAGGATCGAACAAATCGCCTGCGTAGACCAAGGGGCGCCATGGTCGCGATCAATAGAGAGAAAGTGCAGAGGAAAGAGTCCGGCCACTGCAAAAAATGGAAAGAGAAACAATAATACGATGAGTAGCGCGCGTGGAGTCGATATCCCCTGAATGGCATGAGCAATATCGGCATATTGCAGGCCACCGGTTAGGAGTTGGAGTAGCAAGATAGCACAAAAACCAAAGATCACGGCAACGCTAGATTGATACCACCACTTCAAGGTGGCCTCGCCTTCGAGCGGTCCACGAAAGGAAAGTCCGGTTAGGAAGATGGAGGGAATTGCCAATCCAAATAGACACAGAAAACTGAGTAAATAATTTTGCGAAAGTAGCAATACGCGCCCAAAAAGAGAGAGCGCTGTTATCATAAATAATATTTCGGGCTTCCGATCTGAAGGCAATGCAGTTGAGGCAAGCACGGAGCTTCCCAGTACCAAAGAAACTAGAGCAATCAAAGCGCGCGGTAAGCGAAACAACTCGTCCATCTGAATGGCGCCCGAGAAAATCGACTCCGCCCCAATATGCATCTGAAATACCGATAGGAAAAATACCCCGGCCATTCCTAACAGAAATAGAGTTGAACCAATTTTTTTCCACGCTCCACCGCCAGGAATCAGGGCAATGAGTTGCAAGCCCAACAATCCCGACAGCATTAGTTCTGCAGAAAATGCACTCACTTGTTACCTCCGACCTGTAAGTATTGGCCCACTTCAATACCAATCGGCTTCATCAATAAATCTGGCCAGATACCGCAAACCAGAATCACCAATCCAATAGAAAATAATACGGCAGCCTCAGTGCGATCCAATTCAAGTACCTTCGAGTCTCCAGAGGAGACTGTTTCGGTTCCCGAGTAGCGAAAAAATAATCTCCGCACGCCGATCCAGAGATAAAGCGGCAAGCTGAGTATTATCGGCAAAGTGGCGGCACGATGAATTTCCATGCCCGACCATAAAATAAGAGCAATGGAATAGAAGGCGACCGTTATCGGCGTGCCCAACAGGGCAACTGTGGCAAACACGGAGGCCGCAGAATAGGCGGGGGCCGCGATGAGCGTTTCTGACGATAGTTTTTTTCCTCTTCGCTCTACTGCTATTGCTACAAAAAGCGCCAAAGCCACTACAAGCAATTGCATTAAGTAGAGCGACCAGGCGCCAACCCAACCCGCCGAACCAAAACCAACAAAGCCCAAAAGCAAAAGCCCATTCCAAATTTGCTGAGTACCGTAAATGTGCTCGCGGTGCCCAGCGTTTCTGGCCACATAGAGAATGGAATAAAAGATATGGGCGGTAGCCAGCCACGCCAAAATTGCAGAAAAAGCGATTAATTCTTGATGGAAAAAATTGGGGCCATAGCGAAATAAAATATAAAATCCGATATTGGCGCTACAAAGTTGCGGCAGAAGATGCTCAATCGATTGCAGTCGATAAATACAACCGAGCCGAGATTGGAAAGGAAAGATCGGCATCCGAAGCGCGATCGCCAAACAGAATAGAAGAAATGCGAGATTCCGATAGGGTAATTCATAGTCTCCATTAGAAAGGGAAAACCAATGGGATACAGATGCTCGGAAGGAAGCGGAAAAAAACAGCACGCAGATCATCAAAATTCCGCTTGAGATACTGGCGGAGAGAGCGTGCTTTTTTAAGGTTGCTGCGCGATCTGTTGCCTCATCCCAACCCATTAGTAGCAACTCTGGAACCAATAATCCCGACAAGAATACCACTGACAAAGAAAAATCTTGAGCCGCTACAAGGCCCAATAGAAATGCTTGATAAATACAAAGGGCTGCGAGCTTTGCTCGGCTCTGCTCAAAGGATTGTCGAGCATTGAGAATTGAAAGGAAAAAAATGAAAGCGAGTGCCAGCAAAAGGCTTGCAGAAAGGTAATCGAGATGAAATTGAAAGCTAATTTCCCAGGCTGACGACCATGGTATCTCACGCGTTCTTATTCCATCCGATAGCCACTTCGAGTTCGCGTAAAATCGAGAGAACAGAATAGCGAAACCCAAAAAATCGGCTCCAGCCACGACAGAAGCAAACCACCAAAGCGCTCTCCCAGAAAAGAAACGAAATAGGGATACGGCCGGCACCAAGAGGGGAATAAAGAGCAGCGCATAAATTAAATTGTCCATT
Organism: Oligoflexia bacterium; assembly: GCA_903867855.1. GTDB lineage: Bacteria > Bdellovibrionota > UBA1018 > CAIPTA01 > CAIPTA01 > CAIPTA01. Next base: position 19,613 of record CAIPTA010000151.1, on the reverse strand, counting down.
ACGAAACCCTCCCACTAACAAGGGCTATAAAGGACATGAAGAGCAACATAAAAATCGCGTAACTCGTCATCAGTACAGGGGCCTTTGTTAGAGGCGTTTCCACCCCAACCGCAGCCGTTTCTTCGTCTAAAAAAATTCTTCTGCAAATGAATACGATGGAGAAAAAATAAGAAAACCACAAAACGGCGAATATTAAGGCGTAGCCAGGGCCCATCTCTAGAGAGCGCCCCCCGACGAGACTAAATATTTGGTAGGCAGGGCTACCAGGAAAACCAATAAGAAAGAGCAGAAATATTCCAACAAATACTCGTTGGTAGTTAGTATTTAAAGATAGCGATGAGGAATAGAGAACAACGCCGCAAAAAATAGGAATGAATAGGCAGAGCAAGTATACAACGGCTAGATTTCCACCTCGAGCCACTCCAATTCCAACCAAAACAAGGGAAAGAAAAAACTTCGGAATACAGCCCAGCATCGCCCTTCTGGTTTCTACCGTGAATAGCGATGCCAGCGAAAAAACACACCCCATCACACCAGTAAGGTAAACGAGTAATTTGTAGGCACTCGGAAGATCCGTGTAAACCGAAACATATGTTTCGCCAGCACGGAGAATAACCGCTGAAACAAAAACCACTAAGGCCATCGTTACCGCCTCGGGCAAATCGACAACCGCTCTGTTAAACCAGCTTGACCAAGGAGAAAGTGGCACAGAAAAAAGGAGTGCAATCATCCAAAGTCGGATGGCAAGAGAGCTTGCGCCCGTGGTTGGGCTCAATTCCAAAATTGGGAAGCCCGGCCTATTCACAATTGTATATTCAGAGATCGACCAAACAATTCCGAGTATCGCTAGGCAAGCATAGGTCATCAATACCCTATTAGAAATATACGAAGCGGTACTTGATTTTTCGCCGAGCGATAAGCGAACAATGAAAAAAAGAATTAATGCCGTAGACGCCTGCATCGCATTGGCGAGGAGCAAATTACTGGTGATAACATATAAGGTTATCACCGCTTGACAAGCATAGAGCATCATTTCAATTAAGATCTGGTGCCTGGCAGTTCCCACGCGCATGAAATAAGACATCAAAAAACAGCAGTCTACTACAAGTAAAAACCAAATACGATGCCCACTCCAATCCGTAGAAACACGAATGGCAAATTCATCGATGAAGCCAATAGCGGGTTGAAGCTTTGTGGCGTGAATCAAAACCGCATCTATGATTGGAATAAGGAATAGCAAACGAAACACACCGAGTCCGGTTCCAACCCAATTCATCGCATTCTTTGATCGACGTAATCCGGCCACCAGCAAAAGAGCCACCAGTGGAGATAGGCAGTATAGAAACGAAGCTACAGTCACAAAATTCATAGTTATTACCTAAATGAACACGAGAAATACCGACCAAATTAGGAAAAATACGATCGCAGCAAACATATAAAATCGAACTGAGCCGCGATGAAAATATCTCACATACCTAGAAAGTGAGGATAGATACACGTTCCCCTCGCGCCAAACACTGCGCTGTAAAAAGCGTTCCTCAATATAACCAGTCACGCCAGAAATTCGATCCAGGACTCGCTCTGCACGCACTGCCGCCAGATCCATTCTCACTTGTGGCGAGTTCGCTATGATCTGATTTATTTGTCTATAGATCGGATTGACCAACGGCAATCGATCCGCGTTTTTCATATCTCTACGACTTAGATATGAAAAATATTTTTGGTTTTTAGCCAGGAAGTACGCCGCAAATAATCCAATTGAAACCAACCCGAGAAAAACTAAGGGCGATAAATATTTCGCCGGATCAAGATCGAGCCAATCGCTGCCGATATCACCAGAACGCCCCAGCGCAAATAGAATAAAAAATTGGGAAAAGAATAGTGCCGCCAAACAAGATCCCATTCCCATTAACGCTTGTTGGCCACGCTCAACCGCGGAATCGGCCCCAGCAGGCAAAAACAAAATTTTCACGAGAGCCATGCTGAGAATGAAAACTAAAATCCCGTGAGTTACTAGAATATAATTTATGGAATGCTGCATTTCGAGCGCTGCACCAAGACCCGGCAAGGCACCAATCAGCTGCATAAATAATATGATGATAATCGCCCGCAATCCACGCTTCATACCCACTGGAAGTTTGCTCATAACCGTTTCGGTTAAACCAGAGAGCACAACAACGCTCATTAAAAATAGGATCGATAAAATAATCCAGGAGTGACCCGAAGGATTATTCGAACTAAATTGCAGGGCGAATAAATAACATATTAGTCCCATCGCCCACCAGTAGTATGAGCTCAGGCCAGAGAGTGACAGTAGCGACAATCCCGAGAACAGCAGGGCGAATACCGTAAACACCATTGCCAGTGGAACCCAAAGCTCGCTTGCCAGGCCGGGCTGAAGAACTCGCATGAAAATAAAGGTGCCGATAAAAATCGAGTAAATAGTGGGGGCGAAATTGCTCCACTTCCTGAAATCAGAGTTCGATAAAATTATTGCCATCACGTACAGCGCTGTGCCAAAAAGAATTATCGCCCCAACCGTAAATGCGCCGGCAAGGTACAGGGCCATCATTAAGGTGAGTCCGATAAAAATCAAACCACTTCGCTTAAAATAAGAAACCCTCGCGGACTGCCCATCTTGTCCACCGTCCAAAAGGTGATAGGCGTGCATAAGAAAAATAGCAATTTCCGCGAAGATGATTCCCATCAGCACCTGTCCCGCAAGCAAAACGATGAGCCCAGAAAAAAATGCTCCCAACCAGTAGAGATAGCTAAGGGTTGGGTGTTTTCCTGTGAGCGCTTCTTTCGACCAAAAAATCATCTGGAATGCCCACAAGAAACAAGATCCTAGAATCCAGAAAAAGCATGATTGAACAAGGTTTAAAGAAACTTCAAAGCTTTCCGCCGTAGCTGGTAGCGATAACATTAATTCCGTATTTTCACTGGCGCCAAAAACAATAGCCCCCGTGGACGCCACAAGAGCCGTGGTCGCGATTACTGCCAGGGCCAGCGCACGATGAGAAATTCCCTGATCTTGTTTATTGCGAAAGTAGTAAATATAGACAATGGAAATGAGCGAGGGTGCGAAAAGTAGTAGTGGAAAACCGATCTGTAGAAACAAGTTTATCATATAATTCTCATCAATTTTTCAACTGTTGCTCTTTCGCATAATCCAATGTGCCATCGAAGCGCTGACAACGAATCATCACTGCCATGCCTACCGCACACAGTAAAAGAATTCCCGCGAGCGCAATTACAGCGATGAGCAAGTAGTTTTGACCGGGCCCAAATCCCTCAGTTGAAGCTACTGCTACTGCACCCAAAATAACGCCCTTCAGCGCTGTAACCTGGCCAGACATTGTCCAAATTGATTTCCGTCGCAGCAAAACGATGCCCACGCCGACGGCGCTCATCGAAATCGCCAATGTTAATAGTATTTTTACAATTACGTCCACGCTAAGACTCTTTCTTTGCCATAAAAAATACGCCGAACGAACAAACGAGCACTAAAATCGCCGCCACTGCCACGAAAAGGAATCCATCCGTCCAAAGCATTTGGTGCAATCCCTGTAGAGCAGCATCCCCCGCACCAGCAGCAGGCCTTGCATCTGAATCATTTCTCCAAATGATTGCGGCCAAGCCGAGAACCCAACAGGAGAGAAAAAAGATTACTGCCGCACGATATATTTTTGTGATTTGCGGTGGTGCATTTTCACGAGGCGGAAATAACGCAATTGATCGGCCAAAAAAATAAATCGATATATCTGCTAAGAGCATGAAAAATGACAACGCCACAACTAAATAATTGGCGTGATTAATCCAAAGCAGCGTCCCCAGTGCAACGGTGAGCAAGATAGATCCGGTAAAGCTTGTGCGTCTTGAAAGTGCGGTTGACTGCAAAATCAAGGCAACCACCACTGCCAGCAGCAGAATTACTATACACACCATTTTCATCGGCGCACCTCGTAGGATCTAATTCGCGGCGCCTCAACGGTGCTACCTGCTTTTTTATCGCGAATCACGGAGATGAGCCCAGCTTGGGCATCGGCGGCCATTTCGTATTTTCTTGAATAGGTAATGCTCGCGGGTGCGCAAATATCGATACAGGCCCCACAGGAGAAGCAACGCCCAAGATCTATGCTGAAACTATCCACTACAACGCTTCCATCTCGCTCCACGCGGGCATCCATTTGCAGGGCGCGCACCGGACAAACAGCCAAGCAATCCCCACAACCCGTGCATTTATTCAAATCATTTTGAAGATGGCCGCGAAATTTTGGAAACATATCAGTTACGCTTCGGCCCGAAATTAAATCAGGATATTGCTCCACTACGAGCTTTTTCTTGGTATCTTTCGGTCGCAGATAGCTAATGGTAACGAGTACCTCACTTAAAATAGAGCTTAGTATTCGAAGAAATTTCATCGTACCCACCACGCGATCCAGAATAACTCGATCAAAAGTCCAATTAGACCAAGAGGCAGCAGAAAACGAACTCCAGCCTCCAAGGCGTCTCCCACCCGAAGTTTTGGCAGAGAGGTTTGCAAAACTAAGGAAAATACTATCAAAAGTATTATTTTCAGAAAAAACAGGACGATTCCAAATAGTCCATCCATGGCACCAGCAAATACAAAAACCCAAAAACTAATGAGCGAGAAAAACCACATGCGTTTATAGAAGAAGAACAGAAACTGCCGCTTCGTAAGCGCGCCTTGATTTCCCATGTCTCCCACGGGCCGAATTGCCAGGATTAAAAAGAAAGATAAAAAGGCCACGCAACCTGCCAGAAACAAGCCGGGGCTCATCATCACCGCGTGAAATGGAAAGTGAGTTTGTAAGCTTCTCACCGCGTGAAGGGAAAAAGATCCAGTGTGAAGCGCTACTGTTAGAATGGAGAGTAGCAATCCACAGCTGCCCGCGAGATTGAGCGCAATGTGGCGGCGATATTCATATTTCTCGATGCTCGTGAATCCACTAAGAAGATAAAAGCTTTCTAAAACAGCAGAAAGTACAACCAAGAAGAAAAGTATTAAAAGCTCTATATTAAAAGCGCTTGAGAGATGCCAGGCGCCAAAGAGCACCACAGTAAAAATGAGAGGAAGCATTAGTTGCAGTGGCAGCGTGGTGAGGAAAATCGAGCTTTCTCGATTTTGGGAATCTCCTCGCCACTTCGAGAATACCTTCAAAAAATCAGCGGCCATTTGCCACTCACCATACGCACCAGCTCTATTTGCTCCCGGGCGATGTTGAGCGCGAGCAAATATTTTTCGCTCTAAATATAATAGGATTGTGGTTCCAAACCCCAGAAAAACTGCCACGAAGAGCGTTCGTATGGCTGCGAAGAGGATTAACGCTGTATTCATCTATCCACCTCAGAAACAGAGATGTCGAAACCGTGAATCGCCAGCAAAATATCCTCCACCTGTTCTCCACGCAAAAGCTCCGGTAGGAGGCGCATCATAAAATAGGAGGGGGTAAAATATTTTAGACGAATTGGCCGCGTGCCACCCTCGCTGCGCAGATATACACCAAATTCACCGCGTGGCGATTCCACCCGTTGCACTGCTTCTCCACGAGGCAAATGAATCGAATTGCCAACTATTACGCGATGGTTCCCGCGAGGCAAGCGAGCCAGCGCGCGTAGAATTAACTCTTTGGACTCCGTCATTTCATAGATTCGGTAGCGCAATCTCGCTAATCCATCTCCGCCCCCCAAAGAGGCGAGCGGAGGTGCCAAACGCAGTTCTCCATAAGCCGCATAAGGAGATTCATTGCGCACATCCACCAGGTGCCCAGCGGAGCGAGCATTCACGCCGGAAATATTATTTTTCTTGGCCACCTCGATGCTCAAGGGCGCGAGGCCCTCCAGGCGGGTGGTAAACAGTGGACTGCTCAATAGTGTTTGCCTGGCTTCCACAAGAAATTCATCTAAGGCGGAAAGGGATTGCTCCACGCGAAACAACCAGCCATCGCTCGCGTTTTCCACCACGCCACCCAGACAGATCGAACCGAAACCCAGCCTTGATCCACAATACATCTCGAATAGATCGTTGAATCGTTCGCGTTCACGCTGGGCATATTGAAAGAGTGGGGCGTGTCCGGCGGAATTAGCAATGAGTGCCAAGTGAAACAAATGGCTATGTAGCCTGTTTAATTCCAACAAGAGACATCGAATAAAACTCGCGCGCTCTGGCACCTCGATGCTTCCGAGTCGCTCCATGGCCAAAACCACGGCCGCATTGCAGGCGGGGGCGGCAAGAAAATCAACGCGATCAGAATAGAATACACATTGATTAAAAACCAAACTTTCAGAGCAGCTCTCTATTCCGCGATGACCATACCCAATCCCAAGGGAAAGCTTTTCTACAAGGCCGCCATCTTCGTGAACGGAGAGCGCAAAGGGGCCAATCATTCCTTTTTGAGACATCGTTACTGGTGGATAATATAGTTGAGTGGACACCTACTGCCTCCGATGTGGAAACTGCACGCGTGCGTTTCGCACCAAAAAGGGCTCAAAATCGTTAGCTCCCACAAATTGAATTCCAAATAGTTCTTGTGCTTCTCGTTCTTGCCAGTCTGCGTGGGGCCAGAGAGTGCTCAGAGATGGCATTGCTGTGCCGGCATCAACTTTTGCGCGCACGGAAATCGATCCCTGGTTCGCACAATAAATTTCCGCCATCCAATATAATACATTATCCAAATACGATGCGGTTGCGAAAATCAATCGTGCATCAGCACCCAGCTCGTGATGGACTAGCTCCATGGCGCTTAAAAAATGATTGGCGCTTAAGTTAATACACTTGCGAGCGCCGATACAATCTTCCTGCTTGGCGTTCATTTCAGCGCAGATTTTTTTTACTAAATCTTCGATTTTCATTGAGCCGCCTGCCGCGCAATTTTCTTTTGCAAACCAATTAATGCGTGCAATAGGGCCTCGGGTCTTGGCGGGCAGCCAGGAACATAAAGATCTACCGGCAGAATCGATTCAAGACCATGGGTAACCGTATAGCTAAGATCCACAAACATTCCGCCCGTATTGGCACAAGAACCAACCGAGATAACAAATTTGGGCGAACGCATTTTCTCATACGCCGAGCGCACTTCTTCGCGCATTGACTCCGTTACCGGACCCGCCACAATGAGCACATCAGCGTTGCCTGGATCACTAACCGAAATACAACCAAAGCGCTCCCAATCATAGCGCGGGCCACTCACGGACAACACTTCCATCGTGCAACAAGATAGACCACCGTTGTAGATCCAAAAGGAGTGTCCCTGAGTCCAAGATCGCAGCTCTTGTAAACTAGTTTCCATCTAGCGATCCCTCCTCGGCCAATCTAACTCTTCTAGCCAGCGCATATAGCCCCGCTCGCGCCCGTATGCCAGGAGGAGCAAAACCAGCAGCGGCAAAAAGGCCATTTTCGACAGAACAAAAATTCGCTCCAGAGAATGCGAATGAAAGATTTCTTCCCGATAAGAAACGATCATGGGCAACATCAGAACGGCAAAAGCCAAGAAGAGCAAAACCCATAGTACGTGATATAAAAATCGAAACGCTCCCTCAGGAGTGCGCGCGTCTTCTAGCGAACTTCTAGCGTCAGCCGCCTTAAAAAGGCGATCCCAAAGGGCTGCAAAACCGTAAATTACGATAAACAAAAAGACGAGCAGCGCCAGCTCAACAAAAACGTTCATATTTTTCGATTTTCCCTTCCCGAAAGCGTAAAAAGATTGCTGGGGCCTGTCAAGAAATATACTTTAATATACAATACTTAGATGCCAAGCTTGCCCACAAACTTTTCTTCCAAAATCCATCTCACCGGATTGAGCGGCGCAGCGTCGGCTTTAGTGATCGCAGAGATTTGTGCCAAGAGTGCGGAGCCCGCCCTCATTATTTGCAAAGATGATCACGAGGCGCAGGAGTTTTACGAGGATTTGCAGCTCTTCTTCCGCTTCTATAAATATGATCGTGAAGTTCACCTGCTAACCCCGTGGGAGAACTCTCCCTACCGGCGGCTTCCCGCCAGCGTTTCTGCCAGGTTAAACCGCCTTCGCAGTCTCTACGCTACCAAGAATAAAAATAACACGGCTCCGGTAATTGTTTGCTCGAACACAGCCCTACTTCAACGCACCATTCATCCTAGTTTTTTGAATAAATCGTTTGAATTGGGAAAAGGCAGCTCCAAAGATCCTCGCGATCTTGAACACGAACTAATCGCCCTTGGTTATGTGAGGGATGATACCACGGAAGACCCCGGCACTTTTTCTATGCGTGGTGGGATCGTGGATATTTATAGCCCGTTATATCAACACCCGTGTCGTCTTGAATTTGATGACATTGAAATTGAAAGCCTGCGATTTTTTAATTCTGAAACACAGCGAAGTCTGGATGATGGTTCAGCGAGTGACACTCTCAATGTAATACCCGTTAGAGAATTTGATTGCTCACAAGCGAACCTCCATCGCGCTCGCGAAGCCTTGCGAGGGTGGGCCGATGAAAATGATTTTCCTCGTAGCTCGCGGGATCGCATCCTAGAGCTTTTACAGCGCGGCGTGGTTACCCAAGAGCTAGATTATTTGCTGCCGTTTTTACAGGAAGAACCTGCGTTTTGTCTGGATTATTTTAAAGACTTTACTTGTTTCTCTATCGACGAGATCCAACAAAAAAGTACTGTTGCTGATTTTTTTGCACACGAAAAAAAGTTAGCCGCCACCTGCGAAGAAGAAAAGTATCTCGTACCAAGCATGGATTTACTCTTTTCTGATTCCTCCGCCATCTTCAGCGATTCTGCCTTCATAAAAAAAGTTTTTATTGATTCGCTTACGCTCAGTAATTTTTCTGGTCCACCGAATATTCAATTCCTCTCTGAGCCCGGAAAAATTCTCCACTCCGCCGAGAAGAAAAAGGGGGGCAAATCAATCAATGTGGATGCCCTTGCTAAAGAAACAAAAAGGCGCGTAGACGAAGGAAATTCCGTTCTTTTTATTGCCAACGCACAGTCTCAGCTCGATCGCATGGCGATTCTTCTTTCACAACGACAGATAAAAACAAAAGCCATCGAATATGCCGATGAAATGCAGAAGGATGGCAGGCTTCGCGTTCATTTGCTACTCGGCAGTATTTCCCACGGTTTCACGCTAAGAGAAAAGCAGATCACGATTATTTCGGAAGACGAAATTTTCGGCAAAAAAACTCACGCTCGCAAGACCACGCAAAAGAATACTGCACTGCAACTGCGCTATCTAGATGAACTGCAGCCCGATGATTTGGTGGTGCATGCAGAACATGGAATCGGTCGCTATAAGGGTTTAGTGAAACTTTCTCCCGGGGGAATTCAGGGCGATTTCGTGCACCTTGAATACGCAGAGAACGACAAACTTTATTTGCCAGTCTATCGCCTGGAACTTTTGCAGAAATACGTGGGAGCTCCGGGCGGACGCGCCGCCCTTGATCGCCTTGGCAATCAACAATTTCTTCGCGTAAAAGAAAGAGTAAAGGCGGCGGTTAAAGATATTGCCGGACGCCTCTTGAAAGTGCACGCCGAGCGCGCCATGAAATCGGGCTATGCCTTTTCCAGCCCCGACGAACAGTTTCGCGAATTCGAAGCGGAGTTTCCGTACGACGAAACGCCGGATCAACAAAAAGCCATTCAAGATACATTGGATGATATGTGTGAAGCCAAGCCCATGGATCGATTGGTTTGTGGCGATGTGGGTTTTGGGAAAACAGAAGTGGCAGTTCGCGCTGCATTCAAGGCCGTTCAGGATGGGAAACAAGTGGCTGTGTTAGTGCCAACCACGATTCTTGCCGAGCAACACTATCAAACGTTTTCAGCGCGCCTTAAGAACCATGCCGTTAAAGTAGCGAGCATTTCTCGCTTTAAAGTGCGCAGTGAGCAACTAAAAACAATTGCTGATTTATCTGCAGGAAACCTAGATGTGATTATCGGCACCCATCGCCTGCTATCAAAAGATGTGAAGTTTCGCGATCTGGGTTTACTCATCGTGGATGAAGAACAAAGATTCGGAGTAGAGCATAAAGAAAAACTCAAAGAACTTCGGGCCACCACGGATTTGCTCACGCTCACCGCCACCCCCATTCCGCGCACCCTGCACTTGGCGCTCATGGGTCTCAGGGACATTAGCCTAATTCAAACGCCGCCCGCCGATCGACTCTCGATTAAAACTCATTTGGCCACCTTTGATATCAGCTTGATCCGCCAGGCCGTTGAAGCCGAATTAGCAAGGGGCGGACAGATATTTTTTATCCACAACCGCGTGCAAACGATCGAACAAATTAGCAAGCTGCTACAAGAACATATGCCCAAATTGCGAATTGGCGTAGCCCACGGACAAATGAATGAAACCCAGCTGGAAAAGGTGATGCTTGGATTTTATCGTAGAGAGTACGATATGCTCCTAGCCACCACAATCATCGAGAATGGTTTGGATGTGCCAAACGCGAATACTATTATTGTGAATCGGGCCGATGCGTTCGGACTGAGTCAGCTTTATCAAATTCGTGGGCGGGTGGGGCGCTCTCAGACGAGAGCCTTTGCTTATTTTTTGATTCCCGAAGGGGCAACAATTTCTGGCGATGCACGCGAACGCCTCTCCATACTCCAGCGTTTCGTAGAGCTAGGTAGTGGCTACGCCGTGGCATCGCATGATCTTGAACTGCGCGGAGGTGGCGACATTTTAGGTGGAGCTCAGTCAGGTCATATCGCCGATGTTGGCTACGACATGTACCTCGAAATGCTGGAAGCAGAGGTGCGACGCCTTAAGGGCGAAGAAGTTTCTGCACCGAAAGAGGATGTGGAAATCAATTCTCCATTTCCTGCTCTTTTACCAGATAGCTTCATCCCCGACACACGTTCTCGTTTAGCGATTTATCGTAGGCTGGCTTCACTGGATTCAGAGGAAGCCGTATCCGACGCCAAGAAAGAACTGCTAGATCGCTATGGAAAATTGCCATGGGAAACGGAAGAGCTCTTATCCTTACTCGTGTTAAAGTTATTGCTACGAAGAATGGGCTTCAAGGCCATTCATATTGGTAAAACAGCTATATCCATCGTGGCGGGAATTGATCCAAAAATCTCCATGGACAAGCTCCTTTCCATCGTTGCTCAACAAAGTAACAGGTTTTCCCTATCCCCCGATGGCAAGCTCATCGTTCGCGGTGAGTTCCTTTGTCTGAAACAAGTTTATGATGGGGTGCGTAGCGTGATCGCTCTTATCTCTGATTCAACTTGACCCACTGCTCACCTAGCGTAATACTTGAATCATATTCGAGTCGTACCACGTGTTACCCATCAGAGGATCCTTATACTATGTTGTTTAAAAACTCCGCCAAAGTGGCCCTGTTGTTAGCCCCTCTTCTTCTTGGCAGCCTATGCTCCTTCGCAGCAGACGAAGATTCCGATGTGGTGGCCACCATCAATGGGAAGGTTCTGCACAAAGAGGAATTCGATCGTCGCTATAAAGAAAGCATTCAAATTTTTAAGTTCACTCCGCCCACCAAGGCCAGCGTTTTGAATGATATCGTAAATTTTGAGTTGGCCGTTCAAGAAGCCCGCAAACAACACCTGGATAACGATCCTGAAATTCGTGAACGCATTGAATCGGTGCTCTACCAGTCTCTAGTTGAGCGTCAGCTATCGGAGAAATTCAAAAACGCCTCTTCCATTTCGGAGCAAGAAGCGCGCAACTACTGTAAAAAGAATCCAGAAATTCACACAAGCCATGTTTATGTAGTGCTACATCCAACCCATACTAAGGCCGAAGAAAAAGAAGCCTACGCTAAAATGGATGCGGCAGAAAAAGCACTTGCTGCCGGCACTCCTTTTGAAAAAGTGGTTGCTCAGTACTCTTCCAAAGAAAGCTATGTGAAGGATGCGGGTGGTGATATCGGTTTCCAAACAAAAGACAAGCTCGACCCCTCTTATTATGCCGAGGCGCGCAAACTCAGCGTGGGCGAGTACACGAAGCGCCCCGTGAAGAGCCAATTTGGTCTACACATCATCAAGCTTTTGGGCGAGAAAGATTGTAACAAAATCGCAATCCCCGAGTATCAACGCATGGTATTTGACGAGAAGCGTATGAAAATTTTCTCTGATTACCTAGGTGGACTCCGTTCGCAGTCGAAAATCAGCATTAACGAGAAGCTGATTCAAGAGTAGTTCATAGACATTTTTTGGCGCCGAGGGTATGACCTAACCATGCACCTACGGCGCCATTTTTTTATCCTTTTTTGTCTTTCTATTCTGTCTTTTCGCGCAGAAGCTCGTCTCATTGATAAGACGGCAGCACTCGTTAATAGCGATGTAGTGCTTAACTCTGATGTAGAAGGTTTTTCGAAGAACGCCAATCTACGCAAAGAGCTCGATCCCTATGTCAACCTGCTGCACTTTAGCCCCGAGAAGAGTTCGGAAATTATTACTTATCTAGTGCAAGAGGATCTTATTCTGCAAAAGTTTCCGCCCGCCAAAGAAGAGGTGGAAGAAGAAATCAATTCCGTTCAACGCAACAATAAAATTGATCGCGAAGGCTTGCGTAGTGTTTTGAAAGCCCAAGGCGTGCGCTTTGAAGACTATGAGGCTCTGATGCGCGTTAGCATCGCGAAGCGAAAGTTGATTGATCGCGAGCTTCGTCCACTTTCTGTGATCACCGATGAGGAAGTGAAAAACTATTACTACACCAATGCTGCTTTTCTTGAGCGGAAGAAAAATGAAAAGCTAGTGCTCACCTATACACTTCATCAGTTATTGTTACCGAACCAAGTGCTGGCGGATGCTGCCGCAAAACGCCTACATGCCGGCGATGATTTCGATGCAGTAGGTGCTGATCTTGCAGCTCAAGGTGCAGAAAAAAGTTCGCTCGGTGTTTTACAAGAGGACAAACTCAGCCCCGCCATTCAAAAAGCGATTGCCGGTTTGCGTGTAGGCGAATCTTCCAGCCCGATATCAGCCGGTGGCGGATATATGATATTAAAAATCGCCGAAATTGGTGCCCCAAAAGATCCCGTGTTTGAGCGTGAAAAAGAGGGAATTCGAAATCAGCTTTTCCAAAAGGCGCTACTCAATCAGCTTGCCTTGTGGACAGAGCGTGAGCGCGCACAATCCTATATCTATATTCCCTAGTCTCTACATATTTAGCTGCTCGTGTTAGAATAAACACAGGGGGCAGCTACGGATGGCAGCCGATAACTATAAGATAAAAATCTCGGCAGAAAGAACTCTAGGCCCGATCGACCTTGAAAGAGTTCGTGCGCTCGTTCTCAAGGGAAGAATTACTGGCGAAGAACCAACCACCAAAAATCTGGCCGACACATGGAAATCCTTCTCCTCTTATCCAGAGCTGGCCGAACTCCTTTCACAAAAACAAAAAGTCGATCTTAGCAAAAACAAAAAACCAATTCTTCCAAAGCCACCCGCAAATGCCGGAACGCTTACCAAGCTAAGTTCGGAGCCCACGAAAACTCTCTTTGAATCATCGATAGATGCGTCCAATTCAAACGTTGAATTCGAAATGCCAACACTGCGGGAGATTAAGCTCCCCGAGCCCAAATCCTTAACGCCAGATCAAGAAGCAACCAAAATTCAATCTCTTGTTCCCACCTCAGAGGAAGATCTATCAGAGGGTGGCACGCGCATCCTTTCCGATATTGCCGTAAAAAGTTTGATGCACAGATCGGCGGAGCCTCTAGCAAAAGCTAAGGTAGATGCGGAAGTGCAGGGAACGGCGAAAAAGCGGGGTGGCTTTTTTCGTAGAGGAAAAATTGACGATGCGGAATATGTTACGCCCGATGGACGACGTCGCATTCTCTCTCGCAATACCGCCGCCATTCTCGCTATCGGTATTCTACTAATCGCCTACTATTCCCCAGAAAATAAACCAGAGGGCGAAAAGCCCGATCTATATGTTCGCTGGCATAGCTTTCCTTACGTGGAAGTAAATCCTCCTCCTCCGCTAGGAAACAAGCCCGACCGCAGCGCCTCCGAGGCGCTTTTAGAAGAGGGTCGGCAATTAATGGCCCATGAAAGCCCATCGGACTATATTCGAGCCGTAAAAAAACTGTATTCCGCCGTTGGCAAAAATCCAGAAAACTATCGGGCGCGTGGAATGCTGGCCTCAGCGTATATTCAGCTCTCCGAAATTATTCCTCGGGATGAAACGTTATTTAATACTTTAAAAAAACTTCTCTTTCCCAAACCCTCCAGCAGTAGTTCGCCCGAATATGCGGCCGGATTGGCGGGATACTATCTACTTCTGCAACGTTACGACCAGGCGGAAGAAGCGATAGATGGATACCTAAAAATTCGCGCCACTCCTGAGCTCTACTATGAAAAAGCGCTTATCGAAATGGAGCGAAAACAGATCGACCAAGCGACTGCCTATGCTAGCAAGACTTTGCCTCCAGAAGGAATCCCCGCAAATCCCAGACACCTTCTCTTATATGCACGCCTTCTGGATAAAAAGGGTCAAAGTGCTGCCGTAAAAGAAGTTCTGGGGCGCCTTCGCAAAGAACATCCGATGTTTGGGCCAGGGCTTCTCATGGAAGCCGAGCTACTTTTCCGCGCCAACAACTATAAGGCTGCAGAAAAAACCCTATCCATCTTGGTAAATAATCCCGGTGTGCTCAACCGCATGGAGCTTGCTGAAACGTTTGTTCTACTTTCGAAAAACTTTGAGATGCAGAATGATTTTGTTCGCGCCCTACGCTTTGCTGATGGCGCCCACACCGCGAGACCCGATGTAGATTCCACCGAAGATCTCGCCTACCGGATTCGCTCAAAGATGCCAGCCACGCAGCAAACCTATAAGCTGATTTTAGAAGCGCGCCAGGCGGAAAAATCCAAGCAATACGATGATGCCATTCGGCTCTATTTGAAAGCGCGAGAGAGTGATCGTGAGGATCCCACTCCCAATCTTCTATTGGGTCGGCTCTATGTTAAAAATGGTCAAATCTTTGAAGCAATCGATCGTTACGAGAAGGCGATGGCCCAAAAGAAGCGGCCGATCGAGGCTCCGATTGAGGCCGCGAATATTTTCATAAATCGCTACGATACGGAAAAGGCGAAAACAGCTATTCATCTCGCAGAGGAAATGAAGCTTCGAAAAGATGCCATCGAAATGCTCAAGGCGAAAATGACGGAGCAACAGGGCCAGAAAGAATTGGCGAAAACAATTTTCAAACAGGCCCTTTCCGTCGGGAGTAGAATGCCCGAGCTCTATTTACAGATGGGCGATTTGGAATCGAGTGAAAGCCATCAAGAGCTTGCGGAATTTTATTATGCCATGGCGCTTCGTTATGATGCTCTAAACTCCGACGCTCTTCGCGGAGTAGCACTGGCAAGATTTAATTTAGAGAGTCCCACGCGGGCTATTTCCTTCCTGAAGGATAAATTAAACGAGCAGCCAAATTCAGCCCCAATCATGACCAACTTGGCTGTGATTTATTTAAGTTCCGGCGATCAGGACTCCGGTAAGTTGTATTTACAAAATGCCATTCAAGCCGATCCCCGCTATGCGAAGGCATTTCAATTGCTCGGTAAACTCACCCAAAAAGAGGGCGATCGGCAAGTGGATGCAGCGGCTAGGCTTCACAGCTATCGTTATGCTTTGGCCAGCTATGAAATGTATTCCAAGTTAGCGCCGAACGATCCAGAGGGATTTAAGGCGGCAGGAGATTTGTTTTTTGATGTGCGGGATCTCGGTGCTGCGGCGAAAAACTATCATCAAGTGCTTGCGCTGGCCCCGAATTATCCAGGAATCAATATTCGTCTCGCAATGATTTCGGAAAATGGCTCCGACACTCAGGAGGCGATCAACTATATCAACAAAGAGCTTAAGGCCAATCCACGTAGCGATGAGGCATTTGCCGAGCTTGGCCGCGTTCACTTGGCGCGGCAAGAATATAATGAGGCGATCAAGGCCCTTACCAAGGCCATCGTTTATAATGAACGCAATGCGGATGCCCTAGAGACGCTGGGAAAAACCTATTTTATTCAGGGAAGTCTCGACAACGCCTTGTCACTCTTTCAAAGAGTAATTAAGATAGACCCACTCTATGCAGAGGCATATTGGGAAATGGGCCTGATTTATCAGCACCAAAATAATCGCCAAAAAGCGATTCAGGCGTTTACAAATGTGCTCGGAATTCAAAAAACCGATCCTCGTGTGCAAGCGTTGGCGCGGCAAAAGTTACGAGAAATGAACTAGAAAGAAGAGAAAATGCTCGATTTACGCTGGATAATTGAAAACCAAGATTTGATGCGCGCAAAACTTGCGCAAAGAAACTTCCCCACAGAAATGGTGGCTAAAATTCTGGCCGAAGATTCTCCGCGTAGAGAAATTTTACAACGAGCCGAAACCATGCGCTCCCGCAGAAATCAGATTGCGAAAGATATTGGCACCAAGAAACGCTCTGGTGAAGATGTTTCGGCGCTGATGGAAGAATCGCAAAAACTAAATGTGGATCTAGAAAGAACAGACACGGAACTCACCGCGCTGCAAGCCAAGGTAGACGAGATGCTCTTGTATATTCCTAATATACTAGATGAGTCTGTGCCCAATGGAAAAGATTCTAGCGAAAACAAAATGGTGCGAAAGGTTGGCGAGCCCAAGAAGTTTTCTTTTCAGGCGCTCGATCATCATGATCTCGGCTTAAAGCTTGGAATTTTAGATTTCGATCGTTCAGCGAGAATGTCTGGCGCGCGTTTTTCTACTCTGATTGGTAAAGGCGCAAAGCTCGAACGTGCATTGATCAGTTTTATGCTTGATCTCCACACAGAGACTCATGGCTATACAGAAATGCTTCCGCCTGTAATGGTGAATACCAAAGCTCTGCTTGGTACGGGTCAACTTCCAAAATTTCATGAAGATGTATTCAAAATAGATAAATTTGATCTATTTATGATTCCAACGGCAGAAGTGCCGCTCACCAACTTTTACCGAGAAGAAATTTTAGACGAAGCCAAACTCCCCACAATGCTAACTGCATACACTCCGTGCTTCCGCTCAGAGGCCGGCTCCTACGGTCGCGACACGAAAGGGCTCATTCGGCAGCATCAGTTTGATAAAGTAGAGCTAGTGATGCTCACCCATCCAGAGAAATCGCAAGAGCTTCACGAAAAACTAGTTTCCCATGCGGAAGAAGTATTGAAGCGCCTGGAGCTTCCCTTCCAAACCATGCTTCTCTGCGCTGGCGATACGGGCTTTGGTTCTACCAAAACTTATGATCTAGAAGTGTGGCTTCCAGGGCAAGCCGCCTATCGCGAGATTTCCTCTTGTTCGAATTTCGGAGAATTTCAGGCTCGTCGCGCGGGGATTCGTTTTCGCTCCAAGGAAACCGGCAAACCGCGCTTTGCGCACACGCTCAATGGCTCTGGGCTTGCCGTCGGGCGCACTTTGGTGGCAATTTTGGAAAATTATCAGCAGGAAGACGGTTCTGTGTTGATTCCGAAGGCACTCCAGAAGTACACAGGATTTGATCGTATTTAGTTTTCGCGGAGAGATGGCTGAGTGGCCGAAAGCACCGGTCTTGAAAACCGGCAGTGGGGTAACCCGCTCGTGAGTTCGAATCTCACTCTCTCCGCCATTTTTCTGGTCACAAAGTCACAGCGCGCAATCGAAGCAACGAGAACTCAAACATAAATAAAATCGTCGGTAGCAAAAGAGGCGGGGTCGAGTTTTGCGCTCTGCCCGTAAACATCAAACGGCTGTGCTACTTTCGTGCTACTCGCACGCTACTTCAGTTTTCTAGGTCGTAATGCAGACAATTTTGTCGGCAAAACTAAAACCTGGAGACTGACAATGGGAAATATCATTCGTTTTTATGCCTTCGCAATAAAAATTGCAATTCTGCTCGCACTTTGCGGACAACTAAAAAGTTGCACCCTTGTGATGATGGGAAAAGCTGCGGAGAAACATGAGATCATGAGTTACGGAAAATTTTCGCACCTACTGACGGGTCAGTAGATTGCGGATTTATTTTTTTATTTGAGCGGTCAGAAAGGCTCACTCATCAAGGCATGCAAAAATACGCTCCCCGTGATGTCCCCGCGTGCTCGGGATTTTAGCAAAAAAAAGCCCGCTTTTGTTGCGCGGGCTTGATTGACCAAAACTGAAATTAATTACAAGTGAAATTCGTCCGCAAAATTTCCGCATGAAAAGCGGACGTTAGGCAGTCTCGTTTACCGAACTTCAGTTACGTCATTTTTATCAGTCACTGCAGATTGGTCACCACTTACAACGCTCGGAGGTACTTTCGTCTTTGTGTTACTGGAGATCACGGCGCTACTGATAGCGTCGTTTTGAGTGTTTGACGCTTCATCTGTTTTAAAACACCAAACGGCAGCTAAACCACTAGTGCGATGTTTAACGCCACTAAGACTACCGTTGGAATTACTAAATACCCTAGCGTAATGAATGCCATAGCTACCTTGGGGGAGCGATGACAGCCAAAATGAGCCGGTATCGGCCGTACCAGGATGCGAATAGCCTTCATTACTATAGTAAAACGCATCTTCTTGGGTGCCTTCAGGATTAGTCGACGCCACAGAGGTGTATCCAGATGGCGCGGAAGAGTTTTCGTCAAACTTAGTTCTAGAAATACCCTTGGCACCCTTGGATTGGCTGTATTCTGCAACTTCACGCGCCGTAGGCAGATGCGTGCCAGCTGGGCAGGCCTTGATAGCATCATCGTAATGCATTCCTCGAAAGCTGCAGTCGGAATTTCTGATAAATCCGTCTTTATCATCACAGGGCTGAGCGCGGGTCACCACACTTTGCAAAAAAATTACGCATGCACATAATAAAAAGTACTTTTTGGTAAACATATTTTATATCTCCTCCGCTAGTTTTCGGTATATATGACAATTTTCTAAAGTTGAAATTGTTCTCACCATGTATTGAAAAGGAATGATTCTAATGGCCCCCGTTTACACGAAGCCGTCTCGTTAAATAGCCATAAGATTACTGTATATTCGAGATGGCCTGGGATTGTGTTTAATGCGTCCCCACGGACTTTGGCCAAAAATACACGTCTATTGAAGCTTGCTTGGGGACATCAAGGGGATCAAATCATCGCCCGCCATATATGTAGGGAGAAGAATTTCAGGCCAGCGCCTGCGGATGGGCTGCTTTTGCCTATTTTTTTGGCTCTACCCAGGAGTTTCAATAAGTTCCGCATCTCCCGCGGGGACAGATGGGACACCCGCCAATACATGAGGAGGGATAGAAAATTTTAACGCCGCGTTTTGCGAGCGGGCTGCCTCTGCGAACGAGACAGCAGCGAATAGAGCACCTTGGTGATACTAGAGCCCGCAAGCATCGCTGAGAGCAATCCTTGCGGTGGAGGGTCTTTTTCTACAGCAAGCTCAAACTCTGTCATAAATGCCAATTGATAGCCGCTAGGACTTTGTGTGCCCCGCTCCCACTTGCTTACGGTCATGTGATGAACTCCGAACAGCAAAGCAAATTCATTTTGCGTAAGATGCAGTGATCTTCTAAGCGAGGCAGTGTCCTTTGGTTCAGCGGAAAACATAAGCTATAGCTTAGTATAAACTATATATTTTTGGAATCGAAAAGCCACTTCATTCGATTTTATCGCGCATG
>CAIPTA010000150.1 GCA_903867855.1 Oligoflexia bacterium | reverse complement strand
TTTTTCAAGCGTCTTATAACCAAAATAATTAAGTTCATAGTCTCGGTCGTTATCAATGGCACCATTAATCTTGCTTTCAAATCGGTCAATCACAAACATCAAAGCCTTTTATTATGGTCTCGGTCAGATTGAGCCTGGCCACTACGATCATGATGCGAATGGTGCTCCCTATTGCACAGGAAATATTGCGCTAGAGAACAAGCTTCGCAATAGTCACTAATGGGAGATAAGCATCTCTAAATAAAGTTAATTTTCACTTTAGCCGATAAGATCAGGATGAAATCGTGTGTGAGAAATACCCTCATCCTCTTAATTTCGGCTATGTGGCTAGTCTCACGAAGTGAAGCTCATGCCGCAGAACTCGCATTGATGCTTTCGGAAGTAAGTGAAATAAACTCAAGCCTGGCTCAGAAAGTTGATTGCCACCTTGATGTATCCTCTGCTCCTGCATCAGAGAGCCTGATTCCTTCGGATCTCCAACAGGCTATTCCTTTCCATCAAGATCTGCATGGAGATATGATATTTCCTTCCTCAAAATCTCTGTCGGGAGATGCTGGATTTAATTATATAACCAATGATCGTGCCTTCAGTCTAAAAAATTCAGGTTCACCATCCATAAATACAATTGGCAATGGCGCATTCCGTAGTTTCACCTTTTCCGCTACTGACGGTGCCCGCAACGACGCTGGATTATTGATTGAAGAGTCTGCCAATCCAAGTGGTGCGGATAGTGCGTGGTCGATGGAGAGTGAAATCATTTTTTTCCCAAGGCGAGTGCAGCCAGCAGTGCGCGAAGCCATGTCTAATAATGGTTTACCAGCTTATGAAGTTACTTTACCAAATGGAGAGAAAGTGCTCTTTGATAAAAAATCAAAAGAGATTATCGGAGGCGCACTCGTTGAGACGGCTCCGATCGATGCAAATACAAATCGTCAGACGCGAAAGTTTGCCGGCTTAAAATATACGGGCCGAGGAATTATGGTGCGCTCTGATCAGCGCGGCGAATCCCCGAAATCTGCTATAGTATGGGGCCAATCAAAACAGGCCACTGTGAGTTGGCAGAATAAAACCTGCAAGGTACCAGTCTCCTCTATCTGGAAGCAAAGTGCCGCGAACGAAGGAAGTAGTGGGCTTTACGGAAATGATGACGACTTCTATGCAATGCTCCGCCAAAAATGTAATTGGAATGTGAGCGCTGCTGATTTTCCGTGAAGCGGGATTTATTTCTGATTTTCAACATCATCAAAATTCGCCGTATCAAATTCATAAATAATTTAAGTGGTACCAATCCTTCGCTTTGCGGACTGAAACGATGGATTTCTATGCAAGCATCTAATTTTAAAGAGGATATTTGTTTTCGCATTGAAATCACTTTGATGCATTGAGGTGGGTTCTCGCCCATGCTGATGGTAAAACTACTCCCGTAGATTTGAAACCTATTGGAGAGCTTTATGAAGACACTTAATTCGCTCTGTATTTTAACCGGATTTATCGCTCTAACTGCTGCCTATAGTCCCCTTGCAAGTGCGGATGGAGCTGAGTACAAACTTTGCCTAAGTCAGATCCATGATCCCCATGTTTGCAGTACCCTGCTAAAGGGCGAAGAATTCAATGCCATTATCTTGGAAACGGCAGAGGAACTGCGGGGGCAGGCTTTGGAGATTTGCGAGTTGGCTGCAAAAAAATCCAACGATATACGATTCTCGCAAATGGCGGCCAAGCTAGCATCAGCGAGGTTTGTGCAAGGGCCCGACGGAGATTGCAAGAGTACAAAAGGAGAAAATGGCGCATCAGGAGCAGAGGCGTATACGAATATTGGCGATAGCGTAATATATCTTTGCCGAGCTCCAACATTGGATATTCTGTTGCATGAAACGGTGCACCTAACCCAAAAAAATGTTTCCGAGAGTAAAAAAGTGGAGTGCCAGGCAGATGAATATATGATTCTGGCCACCTTTTTAGCTCGGGGAACGGTAGAGCATGGCTTCTATGATGTGGATACATTTGGACGTGCCTTTTGCGCAGGTAATATTGCTTTAGAACAACGATTGGCTGCGGAGGCGCAGGGCGGCCATTAGACTATAATAAACACGGTAAAATTGTCGGGTAGCTCATTATAGTCTGCGATCTAAATGGCCGAAAAGTAAGGCATGAGAGGCCTCATCGGATATCTTATTATAGCATTATCTTTTTCTTCTACTAGCTTTGCTGGCGACGTAGGGGAGGCTATCACAGATCTCGAAGAACTTTTGAGAGGAGTTCAGTCTCAACAGTACTCGTGTGTTAACAGCAGCGCAGCAGAGAAAAGCTGCAGTGTGATTTTCTCTGTACTTCCGCCTCCTCAGTTTCCCGAGTTTAACGAACGTAATTGGCTGCCATTTTGTTCAGTCCATAATTTAAATAGGTCGCATTTACTTCATAGAGAGTATTCGCGATCGCAACAATTTGAAGAGGCAAAGCTGCGTGAATTTGCAACGGATGGATGCGCGCCCGCAAAGGAACGATTGGAAGCGGTTCTTAAAATTCGAAAAGGCAATGGGCCCAATGTGACAGATATAGTGCAACCAATGTCAGAGCAGCAAAAAAATAGTTATTTAAACACTGTCTTGCGGCGGCTGAAAAGGGAGGCAGAAGCTTGCTGTGGACCGAATGATCCAGAATGTATTTCTTTGGTCTCCAATGTAACAATCGAATGGTGTGAGCCACCTACCGATCCTAAAGAGGAAAACACATGTTTAACGGAACCTGCTATTTTTGGTCGCTCTGCCGACGGTGATTTGGCTCGCTTGCCCGCCGCACCAAGCGCAGATCAGCTGAAGAACTTGAAGCTTGATTCAGGGGTAATTTTTTTAAGCCCGTTAGCTTACTCAAGTGGCGAACCGCTAGCCCCTATCGCTACGGTAGAGCATGAAATTGGTCATGCCTGTGCTTCAGCTCATTTACAATTGCGAGTGAAGCGAGAGGGGCTTTCTGCACTTGCTATGGCAAGAGAAAATGATGCTGCTAATCCCGATACGGGGGAAAATTGCGCGATTTCGCCGAGTTCTAGACTAAGCTACCAAGCGCTCTTTCAGCATATTGGAGTGTCTGATAAGAGCATTTCATGCCTCTTTGACTTGGCAAACGCTACTAATACACAGAGGTTTCGGGATGTCACTTGTGCCGCCTCTTGTCCTCTGATTGCCATCGATGAGGCGTTTGCCGATTTCCTGCGCCTCACAGTTTTAAATGTGGATGAGGGAAAAAATTATCTACGCTATTCTTGTAGAGAGGGGAGAGACAATAAACATGTATTGCCGGCAGATGAAATTTCCTGCGCACTCTCTACGCCGCTACTTCGAGAAAAGTTTTTCTCTTGGTCTGCTTGCAGCCTGCCTTAGCGAGCGGGAGCTGGTAGAAAGCCGTGCGCTTCTGCCTACTTTTTCCCCAGTGGCTGGTAGACATAAGCATTCACTACTTTATTTTTTCCCTTTAGCTTAATGTCATTTTCTTTCCGCACGAATTTCTCAATTTTTCCATCCACGGCTGGGAAAAGGGATTCCGCCATCCAGATTTCCCCGCTACCGGCCTTTGCCTCAAGCCGTTGCGCGGTATTGATGGAATCACCAACAACGGTATAGTTCATAAATCGAGAGCTACCTAGGTTTCCTGCCACAGCGAACCCGGCATTCACACCGATGCCCATTCCTACATTTTTCACACCAGCCTTCTCCCACTCGAGAGCCACATCAAGCTTCATCGCTCTTTGCATTTCAATGGCGCATTTCATTGCCAAGAGTTCGGGCTCCGGCTGATCATGAGGAATATTCCAAACGGCCATAATCAAATCTCCCACAATCTTATCCAGTGCGCCTTCGTGGTTTTCGATGATGGCACTCATTTTTTCAAAGTAATAGTTTAGCAGCACCACAAGCGTAGAAGCGGGAATCCCTTCTGTTATTGTGGAAAAAGCACGAATATCGCTAAAAAGACAAACTACTCTTTTTTCAACGCCGCCAATCTCTGCTCCGTCGGCCTGCTTTATATTCCTTTTCACTTTTTTGGAGAGGTACTTCCCGAGTTGCTCTGTGGTTCTAGTGAGAGATTCGATGCTTCGTTTGTGAAATTGTCTCTGAATAATATTGCCGGCAATTCCCGCGAAACGGTCAGCAAGCAGTCGCTCCTCTGTATTCCAGGCAGTGAAATTTTTATTTACAAAATAAATTGCTCCTAGGTAATTCTCTTCCTGTATTAGTGGCAAACACAAAAAATTTCTAATCGGTGCCCCAGCTTCCCTCGGCTTGAGGCGCTTTTCTTTTGCTGGGTCCGGGCAATAGTAGGCTTGCTGCGTGCTCACAGCGATGGAAACCACAGCCGCATACTCCTGCCTCCATCCCTCTTTATTATATTTATTTTCATAGCCAACTTGCCCGATGCCCTCGATGGAAAAACCATCTTCCATTCCGAAAATACCGCATTCTTCCACGCCGAGGTGAGTGCGGCAGAATTTCAGAAGCTGCGTGAGTTGACTTTCGAAACTGCCCGTAGACGAGAAAATACTTTCAATATCTTGGGTAATTAGTTTTTCTTTTTGACGGGCATTTTCTTGCAGTATTTCTTCATAGTCTTCTTGCAGACAAGTTTGTAAAAAGGGCAGAAGGTATTTTTGGTCTGCTTGTAGCCTTATCTTTGCCGCAGGAATGCCTGTCAAAAATAAGCTATGTTCCTCCTTGGCTAAGTTTTCTTCTCCAGTAACAGAGAGCACAGTCTCAAAAGAATCAGTAAGTTTGTGTGGAATAAACTCAATCTGCTTCTGTAGAGATTTTCGGAGTAGGGGTTCTAGGCTGAAAAAGTCTATTTTTATACTTCTCATAGTAATACATCTACTTGTTGCTCGAGAAATTGCCAAAAAAGCGGCCATATATTGGAATCGAAATCGGCCTCGCGATCTTCCATGATCCGTTTGGCAGCATCATGACGAGATCTTCGCGAACCACTGTGAGCTAAACGTAGGTGATCATAGTGATTAAATAGGGAAAACATTTTCATGGAAATCGGAATTTCCACGGATTTTAAATTATTCGGAAAACCTTTTCCACTGCAGAGCTCATCTTGTTTTTCCATCAGTTCCAGAACGTTTCTTGGCACTTTTCGCTTTTCAGTTTCCAATGTTTCTAGGGTGGCAACAGAGCAGGCAATATTTTGTGGCTTTAGCGGGTCACCCTGCAGTTCATGTAACAACGTGGCGAGTAGCACCGCATCTACTTCTGTTTCATCCAGGATGCCATGGTAGGTGGTGAAAAGAGCTAGGGTGCCAACTACTCTGGCGCCGTGAAGAAAAAGATCGGTGGGCTCGTGTTGTTGCTGATAGTACCAATTGAGGATTGGATGTTGCACCACCGATTGTATCGACCAAAGGGCTTTCTCCCAGGCATCCACGAAAATTGTATCGTTTGGTTTTTTAATATTAATCGTTTTGAGAATATAGCCAAGGTATTCAGCCCGCTTTGCGCTGGCTTGTGCTTGTTTTACTAACTTCTGTTCATCCTGCACAGCACGTAAGCGGGCATATCTTTCCGCTATCCATGCATCCCAAGCATTCGCATCGGTATTCTTAATCTGCACAAATAAATATTGGGCCTTGTGGATCTTCTCTAAGAATTCAAAAGAAATGGGGGAGTTTCGCGCAAGACCAGTTACATGCTTACCACGAAAATACACGTACACATCGCATGGGGCGGCTTCGCCTGGCATTAAATAGTGCACGCTGCGAGAGAGATATTTCATCCGGATTCCTATATTTCACTGAGCATTGTAACTGTGGTTAAGCAATGTATCGGGCCATACAAGAATTTGCTTTAGCTGCACACGGCAGGGGATATTATTCAGCAGCTAATTTTTTAAAAAAATAAATTGCGGATGGACCTTGCGCAACAGTCAAAAGAGTTAGCGTGAAAAAATAATACTATAATATAGATGAGGTCCATAACATCGTTCCAGTAACGCATGTTCCATACTTAACGCCTGGAATAGCACTACCTTTGAAATTAGCTTAAGGTAGTGCCGAAGTTCATTTCTCATATGGGCTAGTTTGTCATGCCATTTGTATTGGTCAATATCTTAGATTGCAATGTCGGATAATGCGCATTATGTAAACAATAGTTATTTATTTTTTTATTCGACGCTTTGTAACAAGCTTTTTGGTCACTTCTTAGGTGTATTGCCGTTTTATCCGATAGAACAGCATGAGGCTTTCGATTCGAAAGAGAGTATTTCTATCGATATTTATCTTTGGCGTAATCCTCTACACGCCTTCGTTTGGCGGGCAGGATGGAACTTGTGCCACTGGTTTTGCCGAGCTAGTGCGTAAGGTAGTGATTGAAAAAAGTTTCCAGACAGGCAGACATCTCACTGAGTATTTGGGTCAATTTATGCGTGCCTTTGGAGATAAGTTTCCAAAGGCTCTAAAGCGTCTGGGTCCGCAGGATACCTGGTTTGATGGCGGTTCTGGATCAGGGTTGATGCTCATGGAGTTTCATGCTGTTCCAGGCCCTGCAGGAGAAGCAGGGCGCGTGGTGGAGCCGTTGGCCCATTATGAATCGGTAAACCAGGCTATGTGGGATATTGCCTCCAAGCCACCACGGGATAGGCCGCAGACGCTGGGGTTCACCTTAACAGAAGAGCCTGGCGAGTTCCCAGTAGACCGCTGGGGCTTAGATCTTGTGGAATCGGACACTAGCGTTCAGGCCCCTGCAAAAGGCCTGGTAGTGCCCGCAGAGCTCCCTAAACACAGACTAATGAAGGACGGGCGCTTTTTCGAAGATGTGCCCATGAGTGAAATTGGCAAGGCCAATCTCATCACTGATTTCTACGGGATACTTGCCTATACCCACGATATCTCCGCCGTGCTCAACCGCTATTTAGAAATGCTTCCCGCAAATGGCGAGATCTTTATACACCTGAATGCAGACACGAAAATCAATGGCAAAACATTAGGGGAATTTTTGAAAACAATCCCAGGTCTGGAAGTGGAAGAATCACTTCAGCACGGAGTAACGGTTAGAGTGAAAAAATTAGCCCCTATTGTAAAAATCCCTCCGCTTCGACTGAACCCTCTCACCTTTAAAGCAGGCTCTCCGCCCCATCGAGAGTTTCTTTCTAATTAGCAAATATTTTTAATTATCATCACAATATCATGTACTTGATCCACAAGAGGCCCTTTGTGGCTACCAACCAACACAATCTTAACTTTCAAATATTCCAGAATGGGGTAAAAGCTTCCCAATTCTAAAAATCTAAGAGGTAACAAATGAAATCTATTTTTGCGCCATTACTATTAGTTCTAACGATGAGCCTACCAGCTATGGCAAGTGGACCCACTCACGCTGACCTTTGCGGCGTTCCCACTACTCCATACGGCTGCAATGAAGATATTTGCGTTATTCAACTACGCACCACACTTGGAAATTATTATCTTCACGCTGATTCGCAATCCCTATTTACGACAGATAGCTTTCTAAGCATGGCGAAGGCTGGCGGTGTGCAATGCTTCACCGGCTATATCATCGATAAAACTTACTTCGCTCAAGGGTTTGCCGACTAAGTATCGACTTTTTGGCTCCAGCATCTGGTGTCAAACTGCGCGTTTATCCGCGAAAAGTGTTCTCTCCTCGAATTTAGGGCTATTAGAGACGGCACGGCAATTGCTATCGCCAACCATGACTTTAACAATCCTTGGGAGAGGGCACAATTTATGAAAGCTTGGAAACTAAAAACCGCACTACCGATCTTACTATTCGCACTCACTGCCTGCGAGAGCGCTAACAATATTTCTGGCTCATTGTACGTGGCTAAATCATTTAGCTTCGTAGATAAAAACGGCAAGGCGCAGACGCTGACGGGTCCTAAAAGCTACGATGCCTCTTTAGATATGACTGCTCAACAAAGCACCCTCACGATTTCTACAGGTCTTTTTGCAAGTGAGAGTCTCGTAGTGCAAAGCGGACTTCAAGATAAAGTGGGTAGCTTTAGTCTAACTGCTAGCCAACTCAATCAAAGTTTTTCTCTTAATGGCAATGTAGAAGAAAATACTGGCGATGTAGATGGATCTCACTCCGAATCATGCGTTTATTCTACTCATAGCGAGTATGTTTGTTCTCAACAGCAGCTTGTTAATAATGCTGTTCTCGCCTCCGCCGCTGCGAAGGGTCCGGATAAAGACGATCACGGTGGCAAAGATAATGACGATAAAGGTGGTAAGGATAATGATGATCACCGTAACGATGCGCCCCGGACCGTATGCAGCTACGTGAACGTTCCTGACTATGGCAGCCAGTGGATAGACGAAACGCTAAGTGTTACGAATAAGAGCGCTTCTTTAAATTTTGTTGATGCTAGCCAAGCACAATTGGCCAGTTTCAGTGGATCCTACCAACTCTCCTCCAGCGTAACTTCCTACAGCGCTGGTCCTTGCAATAGATAAAATTTAGTTAGAGAGATATTCGCTTTGCTCTCTAGGCGAAGCGAATATCTCGCCTCGAAAATATTAGCAGTGGCTCCCCTCACTATTTGAATTTGCCTTATAAGTATCTAGAATCAGTTTGCTTTCCACCCCAACAAAAAATTGTTGACAATAATAATCGATTATTTTATAGTACTCCGAATGCTAATAAAGTGCCCGCCAGGAGAACCTATGAAATTTATATTATTCGCCCTTATTTTCACCTCTCTAACAAGCAAGCTCGCCATGGCATCAGCCGATTGTGGAGAATTTGTGCTGGTGGATGATCCAGCCTATATGCAGTTGAAGACAACCGAAAGTTACACAGCTCATTATAAGAAGGATGGCCACACAGTGACCTTAGGCTATTCTTTCTACGATATAAATACAGACATCACGGTTTACGAGGCGAAAATAAGTGAAGAATCCTCTTTGATGCTAGAAGTGCATGAAGATGACCATTCGTTGGTGGTCTATACTTCTAACGGTACAAAAAACTCCCCTGAAATTACCTGCACCAAGCGCTGAGGCTCATACCTCATCCACAAATAAAAAAGGCCAGAGTACTCTGGCCTTTTTTTGTTAGTTTAATTTACTAAGCTAGAAGTTGTAGGTTGTACCGAGATGCAATCCAAGTGCCCTAGTTTTATAGACTCCTGCCACAGGTGCTGTGGTATCTGTGCCCTTCGCAAAACTGTATTCGAGCGCTCCGTTTAGTTCCACTGTCTTGGCTGCCATCCAGGTGCCAGCCCCCAGAGTGATTGTATTTCCATTTGCAGGCGATGCCTGAGCAGCAGTGGCATATTTATCGGGTGTTACTTGTGAGGTATATACATACCCTGCACGAAGTGCCCAATTGTATAAGCCGGTATATTCAAAACCGAGGCGAATATTCGTCATATTGCTCCAGTTTAGGAAGCTTGATGGAAGTGATTGCACAGATCCACCGAGGCTTGCTGGCAGAGTTACTGTGCCTGCCACGCCTAGGTATTGGTCTGTTTGGTAATGGGAATACACATAGTCAAAGAGTGCGCGAAAGTTACTCATCAGTTCCGCGTTTCCCCCTAATCCAAGCTGCCAAGGAAATACAGCAGAGACTGTTGCAGCACTTCCAACCAGCGGGGTGGAGCTACCATTTGTGGCATACAATAACTCGCCCGTTCCTGTGCCAGCCGCATCGAAACCAACTGCATTACGAAAACTCGCACCAACTCCCCAGCGCTTATCCTCGCTCTTATACTGAGCGCCGAGGCGTATCCCGTTGTACTTCGTTTGCTTCAGATTATCGAAATCGGCAGCGATATAACTTCCCGCTCCAAGAGCAGAGCTCGCGGAAGCACTAGCCACTTCACCGCGAACCATTAAAATCCGCCATGCCGCTCCGATGCTAAAACCGGGCATGAGCTGATAGGATCCACCAAGGGCAAACTCGGTGAGCGTTAAATCATTGCGAATATTTGGCGTATAGGAATAGCTACCAAACTGCACATTGTCATATTCCGCGCGCGTGCCTCCGGCGCTATAGGCACCAATCCCAAGCGCAAAATCTTTGGTAAGGTTGTAGCTAGCGAGTGCTCCAAAGACAGGAAGCAATTTATTATTGCTAGTGAGGGATGTATTCGCTGTGGTGATCGGGCCACTATATTGAGCAAAGGTGGGAGAAACGTTTACGCTTACACTCCCGGCTCCAGCTTTATCTAAACCGATTCCTGCCGGATTATAGTAGAGCGCTTCCGCACCTGAGGCGTTTGAAACCGCAGCGCCCCCGCTACCCACATATTTCCCCGACCAGAGTACATCTTTTTCTAAGCCAGCCGCGAAGCTAACCCCACTCATTAGAAATCCAAGTAACAATACGGATGCTTTCATAGAACGATGCCCCCCAAAATTTTATGAATAAGCTTATGGTGGAAGTATTTGAGCTTAATGTCAAAGTAACAATATTTGTTTATAACAAATACATTCTTACAGGTAATTAAAGAAATCGTGTAGTACTGTAATCAAATTTTCTGATAGTGCCGATAAATCAAAATGATCCGTCGTTTTTCCAAAGGTACCTTTTGGCTGCTATTGTGGGCTGCATTTCTGGCTACGCCCCACTATGCCATATCGTTCGCAGCGAGTGCTCCCTGCGCAGCGAAATTTGCTCAGCTAACTACAGCAGAGAAGCGATCGATGATTTCGCAAAAAGTTGCTGTGCTGCCGGGCTTGAAGCCTTATATCGAACAGTTGATCAACGATCCTAGTGTTCCGGCAAAATTGCGACGCCTGGTGGAGGCTACTCTGGCACGGCCAGATGTAACTGTGGTGCAACTTAACGATTCATTAGTTAATACGTATTTAATACACCGTGATCTAACGGCTTTCCATGCGAGTACCTTGGCGCCGGATATTAGTTTGGTGGAAAGAAAAGGCGAAGCGCTCTCCTTTAATGCGGAGGCTTCAAAGCTCGCACGCTCTGGAAGATCAACGAAAGGGTCTATCACTAGTAGACAAGCCACAGCTCCAAGCACTGATTTCAGATCACCCTATCCCTATAAGAGAGGCCACAGTGTATTCGTGAGAGATCGCAAGCTCTCAGCCGATGCGAACGATCTCCTCAGTTTCGTTCATGAGCTTGCCCACGTGAAGTTTGATGAATTTCTGAAACGAAATATTCTGCTCTTCCGCAAAAACTTTCCGAGCTATGTGCGCCGCTCCTTAAAGGGTGGATACAAGATCGATGAACAATTTTATCACTACTGCACTGAAAGGTATGCACACGAGACCGAGTGGGCTGCCATGAAGGCGACGAATGGAAAATATTTTGAAGAGTACGCACAATTTTTAGGCTTACCGGTGAATGCTCCTGAAGAAGCGGTTCGGCAGCACCTATCCGATGATATCGCAATTCGATATGGTATCACCGATCCTCGGCTGCAGGCCTTAGGGGCACGCTCACTGCAGGACATATTCAGGAATGGTTTTTAGCGAGCGTCTAAAAACAAAAAAGCCTCAGGAAACTCCTAAGGCTCGCTAAATAAAAAAAGAAAAACTATTTCTTCTTCTTAGCAGTTTTCTTCTTGGTAGCGGTTTTTTTCTTAGCGGTTGCTTTCTTGGTTGCCATTGTGTGTTCTCCTTTCTCAAAAAATTACGTACCTTTAATCTTCGGTACTATAAATAAAATAGTACAGCACTTTTTTTAAAGATTGAAGAAAGAGTTCAAGCTAAGCTTTCAAGATGAAATTAGAGAAAGCACTCTCCAAGTTAACTTCTCCATGGAAAATTCAGGAGTTCATTTCAACAATTCCTTATAATCCTGGAGATGATTGTAGATCAGCGGAACGTGTATTTGCTGAGCGAAAAGCGCATTGTTTTGAGGGAGCATTGCTTGCTTCGCTAGCCTTAGAACATATCGGGCATAAGCCACAGCATTTGCATCTGCGAGCTCACCGAGATGATGATCATGTGGTGGCGCTCTTCAGAGAAAACTCCTATTGGGGAGCGATTGGAAAGAGCAATACCACTTTGCTTGCCTGGCGGCCGCCGATTTATAGAAGTGTGCATGAACTCGCGCTAAGCTATTTTCCTTTTTACTTTAACACGAAGGGCGAGATGAGCCTTTGCGAATGGGCTGGCCCAATACCTCTTTCACGCTTTCGGAAATGGAATTGGCGCAATGGTGATGATGATGTTGGCGATATGAGCGCAGAATTTTACTCTGTGAGAGGCATTCGAATTGCTACTAAACGAGAAATCGAAAAGTTTCCAAGAGCGCCGAAGCTACTCACCGAAGCGTGTTTCCTTGGGGCAAACCCAAAAGGTCTATTTAAAGCCTAGCCGCTTCTCCTCAGCAAGGTAGTCTAGAAACACTTCTTCCACCTTCGCTCTAGCCCAAGGGGTGCGGCGCAAGAAAGTAAGGCTCGATTTAACGCTTGGATTACTTAGAAAACAATTAATACGCACTCTGTCTCCCAAATATTCCCAGCCGTATTTCTCTACCAGAATCGTGAGCAATTTTTCTAGAGTTATACCTTCAAGAGGATCCTTAGTTTTCAATGGAGTAGGCTCCTGTTAGTTTGCCGAAATACGCCTCAAGGCTGGTTTTCAAAGTGAGAAAGTGAATCCCATCGTAAACCACCGCCACCTTTTTATATTTTACTAAGGCATCCTGGATTAGCTGTAGGAGGAATTCATCTCGCATGATCGCAAGTGTGGTGGCCATTCTAAGGAGATTACTCTCCTCCCCCACATCCGCGCTTAGTGGCTTGCCGCTTGTTCTTCTATACCAAGCGTCAATCTGCTCGAGCTTAGGACAACTGGCTGCCGGGATGCCAAAATTAGCACAGAAGGAATGTAAGAATGCTGGTGCGTTTCTCACCAAAAGACCATTTTTATTTTGGCCCTCTTGTCGCCAACTTGGGATCTGGCGCACGAGATAAAATCCTAGAATATCAATATCGGTATAGCCCCTAGCCTCTAATCCCAGAAATATCTCCTTATGCGACATCTCTGCACCCGCGAAAGGGAGATGCCTAAAGCTCGCAAGATAGCCCGTATATACTGGCTCTCCGCCCTCAACAATATCTGTTTTTATACTGCCCATTGCTTTTTGCACAAACCACTGCGGATTCTCGCCCTCGCTGTGCGGAATGGATTCAATTAGAATAAAATTAAATTGGAATTGTTTAAATAGTTCATTAATGAGTTGCACGGGATTATTGGTTGGATCATTCTCGTGGTGAGTGGCCAGATAGAGTAGTTCATAGTTGCCCCTGGAATAATGCGCAATATAAGGTTTGGAGCTAAGCGACTCTTGAGCTAGCTTGGCATCCCACGGCCGAACGAGAGAATTATTTAGCACGGGCTTCGAAGCGCAGGCCACGAGCCCAAAGCATAGAACTAGAAGTAATCGAATCCTCATCATACTTATAGAGAGATGCAAATTACGGGATTCGCATTACCACTCGAAGTGACGCCAATGTAGCCATCGGTCGCCGAGAATTCATAGCCAATGCCGTTATATTTCGAAACATCGGAGGCCCAGTAATTTCCAGAAATAAAATTCGGTAGCACGGGAGTGACATAATCATCCGATAATGGGCTATAACCAGGCCCGGAATTATTACCAAGCTGCTTTGCCAGATCATTGAAATCATCTACGCTCGGCAATCGAGCCCCCAGGCGTTTGCAAAAGTCAGCAGCTTCATACTGGTTTTTTACTACGCTCTTCGAACCACTCCCCCACACACGGCCAGCCTGATCACGATAGGCGGGCGAAAGTTTCTGGTTGCTAGCATCAAGAATAAAAGCGGCACCACTATTGGCAATGTGCAGATCCCCATCGGCAAAGGCGTGGAAAGGGATCACAAGAAAGACTACGAGTAGAAGTTTGATCATGGGCAGCTTTTAGCAATACTAATGCAACATGTCAAATCGCTTCGCTTAGTGACAGCTTTGATTTTGTAGCAGCGTTTTGCTAAGGCCGAGGCCGAACACAGCACCAGCACAAAGCTCAGCCATGCTCGTATTGCCATCCAGGAATTGCACGAGCGGAGCGGGCCAATTGTCGCCAATATGTTCCGTTTTATTCACTAGTTGAGCGTCGTAATAGCAGTTGCCGAATTGCATTCCAGCCATGCGCCAGATTTCTGTAGAAAAACCCTCATCGTGAAGAATTTGTTCGGCAGAGGCTCCACCAAAGAGACCACCCAGGGAATAAGGACTCCCCACTCCGATCTGATAAACTCCTCGCTCCGTCATATTCATGAGATCAGCGTACTTATCGCTCGCACCATTTTGGCCCATATTCCACCACTTCTTCCAACCCTGCAGCTGCAAACGTTGAACCATGGCAGCCCCAATATCGGAGCCATTTTTAGATCCATTGATCTGTGCGATTAGCGAAAATGGAATTCCAGCCCAAGTGCGCCGTGCTGTATTTGTGCCATCCAATTTCCACGGCCCGCCACCACGATTTCTCCAGCTAAGCATGCCGTAGTACATGGAAAATATTTCGCGCTCTGTTTTGGTAAGACTTGGATAAGGCAAGTTCGCGCAGGAGATCGTCTTGGTATTTAAGAGAAATACTTTTGCTCGCTGAAGGGCCTGTAGCGATGCATCCAGATCACCACTCAATGCTGCTGTTTCACCACAATTACCGTTCTTCAGTTGAGCGATCGCTTTAGTGCTTTGCGCGATGGCCGAATCCACTTGGATCGAAATCGCATCTACAAAAATTTTGCGGAGCGCTGATCGCAAAGTGCTCGCATGAGCAATGGGTACTACATTCGAAGGGAAGCTTAACTGTAGCTCAG
Organism: Oligoflexia bacterium; assembly: GCA_903867855.1. Lineage (GTDB taxonomy): Bacteria > Bdellovibrionota > UBA1018 > CAIPTA01 > CAIPTA01 > CAIPTA01. The sequence goes on along the minus strand of CAIPTA010000150.1, from coordinate 22,626 downwards.
GGGCGAGCAGCACTGGAACTTGTGTTTCGAGGCTTTGTAGTTTTGCGGGATCAAGCGTCGCAATAGGCACCTGGGCTCCGATTCGCTCTGGCATCTCCACGAGCGAACAGGCTCGATCAATCGCGGTGGAAGTTAGAGTGAGCTGCGATTGAAGGGCTTTGCATGATTCGCTGCCGCCAGCACCTATCGAGGAAATATTTAACGTTGGAGCATTGCACTGAAAATATAAAGCATCTTCCGGGCCAGCACCGTTATGGGCACGGGCTGTTTTGATAAAATCGGCCACTTCTGTAAATAAACGAATCGTAGTATCGTCATCTGGAGAATATTCGGTGATTGGAGCTAGGCTAGAGTTCCAATTCCTTTGCACAAATTTCTTATCTAAATCCGTGCGTGCATTTACAACGCTGGAGCGAAACACATAGGGAGTGAAATCCGAATTAGCCTCCACAACAATGGCTCTCACGCTTAACAGAAAAAATAGAACGATAGACATTCCTTCTTATCGGCAACTCTGCCTCCCCTGTTAAGAAAAGCCGCCTGATTTACCCTTGCATATACACGCTAACCGAGAGAGCATTTCAGAAGGTGGGCCAATAGACATGCGATTAAAATGTTTTAGTATTTTACTGAGTAGCCTTTTGTTCGGTTGCAGCGCGGTGGCTGCGAATATTGTAGTGATCGGAGACTCCCTAAGCTGTGGTTCCTTCGGCCAGACTCTCTATGCAAATCTTGCCAAGAAAAATACTGTCACGCTCTACTGTGCAGTCTCCAGTGCCCCGAGCCACTGGCTCAGCGGAACAAACCCTACTCACCAAATTTGCCAATGGATCTCCCCTGCGAATCCCGCACTCGCACCCTGTGGCGGCGATGGCAAAATGCTAACTTTAAGTTCGATTCTCTCTGTCAATTCCGATGCACGAGTGATTATTGCTCTCGGTACCAATTCACTCATGTCGCCGCAGGTAACAGCCGATTATAAAACGATGGCAGATTTGGTTAGAGCCCATGGTACTTGTGATTGGATCGGCCCGCCCCATTTACGCGCAGATCAGTCGGTGGGCTTTCCAGTGGGAAGAGTGGCTACGGAAGAAGCTAATTTAGCAGGCTTCTACGATTCTCTCCTCTCTGCAGTGGGCACGGATTGTTCCTTTATAGATAGCCGCGCGTCCACTGCTCCGGGAACAGTAGGAAACGAAACCGTAGATGGAGTGCATCGCACTGCAGACGCAGGCGCTTATTGGGCGAATCAAATTGATGGGCAATTGGAGTAGCAAATGAAAATTATCTTTTTTTTCACAGTGATGAGTATTTTTTCCAACACTTCTTTTGCAGCGGAGGAAAATGCGGAGGGCTGCGTAGTAATACTCACAGACTCTGAGGGTCTCACGGCACCCAATGCTCAGGGTAAAACAGGATTTGGCGAAACAGTGCACCGTCATATTCGCCAGGAGCTCCCTGAATTTTCTGTGTATTCTAAGCTCGTAGGTGGAAGTAACGTTGCTTCTTGGTCGAAGGGTGGTCCCGCGCCCTATGAAGTAACCACTATTGAGAACGACGGACGTGCCGTAAACCAAAATGGATTTAATGTGCCGAATGGAGAAGATAATATTCCCATTCAGTCGATCGAAGGCCAGCTTAGCCACTGCAATAGCAATGGACCAAAAATTCTATTGATTCTTGCCGGGGCAAATATGCTCTGGGATGGAAGCGGCGCGAGTTCTCGTAACCGTGCCTTTGTAGAGCGGATTCGTAAGGCTGGTTTTCATTGTACCTGGATTGGTCCTCCAAACGTTAGGATTTCTCATCGTGCTCCTGCAGACTGGCTGAGAAAGTATACAAAGTTATCCGGAGCAGTGCCGGGAAGTTCCAACTACGATCGAGTGCTGGAGGAACAGGTTGATTCGGAGCTAAGTGAACAAGTGGATCAATCCGGTGGCTGCCACTATATTTCTAGCTTGGCATCGACCGATATTAATAAAATTGGCTCAGATGGCTACCACTACCCATCCACGGCAACTAATGCTTGGGCACAGAAATTGATTCCATCCATAGATCGTGATCTACAGCGCGTGATTCATTCGCCGAATACACAAACTGCAGATGGCCTACAAAGTAATCCCCGCTTTTTAGGCGCTGCCGGCAATAATTATGATTCTGATGCTCGAGGAGAATAAATGGCAGCTGACATACGAGAAAAAGTGAACCAATACTTTAGGTCTTAGAAGAAGCGCGCACAATATTACTGAACAGATTCTTCTCCAGTGCGTCTGCGGCTTCGCGATCTTTCTGCATCGAATATTGAATCTTTTTTACTTCGGTTGGATTTTTGATAATCTTGGAAAATTTTTCCAGTAGCCCATAGGCATTCTGGCACATGACCTTCACTTTACCGATAGCATAGCTATTCTCCGACTGACTGCACTTATAGCTAATGCTTTTCATCGTACGACAATAGGCAGCCACTTCCATAAAACCCATCGTAGCCGCAGTGCCGTAGATACGATCTATCACTTGTCCAAATTTTTCGAAGAGCGCTGGATTATGCTCGGGCGCTTTCATGGAAAGCATAATGGGATCCAGCTCGGCCTTGATGGCTAAAATCTCTTCCGCGAAGGCATCAAGCATTTCTGGATCAGTTTCCATTTTATCTCCCTTTAAATTCGCTTTCCCTTAATTCTTCGCCATCAGAATCACTTATTCAATCGAAAAATGAACAAAAAAAGGGGGGAAGCATCAAACACCTAGGCTCTAAGTGGATGCTCCCCCCAAAAGGAATCTTTTATGAAACCTTTTTAAATCTAACGCCAACCTTTTCGATGATGGAAACCACCTTACCAGCCTCTGCGGAATCAATGTCTACGGTATTGCCTGCAACAATAGCCTTTGGAACCGTATCTCGGATCTTACGAAAAAATTCATCTTTTTTATTTCGATCGCCTGCATCAATCTCAAATTTCGTTCTCATTCTTCACTATCTCCTACATTTTTCGTTTACTCGATTCGAGTTTCGAATCAATTTCTCTTTCGGAAATAAATTCCATCTTCTAAATGAGAGAATTTATTTTTTGCTTAAAACCTTGGCTGATTCTAATTGCTCTACGATCTTCTGAGCTAAGCAGTGCACCGCATTCGCTGCATCGAGATTACTGTCTAGAAGGATTTCACCATTGCTTGCCTCTCGGTTGACACTGTCGAAATCGACACAAGTTACAATGATAATTCTATCGTCGCTACAGGATATACTATCTTGGCTAGTGCTATCTTCCAAAGCCTTGCTGGCTGCGGCATTCACCGTATCAGCACCAAAACTACAGGTACTCGTAATTTTTATGCGGCTAATCACCCGCTGGGTACATTCTTTCTTTTCTTTCTCGCTGAGTTCAGCGGAATAGACAATTTGACTAGTGGCGAAGCCCCCTAGAAGAAGGCTCAGTAAGAACGGTTTCGAAAGAATACCCATAATGCTTATTCGGATTTTGCAGCAGCATTCTTAGCGAAATATTTTTTTGAAAATTCTTTTATTATTTGACAAAAATTAGCCTGAAAAATCAAGCGGCCTTTTGGCTTTTCAATTTAATGCGATGAATAATCTCCGCCCGGAGATCCGCGATATTCGCCACAAAATGGGCAGCGCCCAAATCGATGGCCACCTTGGGCATGCCGAAGACAACGCAACTTGCTTCATTCTGCACAAGATTATACGAATGCTGCGAGCGAAATAACTCAAGCATTCCCTTAGCGCCATCCGCACCCATTCCTGTTAGCAAAACCGCCAATTTCTCTATTTGGCATTTTGCGGCTGACTGAAAAAGAATATCGACGGAGGGTCTATGGCCGGATTGCTTCTCTGACAACTGCTTTTGTAGATAGAGCTCCGAACCACGCTGCACTAGCTCCAAGTGATAATCCCCTCTAGAGAGATAGATATGACCACGTTCCAAGGCTTTCGTCTCTGAGGGCTCGCCAGGCTTTAATCCAGAAATTAATGCCATTCGATCAGCGAACTGTGGTGAAAATTCATGACAGATATGCTGCACAACCACCACGGGGGGCGCATCAATCGGGAAAGCAGAAAGTAATTTCCCGAGTGCTTCAGGGCCACCAGTGCTCGCTCCAATCAAGACTATCTCGGGCCTCTGATCACCATTGTATTTCGGTAAAGCATATAGAGAACTTTGCTGCGAGGCCTCTCGCATTTCATTCGATTGCGACAATTCAATGAAAAGTTCAGCAATGGCCGCCTGGTCGCTACTCAAGCGTCCTTTTAGGATATAATCATCGGCACCATTTTCTAATGCGCCAAACACTTTTTCTGCTTCTTCCGGAGTAGAATCGCTCACGATTAAGATCGGCGAGCGTAGACCCTCTTGGCGCTTACGCTTCATCCAAGAGATCCCATTTTCTCCCGGCATATGAATATCAAGGGTAATGAGATCAAATCGTTTACTCGCAGACACGGCATCCGCATCAGCGGCAGAAGCTGCCTCCGTGACTTGGAATCCCTTACTCCGCAAAATCTTACCAATCTGAGCGCGAATTGTGCGTGAATCATCCACCACTAGCGCGTGAGATAATTTCATGCGAGAAATACGCTTTTCCACTTTTGCACTTTTCACATAAACAGCATTACCCAATGCTTCCAAATAATTGGGTTGCTCTGCAAATGCTTCACTATGGCCGAGCACAAACATTCCACCAATCTTTAAATCAGAGGCGAGGCGCTGACATATCTTGTCGACCTCTTTCGGAGAAAAATAGATGAGCGCATTTCGGCACATCACGATATCAAAATTCTCAGCTCCATAGGATTTTGGATCCGTTAAACTCTTAAGCGAGAAGGTGCATCGCTTCCGGATATCCTCTATTAAAGTAAATTTTCCTTCATAAGGGCCCGACCCCGTAAGCAGGTAAGAATGATAGCGCGTTGGAATTTGCCTCATCGCATCTGATGTATAAATTGATTCGGTCGCGCGTGAGATGCAAAGCGGATCAATATCAGTGCCAAAGATTTCGAAATCAAAAGTTTCCTTGTGCTCCAATCTCAACTGCCAAAGAACTAAAGCTAGCGAGAACACCTCTTCGCCTGAGGAACATGCCGCGGAATAGATACGAAAATGGCTGATACCCTCACTCAGCTTATTCTTAATATGCTTCTCAATAAAATCGAAATGCGGCGATTCCCTAAGCCAGGAGGTGGTGTGAATTGTTAAAGCTGATAGAAGCTGAGAATACTCCCCTGGATTTTTCTGCACCCACAAAAGATACTCTGCGAGAGAGGCACAATTAAGAGCTCTCACTCTTCTCTCCACATTACTTACTAGAATATCCTTGCGAAACACGCCTTGCTGGCATGTACCGGTGATTTTTTCCGTGAGGGCATATATAGCATCAATTTCTTCTTTGGAAAATTTCACTGCGCTAAGCCGCTTTCTTAAAAAACTGATCCTTATTTTTGACTTCCTTGGTGGGTTCGCCCAACTGTCCTTCTTGCATCGAGGAAATGCTACTTACTAATTTTCCAAGGTCCATGGTGGTGACCTCATCCTTAACAATTTTTTCCATGGCCTTACCTGTGGAGTGATCCCGAATTGAGTCACCGTTAACAAAAAAGGCTAAATCATCCGTTAGCGCAGAAAGGGAGTTGCTCTCGCGACTAAGCTCCTCAGAAGCCTGGTGGGTTTTTTCAGATGCACCTCGATTTTCTTCGGCCGATGATTCCATCTGTCTCATGGCTGCATTGGTCTGTTGAATGCCTAGCTCTTGCTGTTTCGATGCTTCACCGATTGAGTTCAACTGCTGCTCCATTTTTTCCACGTAACCAGAAATTGTTTCAAAGCTTTGCTGAACCATTCTGTTTGTCTTTACCGTATCTGTGACTCTCACCTGGATCGATTCTAGCGTATCTTTTACTTTCGACTGACTCTCCTGCAGAAGCACATCAATTTCTTTCGCGGCCTCTCCGCTTAGCTCCGCAAGATTACTAACTTCTTCCGCCACAACGGAGAAACCACGCCCATGAGCGCCCGCCCGCGCCGCCTCAATCGAGGCATTGAAGGAGAGAAGCTGAGTTTTAAAAACGATATCGTTAATCACGGACGTTTTTTCACCAATGTTACCAATGATTATGGATATCTCTTGCATCTGATCGTTTGACTTTTGAATGGCCAAAATCGCACCGCTCAAGAGCTCAATAGTTTTCTTGCCTTCTACCGCTTCAATTGTGGCCTCCTTTGAGGAGCTCAAAGAATGCTGCACGCTCTGACCAGTTTGCGAGATCATACTGCTCATCTCACTGAGCGCCGAAACTGACTCTTGTATGGCAGCTGCTTGCTCTTGCGTGGAGCTGGCCAAACTACCCGATGCTCCCGAAAGCGAATCGGCGAGACCGCTTGCTTTTTTCACCACATCGCCAATACGTTGAGAGAAAGCTCCCAATTGCTTCCTAGCTCGATTTACAACAAAGAACAGAAGTAGTAGCGAGGCACAAACTGTGCTGAAAAGAACAATCCAAAAATTATTTACTCTAGTGTTAAGATTCCCTAGAAGCGCACTCTCATCGATTGTCGTAAGAATAGACCACCCGAGCACCCCGGGAAATCCAGCACTCTCCACTGGGTGATATCCAGCTGCCTGCTTTGTGTTGCTGTCGGGCGCAAGAAATACAGAATAGCCCGCCTGTCCTGCAGAGATGGTCGAAGCTAGTGAGCGATTTGCTTCGAAAAAATTCTTCTTTTGCAAGATACTTGTATCATGCTTAGGCGTTAAACTTCCGCCATTTTCACTTGGGCTATATACAGCAAGCACATTGCCCTTTTTATCTAAAACAGAAAAGCGGATACCCGGCATATGCTTTTCTTTCCAGTGTTTATAAAATGCAGAAAATTCAGCATCGGCCCAATTGAAGTTCTCAAAATTTGCCACAGCCCCTACGATAGAACCAGAACTATTAAACACGGGCGAAGCAAATACTGAAGTATAGCGCTGCTCTGCATAGGCGGCAGAGGCTAACTCGCTAAAGAAGGGCCCAGAATATACGCCTCCCTGTAAACTCTTGCTTGAGTCTTCAGTAAACTCCTTCGCTAAAAGCTTTGTAAACCATTCCTCTTTTTTTACATTTTTTCCAATTATCTTTCCAGTATCAAGGTTTGTGCCGTTGGCATTTTTTGTATTAGTGGCAAGCACTTCGCCATCGAGATTCATAAATATGGATAGATCAGTATTGCTATGATCAGCAGCAAATTTATCCAGCGCCTCCTGAATACGCCCAAGATCTCCAGATTGAAAAGAATTGTTTTTCGCCAATATTTGAGGTGCTACATACGCTTCACGAAAATGTTTTGCTACTGATTCCGCCGCATCCGCCGCAGAGTAGGATAGAAATTCTCTCTGACGTGATTTGAGAGAATCAACGAGACTTTGAAATTGAAAGGCATTAGCACCTAGGGTAAGGGCAAACACCGCCAAATTCACTGCTAAGAGCTTGTGAAAAAAAGATATTTTAGTGAAAAACACTTTCATATTCTACCCTCAAGCGACTTTCAAGTTTTCCTCTGAGAGGGATTTATTTAGATCAATGATGGTAACTAGTTTCTCTTTCATCTTGGCCACTCCAAGTAAATAAGATTGATCCAATTTAGATTGTACTGGGGGTTTACGTTCCAGATCAGCATCGCCGAAGGCGACTACGCAATCCACATGATCCACCACAGCGGCGATCGGACCAGTTTCTGTATCACAAAGTAGCATGGAAGTTTTTCGATTGATATCAGCAGGACTTCCAAATTTCGTGCGCAGATCAACCACGCCTACAATAGCGCCTCGCACATTTACTACTCCTGAAAAGTGCTTCGCCATATTCGGCATAAATTTTGGTTTCTGATACTCCAATACTTCTCTTACAGAGAGTAGCGGACTACCGTATAGTTCATCACAGATAGCATAAACCAAATACTTTTCTTCATTGCCTGTCATGCTGCTACTCCTTCATTTGAAATTTCTTTTAGATAGCGATCTGCGATGGCCGGTACATCAACGATTATGCCGGGCTCCCCATTACTCAGAATAGTTCCGCCTAAAAGTCCAAAGGCACCGCTAATATTTTCATTGAGTGGTCGCACCACAATTTGCTGTTCGCCAAATACTTCATCGGCAAGAAGGCCAATTCGCTTTGTTCCACGTTTGCAGATGAATAATGTTTGGAACTTAGATTTTGGGTCTCTTTTATGGCTCAAATAGTTATTAAGGCCGATGATCGGAACTATCTGTCCGCGCAAGGAGAACATTTTCTGTTCGCCAAGTTCAATGCTCGAGGTCAAATCAATTACTTCATCGAGTTCCGTAACTGGTACTACGTATTTCTGTCCGCATAGACCAAAAATCATGGCATCCACGATACTTACCGAGGTGGGCAAAGAAATATTAAAGCTGGTGCCTTTCCCCACTTCAGATTCGATACGAATCGTTCCTTGGAGTTCTTCAAGTGCTCGCTTCACAACATCCATACCTACACCTCGACCAGAAACATCCGTAACTTTTTCTGCGGTGGAAAATCCAGGTAGAAATATAAGCTGAAAAATTTCATTTTCTGTTAACTCAGCATCAGCAGAAATTAGCTGCTTTTCTTGCGCTTTTTGAAGCAATTTGTCTGCACGTAAGCCTTTGCCATCATCACTTACTCGAATTTCGATGCTGCCTGCATCTTGAGTAGCAGAAATAGTGATGAGTCCTCTCGCGGATTTGCCTGTAGCGATGCGTGCCTCCGCTGTCTCCACGCCATGATCGATCGCATTGCGTACAATGTGAGTCATTGGATCAACAATTTTCTCCATCACTGTTTTATCGAGTTCCACATCGCCACCAACTACTGCCACATCTACTTCCTTGCCAAGACTCGTAGATAGCTCCATCACATTGCGCTCTAGACGCTGAAAAAGACTTTGAATCGGCTGCATGCGCAGGGAAAGTGCACGATCATATAATTCCTTGGTTAATTTTTGGCTAAGCTGCACGGAATGCGTGATCATCTTTCCAGCCGAACTAAAATGATTTCTCGCATGCCAAATAATCGATTGATGGATTGATAGCTCTCCAATCGCCTGCAAGAGTTGATCAAGCTTTTGAGCTGATACTCTCACCGTTTCATGCCCAGTTGCAGCGGGCTGTGAAGCAACTTTCGCTGCGACCACCGGTTTCTCCTTTTGTTCACGCTCAACAACTTGTGGCGCTGCCACATCAGGCTCCGTAGACTTTGGAAAATCCTTCGAAGTTTCTGATGGGATTGCAGCAATGGTAACGCTGCTCCCTTCTCCCTGAAAGGCGGCCTTATATCGATTTACGAGAGGTTTCCAATCTGGGGCAAAGGAGAAATCTTTTCTTACAGAACTAATCCAATCAGAAAGCAATTTTTGTGTTTCTAAAAGTAAGGAATTAATTTTTACACTGAAGCCCACTTTTCCTTCACGAATCAAGGTAATGCCATCTTCAATTTTGTGGATGAAATCGCCAAGTTCGTTCAAACCCACCGCACGCGATCCGCCTTTAATATTGTGTGCGATGCGAAACAGCTCGCCGAGGCGACCATCGTCAGCGCTCTTTGAAAGCTCTAAACAAAGCGCTTCCCAGCGATTAATGAGATCATCTGCCTCATCGCAGAATCCAAGTACTATTTCTTGATCGAAATCCATTCGCTTTCCTCTATGCCGCTTGATTAGGGACGATTTGAATTGTTGGACTATTCGGTTCGTCCATTTTTTTACCCAAAAATACAGAATGTAAATGAGCTGCTTTAGAAAGAAAAAATTCCGTTCTTCGTGTAAACGTCATCGCAGCGTCGTAGCCAGTATCCAGCGACTGCAGAAAACTTGAGATCTGCTCGATCGGATCCTGCACTTCAGTGATGATCTTGGAAAGATCTTCCATAAAGGGCTGAAAGGATTTTTCTACTTTATCCGTGCGAGAACCTTCGATCAGGCCACCGGTTCGAATAAGATCAATATTTAGCAAAATCTTAGAAATATCGCGGCATAGGCTCTGTGTGCCCTGTATTTTTTTGTAATAGCCAACTAGGTTTTCATTTGAGCTCATGAAATAGGCGTGCACTATATGCAAAAGAATACCTATATCTTCAATGCGCTTTTCTATTGGAAAATTGCGGTTCTGTTCATTAGTAAAAATGGCACGCTCCGCCTCATCAATCTCAAAGCTAATCATTTCAATCTGTACTCGAAGGCAAAGCACATCCACCAAGGAACGATCAAGCTCCGTGATCACTTTTTCCAGTGAACTACAGAAGGCATCAAGACCCTTTTGCACCCTTTGCGTGGCTGCCTGATAAGAGGCTGCTACCACAGCGAGGCTCCCACCTTCTTTACCAAATTTGTGTGCAGTAATTGACATATTAGAGGCGAGATATTGTAGGCGGACGCAGGAATTCTTCACTTTTTGTGCATATTCAATGAAGCCCTTATTTCTCGTTTGTAGGCCTGAAATCTGCTGGCCCGTCTTTTGAATTTCGGTATTGGCTAGCACAGCGTAGTCGCGCAAGTCCTTCAATTTTTTATATTGGCTCCTGCCTACGGAATTTGCAGTATCTAGAATACTCTCTTTGCTCGTTTGCTTTTCTTTTGCCATTAGCTCTTCTTGCATGGCAAATAACATAAATTTATCGTAGTCACTAAATCCCATCAGCTCTAATTGTTTAAGAAGATATTGCTCTCCTTCTTCCATTCCCTTCTCTTTTTCGAGCTGCAATACAGCGGAATAAAGCGGGATAATTTTTTTTAGTATTTCACTCGTTGGTTTTAATCGGATCGAAAAATACCCATCTGGATTAGGAAAAGCGGCAGCAAGCACCCAGTAGTGCTTTCCTGATTTGGAACGATTTTTCACATAGGCAAAAGTAGGCAGATCGGCTTTGAGGCGCGACCAAAAAAGTTTGAACACCGACTTTGGCATATCGGTGTGACGGATTACGTTATGGGGCCTTTTAAGAAGTTCCTGAAATGTGTAGCCAGATATTCTTACAAATACTTCATTACCAGATTGAATAATTCCTTTTTTGTCGGTCCGTGAAACGAACATTTCGGAAACTTGAAATTCTTCGGATTCATCTACTGGAGTTATTGCTTCTTGTTTCATAGGTGCTCTCTTAAATCGATTATGCTAAGCAATTTATCGTCATCTCTAAGGAGGCACTTAATCTCTATTCGCTGCTCGTAAAAAATGCGCGGCACCTCTTAACAGGTTAAGTGCTCGCCCGTTGGAATTCCCTAAACTAAAGAACTCAGCTATCCGTTATGTAGCCATGAAAAAGAAAGTTCTCATTGTAGACGATGAACCAAGCATCGTTGAGATTTTACAGGAGTTATTGTCGGATTATACAACGCTCACCGCCTCCAATGGTAAGGAAGCCCTCGAACAAACTAAGGTGCACCAACCAGACCTAATATTATCAGATGTGAGCATGCCGCAAATGACTGGCCTGCAAATGCTTCAAGAATTACGCTCTCAGGGTAATAAGGTAGCAGTTGTCTTCATCTCTGCTTTTGGAGATGCCAAAAATTTACGCACAGCTTGGCAGCTCGGCGCCCTTGATTTTGTGGATAAGCCTTTCTCTGTTGATGCCATATTATCCACTGTAAAGATGGCTCTTATGTATCAATCAGACCAGAAAAATGCAGAAGCTGTACTCTCCTCCCGCGCGGATGGAATATCTCCCAGGGAATCTCTAACGCTTAGCCTTTCGAGTGAAGTTATTCGCGCTTTAAATACCCTTGCGATAGCGAAAGGCATCCCCGTGCCAAATCTAGTGGAAGAGCTCCTAGAAAAATCTCTGAATACGAAGAAGCCCTCTTAGCCACAGCGCTGAAATCTCAACTCGAAACAGGTATTTTTAGAATCAGCTAAAAACTCAATCGTAGCGCCGTGATCTTCCAGTATTCCCTTCGAAATGGAGAGCCCGATGCCAGTGCCTTCCCCAATCGGCTTCGTAGTAAAGAATGGCTGAAATAGCTTATCGCAGATTTCCTTCGGAATACCAGTTCCGGAATCTAGCACGTGCACTATAATAGAATTCTCATCCACTCTTGCATTGATTTGTATCCATCGCTCCGATAGCACTTTCACAGCATCGATGGCATTGCTTAATAAATTTACAAACACCTGCTCTATTTCAATTTCCGAGCAAGAAATATTAAAGGATTCGTCCAGATATACTTTGATCTCAACATCGTGCTTCTTAGCCTTTGCCTCAACTAGCATGATGGATTCCTTTACGATCGCGGAGATACTTTCTATTGAATGTGCAATTGGCTCTGCACTACGAGAGAATTTTTTGAGTCCGCGAACGATCTTGGCAATCCGATCCACCGCCCTTTGCAAGGCATCGATCTTTTGCTTAAATTTTTCAGGATCATGGATAAATGTATGGAGATAAGAAAGTGTGGCAGAAATAATTGCCAATGGATTATTGATTTCATGAGCAATCCCAGCTGACATTTCACCGAGTGAGGCCAGTTTTGCATTTTGAATTGATTTTTGTCGCTCTAAATCCAGCTGCTCTTGTAAGTTTTGCAATTCCGTAATGTCTTTGATGACTGCAAAGAAAACCGGTTCCGAGTCGGGCAATAATTTAACCGCTCGGCTCGAAACTTCAACCCAAACTACCCTTCCAGATTTATGCAAATATCGCTTAATCAACCGTTTTAAATAATTATTATTGCCAGTTTTCGGACGAGAATTCTTCGTTACATCACGATCATCGGGAAGAGTAATGTCTAATACGTTCATTGTTTTTAGTTCATGCTCCGAATATCCGAGCATTTGTTCATAGGCAGGATTCACGGCAATATAATTTAAATCTTTGTCCACATTAATAATGCCCACTGGCGAATATTCGAAGATAGCCCGAAAAGCATTTTCATTTTTCTTGGATTCTTCAAGGGCCTTCGTCAATTCATCGGATTTTTGCAGAGCAATTTCTTCCGCAAGCTTCAGTTCCGTAACATCGCTCACCACGATAAAGATCCCCTCAATATCCCCACTTTCTTTGCGATCAGGAATATAGTGAGCATTCATAAAATTAGTTCGAATGTCCCCCTCGATCACATACGGCATTTTTAGATGAAAATCTTGCCGTTCGCCTGCCAAGGCCTTCAACATAAAAGGCTTGGCTAATTGAAACGCTCCTTCTCCAATGATTTGGTGGATAGGTTTGCCCACAATGGTATTGACATTGATTTTGAAGAATTTTTCGTATGCTTGATTTACATAACGATACACAAAATTCTTGTCGATATACGAAACAAGGTCTGGAAGCATCGTTAAAATATTCGCTAAAAACGTTTCCCGATCTTTCAGCTGAACCGAAAATTGCTGCCGCTCAAAGTTCACAATTACTTGCCTGGCAAGCGCCTCAAGCGCAATGCGCTCGTCGTTCTTTAGCTTCCTTGGTACTTGATCGATCACGCAGAGAGTGCCGATATTATAGCCGCTAGAGGTTTTCAATTGGGCGCCGGCATAGAAGCGCACCTTCGTGGGACCAGTTACGAGTGGATTTTCCCGAAAGCGTGGATCAATTGTAGCATCTTCCACTACAAAAAGTTGATCCTCTTCAATGGCGTGAGAACAAAAAGCGATATCCCGCGGCGTTTCAGAGGCATCGATGCCAACCTTTGATTTAAACCATTGCCGATTCTCATCGACCAAACTTATGAGTGCCACTGGAGTGCCACAAATTTTTGAGGCGAGGATAGTAATATCGTCGAGCAGGGTATCGGCTGGGGTATCCAGTATACCAAATTTTTTTAAGGCTAATAGTCGCTCGGCTTCCTTCTTTACCCTGGGCATGCACTAAGAGTGACAGAACAAATCCAATAGCTAAAGACGCAGAGCAAACTTAGTCTATTAATTTGAAGTGCAACTAAAAGCGGAGAAATCTCCCACTTTGCCATCTTCAGCGAGCTGCAAGGAAATCAGACAGGTTTTGTCTTTAAACACCATGGTGAGATCGGTATAGCCCGTCTGCTTTGAAGGAGCCAATGAGCTAGAGACCATCGCTCCGCATACTTGGCTAGCCTGCACAATAGTACCGGCTGGAGGACTCAGTAGGCTAAATGGAAAGCTTTCACTCAGTTCGATTGCCATCAAGGCAGAGGCAAACTGCAGCGCCTTCGACGGGTTCTCTTCACAGGCGTTAGAAGCAGCGCAAACTTTTGCAAAGGCAAAAAGGGTAATTAGCGCTGTGAGAAAAATATTTTTTACCTTCATAGATATAAGCTCCTCAAGTAGATGACTGGATAACACAACGCGTCATTATTGGGAAGCTATTTCTACGGTTTAGTTTGAATTGAATATACGTTGCGAAAAGTCGTAGATTTTCTGGGGCTGTGTAAAATACACGAAGCCGATTGTCCACATGTGATCCGTAAAATAGAGGTGGCGCTCAGGCCTTCCCCAAGCCTCCCAAAGCTGGTTCTGTGTTTTGGTGGGCACGATCTTATCGTTGGTAGAACTAAACATTAATACTTTATTGCTAGCGGTAGGATCCACTAGTTGCAATTGATCCAGAGTAATCGCCGATTCCAGCGCTTTTTGATACTGCGATGTATCCGCAAAGGCAAAATGAAGCAAACGCGCATTTCGCTCCTTTACGAGAGAGGCTAGGCCCGAGCTCGCTAAAATCTCCGCCAAGGAGCCTCCTGATACCGTGAGCACCGCACCCTGAATCTTCCGTAGGTTTGGATAGTTAGTTTGACTCGAATTCCTAGCCTCACCGAAGGCCATTGAAGCATAGATAGAGCCCAAACTAGCGCCAATGATCACAAAATTTTCTTTTCGTTTTGCTAGTAATTCATCTACCCAGAGTAGCACCCCATTTGTGATTCTATCGTGAGCGCTTAGATCATCGATTTCTGCAGAGTCCTGGCGGAAATTAAGGATCAAGGTATTTAATCCCCGCTGACATAAACTCACGGCCAGAAATTTATCGGCAATATTTTCTCCCCCAGTGGGAGGTAAAATTAGGGCTGCGTTTGTTCCTGGATTGTCTGTATCACTAAACTCGGAAATGGAATTTCCAACGCTATCAGAGATTCGCTGCACGAACTCACAACTGGCAAAAGCATGAAGAGAAAGCAGGCTGAATACAGCCACGAGCAAAAGAATTTTCATAGAATTGACTCATAGCGTAAAACTGCTGGGATAGCAAGCATTTATGGCCATCTCCTTTCCCTTCAGAATTCCAACGTTTACAATGTGATATACTATTTATTCGGGGGTCGAAAATTATGGAAAATACGACACTACAGACGCAAGAACGCAGTGTGATTTTTGCTTCTTCGCTCGGCACCGTTTTCGAGTGGTATGATTTCTATTTATACGGCTCGCTAGCTGCCATCATCAGTAAGCAATTTTTCTCTGGAGTGAACGAAACTACCGCCTTCATTTTTGCCCTCATGGCATTTGCTGCCGGTTTTGCCGTGCGCCCCTTTGGCGCCATTTTTTTTGGTCGTCTCGGTGATCTCATTGGCCGTAAATACACCTTCCTTGTAACAATTCTGATTATGGGTCTATCCACGGCGCTCGTGGGCATATTGCCAAACTACGAAACAATTGGCGTAGCAGCACCGATTATTCTGGTTGCGCTACGTTTGCTGCAAGGCCTAGCACTCGGAGGCGAATACGGTGGTGCCGCCACCTATGTGGCGGAACACGCGCCAATGGGCAAGCGGGGTCTCTACACGAGCTGGATTCAAACCACAGCCACTATGGGCCTTTTTCTTTCCCTGCTCGTTATCCTCGCTGCTCGCCAATTCACGGGGGAAAATTTCGATAAGTGGGGCTGGCGAATTCCTTTTTGGATTTCCATTTTACTATTAATAGTTTCTGTTTATATCCGATCCAAATTGCACGAATCGCCCATCTTTCTAAAAATGAAAGCACAAGGGAAAAATTCGAAAGCGCCACTCACAGAGGCCTTTGGTCGATGGGGAAATCTCAAGATCGTGCTCCTTGCGCTATTTGGAGCAACCGCAGGGCAAGCGGTGGTTTGGTATACGGGTCAATTCTATGCGCTCTTCTTCCTAACCAAAACCTTGGGCGTAGAAGATAAAACAGCCAATCTGCTCATCGCTAGCGGACTCCTCCTAGGCACTCCATTTTTTATCTTCTTTGGCTGGCTATCCGATAAAATTGGCAGAAAGAAAATCATCCTGGCCGGTTGCGCGCTCGCAGCCCTCAGCTATTTCCCACTCTTTGAAGCTTTAACGAAGTTTGCCAACCCAGGAATCTTTGAAGCGCAGCATAGCAGCCCTGTTTCCATCCTGGCAGACGCGAACGCCTGCAGTTTTCAATTTGACCCCGTGGGAAAAGCGAAATTCTTAAGTTCCTGTGATATTGCAAAATCTGCGCTCGCCAAACGTGGGATTAATTATAACAACGAATCTTTGCCGAGCGGAAGTGTGAGCCAGATTCGCATCGGCAGCACGATTGTAAATAGTATCGAAGGTGCAGGCGTGAGTGCAGCTGATCTGAAACTAAAGATGAAGGATTTCGACAAGCAAGTTTCAGATGCCTTGAAAAGTGCCGGCTATCCCGCCAAAGCAGATCCCGATCGCATAAATTATCCGATCGTAATTTTGATACTCACCTTATTGGTGATTTTAGTAACGATGGTCTATGGTCCGATTGCCGCCTATTTAGTAGAGCTTTTTCCTACACGGATCCGGTACACCTCAATGTCGTTGCCTTATCATATTGGCAATGGTTGGTTCGGCGGATTCCTACCCACCGTTGCGTTCGCCATGGTGGCAGCCTCAGGAAATATTTACCAAGGGCTTTGGTATCCGATCGCGATTGCGGCGGCCACTTTTGTGATTGGATTTTTATTTCTGCCTGAAACAAACAAGTGGGACCTCAATCACCACGACGAAAAATAAAAAATTCACCGTTGCAAATTGGCTCGCAATACCCTACAAAACATCTAACGGAAAATATTGTAAAGGTGACTTGTGAAGCTCGTTGTTGCTCTCCTTAGTATATTAATTCCCTGCATTTGCTACGCAGAGATTAGTCAAATAGAAAATATTTATAAAAATTGTTTGGATACTGCTTCAACCAAAAGCGAAGTGCTCCAGTGCGATACCACGGCCAATAAGGCAGCTCTTGCCGAGTTGAATAAGGCCTATAATGCGGCAATCGAAACGATTAAAAAAAATGAAAGCGGCACCATCGCTAATCCAAAATCCTTACTTTCTGCCCTTTCTGCCTCGCAGCACGCGTGGGCTCAATTTAAAGATACTAGCTGTAACTATGTGTACCAAACAGTGATCTCTGCTGATGGAAATGGTGGCAGCGAAATGGCCCTTGCTTGCCAAGCCGCGATGACAATCGCTCGCGTAAAAGAAATTCAACAGTAGATTTTAGTAGCTATAGGGCTTCATCATATTTAGGAATTTTTCTAAATCAGCCTTACTATCGTCATCAATACGAGTAGCGCTCTGGAGCAGGGCTTTTTCATTCCCCTCTTGAGCCAGCAATCCATCTTTCACGGTGCCCATTCGTTTGCTCAAGCGGATCAAAAAATCTAAAACAGTTTTATTTTCTACACTCGGATTTACCTTAAAAAAAAGCTCCAACATGCCGCGATAGTCGCGCACTGTTTTTCTTAAATCGTGGTATTGTTCCACACTAATGGAATCTTTCTTAAGCAGATCGCCGATCCAGGCCAGATATTCCCGTTGCTCCTCGAGAAACTCCTCAGTACTTTTCGCCACAACTTTCCCAGAAATCAGCCCATCTTTTAGAAGATCGCGCAAATTATCCGCCCCTTTACGAATCGCCTTTGGCACTTTGCCCTTAAAATCCCAATCTTCCAGATCATCATTGAGAGCGCCCAGATTTTTCACCATGCGGCGAAACGGATCAGCATGATCCAAGGTTTCCTCCGAGCCAAATAATTTGATGGCAGAGCGCAAAGTGAGTGAGGATTTTCTAGCTTCCTTTAAGAAAACTTTGTCTGCCTTAGTGAGGCCTTCATTGTTTGCTAATTTCTTAAGAATTCTATCGAGCTCTTTCAAATTAACCTGGGAAGAAAATTTCTTCTCCGCATCAGCCATGAAACCCATGAATAATTCTGAATCCTTCGGCAGTGTAAACTTTGGCAGTCGAAGATCCTTGGATGCAATTTTGGCGAAGCCCTCCGAGCATGTGCCACCGAAACTTCCTCCACCGCCACCAGAAGAGGAATCAGGTAAAATTTGTGCGCTAGCCAATAGTGATCCGTGCTCCATCGCCTCCGCCACCTTAGCTTTTTGATTAGGAAGCGCCGAACTAAGTATGAACTTATAGAGACTACTCTTTGCCCCCTCCTGAAAGATCGCTTTGTGAATTGCGGATTGAACCTTTGGATTGAATTCCTCGCCCGCCTTTACTGTGATTCCGAGCTCTGAGAGTTTTTCCCCCACTCGAAACTGCATAAAGGGCTCGAATTGCGATCCCTTGATGTCTAGGTCGTCGAAGGCCTTCCCAACAGCACTTCGCATCGGAGAATTCTTCAATTCTGTAAAATCCGTAGGGAGGTCTTTGTAGAATTGAACTATACCAGCCTCATCCAGCTTCGCTCTCACAGCCTCTGGAATATAAGTTGGATCATGCTTTTCGCGATATTCTGCGTAGCGCGACCATTTATCTCCCCGAAAATCTTTCTCAATATCGGCCTCAAACTGAATTTTGCTTGCAGGTATCTTTTCTCTTTCCATCAGTTCTCGTGCAGCCATCACCTTGTGATGAGAATCAACGATTCGCACTTTTCCATCTGGCGAGATATACGCACGCACATCTTGCTGCAATTTCTCATTGAGAATTTTTATCACCTCAGACTGCACGGAGCTTCCCCGAGTCTTCGCGGTGAGCTGTGCTTCGGCAAGTATCTCATCTGCTTTCTCGTGCACCTCGGCCATGCCAACTTCTCTTTGATCTGGCGCCAAATCATCCAGAGTAAATTTTTTATCGCCGGCAACGCAAAGGGAGCTGAACAAAATCGCAGCGACGAAAAACGGGGCCACGAAACTTCGTGTAAACCCTCTTTCTAGGATGGTAAAAGTCGCCAACAATGGAGTGCCCTCAGAACTATTTTCCCTATGATTTTTCGGAATTTTAGGCCCAAACCATGACTCCAAACGGGCAGTAATCCCAATACACGCTGCCAGAGCCGCTCTCTCTCAAGAATTGATTTGTATTGGGCCCACTTTTCGCTTATGACATAGAGCGCCAACACATAGGAAACCTCCATGAGCCAATTTACCGATTTCGCCTTACTACCATCTCTACAAGCCACCCTCCGAGAAAAGAGCTATGTGAAGCCTACAGAGATCCAGGAGCGCGCCATCCCTGCCTTGCTAGAGGGTCGCTCGATTGTGGGCGTGGCTGAAACAGGAAGCGGCAAAACACTTTCCTATGCTCTGCCCGTACTCCATCTTTTGCGCAGCCTTGAAAATAGCGGCGATAAGGTAACCGAAAATGGCCGGCCTCGCGCTGCTGTTCTAGTGCCCACCCGCGAACTGGGTGAGCAAGTAACCAAGGTTTTCAAACCCTTCACCCATACCACTCGCGTGCGAGTGCGCAGCGTGCTTGGTGGCACTACTATGGAAATCGCGAAGCGCGGTGTGGCAGGGCCCTTTGAGCTTCTTGTGGCCACTCCGGGCAGACTTCTTCAACTCATTGAGCAAAAACTTGTAACCCTGAATGATGTGCGCTTTCTCGTGCTCGATGAAGCAGACCAAATGCTCGATCAAGGTTTTCTCACCGATGCAATTCGCCTGGCCACTTTTTGTCCGCGCAATCGTCAGATGGCGCTTTTCTCCGCCACAGTATCCGCCAAAGTGCAGGAGCTCATGAACCAGCTCTTTGAAGACGCTGAAGTGATCCGTAGCAAGGGCAGCCAGCGCACGGTACAAACCCTGCAAACACAAAATCGCAAAGTGACCGATGGCAAGCGCGCCCCTCTCTTAGAAAAAGTGCTCTCTGAACCCGTGAGTGGCGGCACCCTCGTGTTCACCAATACCCGCGAGCAGTGCGATAAATTATTCGCGGAGATGAAAGCTAAGGGCTGCAAATGCGCCATTTACCGCGGAGAAATGGACAAAAACGAGCGTCGTCGCAACTTGCGGGATTTCCGAGAAGGCGTGCTAGAATATTTAATTTCCACTGATTTAGGTGGTCGCGGGCTCGATGTAGAACATGTGAGCCGCGTGATTAACTACCATTTGCCGAAGGGCATGGATAATTATCTGCACCGAGTGGGTCGCACCGCACGAGCAGGGCGCCACGGTGTGGTGATCAACTTCGTCACGGAAAGAGACCAAGATTTGATCGACCGCTTGGATAGCGTGGCTCCACCCGCGAAAAAGCGCTAAGCGTTACTCTCTGTCGCCGCTTAAAATTCCACCCACGATGCCGCCAATTAGGGCGCCCGTGCTGCCGCCTAGGGCACCGCCTACTGCACCACCCACGCCCACGTTTTCCGGCGCAGTATGGGGTAAATAGCGACTAATTTCTTCCGCCAGATTCATAATCGGCATGCTCTGAAGCCAAACATGGCCAGGGCCTGTAAGTGTGGCTAGAAATAATCCTTCGCCGCCAAAAATGATATTCCGAAAGCCACTAACCATCTGGATGTCGAAATCAACGCTAGGAGATTGCACACCCACATGCCCTGCGTGCACGAACAGTTTTTCCCCAACAGCGAGCTCCTTCTCTACCACTTCTCCGGAGAGATCCAGCCAAACAGTGCCGGGCCCTGTGACTTTTTGCAAAATGAAACCTTGCCCACCAAAGAAGCCGCCACCGATGGATTTCTGCCAGGCATTTTCGAGGCTCACTGTTTTCTCAGCGCAGAGGAAGGTCTCCTTGCGACAGATCAGGGAAACTCCTGGAGGAAGCGTTTTAGCTATGATGGTGCCCGGAAAACGAGGGGCAAAAGCAACGTGACCCCGTCCGGTAGAGGTAAAATCCGTAATGAATAGGCTACCGCCCGAAAATGTTCGCTTGAGGCCGGCGAAAAGACCGCCGCCCGTATTTGTTTCCATCTGCACTTGATCGTTCATCCAAGCCATGCAGCTCGTTTGACTGAAAACTTTCTCCCCTCTCTCTAGATCAATGGATAGGGTTTGCATCGTGGTGCCAGCAATTTCGAATTTCATGGGTAGCTCCTCTTCGAGAAGATTCTCAAGCCAAGCGAAAAAATCCGCAAACTTTTTCAGCTTTCGCTTCGCAAAAGCGCTCGCTCGTGCTTCAATCACTCTAGGAGAAACAAAACCATGGCAAAAAAAGTAGCAAAAAAGAAACCAGCACCAAAAGCAAAAAAAGCCCCAGCAAAAAAGGCTGCAAAGTCTAAAGCAGGATCTGCGTTCATGAAGGCATTGAAGCCAAGTGAAAAACTAGCAGCAGTGATCGGCTCTGCTTCGATCCCACGCACTGAAGTGGTGAAGAAAATTTGGGCCTATATCAAGAAGCACAATCTTCAAAATCCAAAAAACAAGCGCAATATTTTGGCTGATGCAAAGCTAAAAGAAGTGTTTGGCAAACTCGAAGTTACCATGTTCGAAATGACCAAACTGATCAGCAAGCACCTAGAATAATTTCGTTATCACCAGGCGAGCGATGCGCTCGCCTGGTTTATCCCTCCTAAGCTCTCCACCGTGTAGAAAATCATTTTCCTTTTGCACAAAAGCTCCCCTACAATTTAGGACGGAGGAATTGAAAATGAAAAACTTAACTATCACAGCTATTACTACCCTACTAATCTTGGCGAACTTGAATGCTTTTGCTGAGGATCATAAGACGAAAAAGAAAAATTTTGCGAAAGAGCACCCTCGCCGCGCCGAGGTTTTAAATCGCGCTAACAACGAAGAAAAGCAAAATAATGAAGCGGCAGAAGACGGTAAAATCACCAAAAAACAAGCGCAGAAGTTAGACCGCGAAGATCAGAACATTAAACGCCAAGAGCAACGAGATGCTCGAAATCGCGGTCACAAGTCTGTAAAAGATCCTGCGCTGAATACTGAGAATCGCGCTTTCTTTGCGACTTCGACGTACGCCGTAAACGACTTTAAATCCCTGTTCCCAGCGCTTCACAAATTCAGGGATGAGCTTGGGGTCATCCTCGCCGTCTGCGTCGAGCTGGATTGCGGCATCTCCCTGGCAGCTTAACAGGCCATGCAGGATATTGGCTTGGTATCCGAAATTGCGGCTCAGCCGAATGACTCGTACAGCGGCATCCTTTGCCGCGAGTCCGACCGCGATTTCGTAGGAGCGGTCGGTGCTGTGGTTGTCCATGAACACAATCTCGAAGCTGTAACGAGTGGCGAGCTCGTTACGGACTACGGCCAGCTCCTCAAAAATCCGTGTTAGATTCTCCTCCTCATTGAAGAAGGGAATGACTACGGAGAGTGTTTTCATTCCTCAATTGAGCGTCATACGCATGCCGATCGTCAAGTGGACTTAGAGCCAATCGAGTTCTGTAATCGCCATTCTCGCTTCTGGAGGGGCATAGCCTAAGCTGAGATTGGAGGCGGCAACCGAGTAGTCGCCGTCTTCTTGGACTTGGATGAATACTTCAAAATGACC
>CAIPTA010000149.1 GCA_903867855.1 Oligoflexia bacterium | reverse complement strand
TTTCTATTATTCACTGTCTGTGGGTATTTCTATGCTCACGTTATGCCTGGCAGCTCTCCTGGAAAAGCAAAATAGGAAAGGCGAAAATTCTGCGAGTAGTTCGCGAGAGTATATATTGATCTTATTTACTCTATGTGGCTGTTTTGCTCTTTTTCGTTTCTATCTTACTACGCATGCCTTCGGTAATGTGCTCACGCCCCCGGATGAGAATTTTTTGGCTAGAATTTATACGGGTTCCATTCTCCAGGGGAAGCCAATTTGCGGTGGCGTAACTCACCTCTCACACGCACTCTTCTATTGGGTTTGGTATTCCGTTTTCGGCTGTTGTTCTGTGGTGCAAACTCGCAGTCTATCCTGGGCCATCGGTACAGCTAGCGTTTATTTTTTCTACCGGTTTGTAAAAGTTGAATTTGATCAGACACTTGCCCTGTTGGCGACCGTATTTTTTAGCATGGGAACATACCTGGAGCTGTACTCAGTAGTTGCAATCCAAGTAATTGGTGGAATTTTTTTCTCCTGTGTATTTCTTTACTTGATAGCAAAATGGAGAAAGTGCAAACAAACAGCCTATCTACTGATGGCTGCCTGCATTTTTCCCTTCGGAGTGCTCAGCTACGCGGGTTTTACTCTTTTTGTTGCGGCAATCATATTGAGTTTTTTATTGTTAGCGCCAAAGTATTTCGTCAGCCTTCTAAAAGAGCGACAAATTTGGCTAGCCATTTTAATTACCTTCCTCTTTGCGGCTGTTTTCGTTTATCTAGACAAAACTTTATATAATCATCCGGAACTCTCTCCCTATCCCGCGATTGAGAACTCGATTCGTGGAGGTGGAGGCTTTCCTACCCACATTTGGGAATTTGCCAATTCATTTTTTTCAAACATATATGACAGCGTTGCCGGAGGAAATTCTATCTATGTACACTTGTTGCCGGTAGGCGCTTTTTTTGAACCGAGTCTATGGGGCCTTTTCTTGCTTGGAATATACCATGGATTAAAATCCAAAAACCGTTGGCTGAAAATATTGTTGTGTGCAAGTGGTTTAGTGTTTCTAGTAAATTTATTTATTACTTTAGAGCCGGGCCTGCGCCGTGTGATTTCAATTCTGCCCGTGGTTTATTTGTTTTGCGCACTTGGATTTCAGTACCTGAAGAATCAAGTTAAGCGTGGTTCGAAGGCTATGCTAGGAATTGTCGCCTTGATTTTTCTCTGTCTAGGTAGCAATTTTTTTTACATCATTCCAAATAGACTAAAGGATACCTGGTTAGGCAAAACTCCCGCTATTCCCGATGAGATTCTTGAGGCAGCCCTAATCACGGGAGACGTATACTTGGATTTAGATAGTTTTGAGTTCGATACCAGTGGCTTAGATGCCTACGCCTCGCTTGCATTGTCTAATCTCCTCAAAGAATTTCATCCAAAAATACCCTATGGCAACGTTCATTTGTTTCATGGTGCGCAAAAAATTTCGTTTCCTAAAGCTGGTAAATATTTTTATTGGAAGGGCTATGATAAAAAAATGCCAAAAGATTTTTGGATCAATAACGGATTGCAAGTTTGTGGCGGTGAGCGCGAATTACTTTTTCATGGCAAAGTGCTTCAAGAGGTATCTATTTGTATGCGCTCTACTTGAGTTAGATTTTGCATTGGTTCTTATTGAGTCAAAAAAAAGTGCTTTCTAGATTTACTCAAAGATTACAATTTACTTTTGGAAAGCCTTGGCGGAAATCTTCGCAACTACATTCGCGGATTTGATGGCCTGCCAACCTTGATCCTTGATCGATTATGTTTTTCGACAGTTCACGGCATTGCTGATTTCCGAAGTTTCCCAAGCATTGCTAGCGGAATCAAATTTAAAATCGATCAGAACTGCCCCATGAAAACGATCATTGCCTTGGCTGAGGCATTTGTCTTTCAGACTTGGATAAGGAGTATAATAGATCCATGCGCTATTTTGTTCGTCTACGCTTTGACTGAAATCTCCTCCGTGAATTACAGAGATTATAGATTTAGCGCGAGCAATGGCGGCGGGCATATCGTCACTCGTAATTCCCATCACATTATTCATCACCCACGCGGACAAGTTATTTTGTAGGATCCAGCCTTGCAGGCTCGCAGGATGAATGGTGGCGCCACTCACTTCCTTGAGGAGATTGGTGGTAATCACGGCACCTAGGCAAAATTGCTTAAAAAATTCTGAATCTCGATTGGAAGGAAAGTTGATGGAATAGCAATCTTTAGCGCTGCTAAGATTGCCCGAGAGCCCGGTGACACCATCGGCAACAACATCCGCGCGAGCGCTTAGGCTGGTAAGAAAAAGAGCAAGTAGAGATATGAATTTCATGAGCAGTCGCCCCCTATGAGTTTAGCTATTAATCCTTGCAGAAAAATAGCACTTTACAGAGTGGCGAACAAGGCTCTGCTTACTTTAGGTACTCTTGAAATGCGGCTAGCATGGCATGCTGATCGCCCTCTAGGTTCGCATCTTTGATCTTCTCTTTAGGCTGAGAGATAACATGCATATGAGAATATAGTTTTCTCACGTCAGGATTTAGCTCTACAGTTTCACCAATTTGCGTGAGCACATCTTTTGTGGCCTTCGCGTAATCTAAATGCAATTTATAGTATTCGAGCTGCGCCGAATTCATTTTGGACATATCAAAATCCCAGCTATCGCCCAATATTTTCAGCTGAAAGGCCTTGCCTAGATCGCCAGAAATATCCACGATTCTGCCCACCAAAACCAGGCCTAGCTCGCTGTAGCGGGCCTTGAGGAGGCGAATAGCCAAAGGCTCATTGCGGCGAACCATCATTACATAAGCTGGATAGTCACCTTCGAGGGAGTTACCATCGCGAATGGATTTGCTAGCAAGCAGGCCATCACGAATCAACGAAAACATCGAGAGCGTTTCTAGCTGAGAATCTTTGGCGGAAGTATCATCGATACGGTTCACAGCGTGAATGGTTGCCGCCATCATGTTGAAAACAGCTTTTTGGTTATCAGTGCCGTTTACGTCGAAGCCCAAAAAGTGTGGGCCACCGCCAGCAAATGGATCGATGGATTTTGCATCCCAATGATCTACGGTTTGCAGACGATTAAAGAATTCGTTCACGGAGTCGCGAGCCAAAAGATCGCGCTCTACTTTGAAGTTAGCATTGCTAATGCTGTTCTCTTCCCAGAGTTGGAATTCGAAGGCATTCATGAAGAGGTCGGCATCTAGCAGCTTTTGATCTATTTTGTGGTCAGTCATGAGATTTTTGAAATTTTCATTGCGAAGTTTTAGTGACTCCCCTTGCCTACCCAAGTCTTCCATATAACCGAGCACCGTTTGCACGGTGGAGGTTTTATCGTTTAGCGCTGCGGTAGTAGAATTCATTTGCGCCGTGCTGGCTTGCATGTCGCTCAGTTGCTGCAACTGCTGACAGGCTGGTAAAAAGAGAAGTGTGCTAGCGATAACTGCGGCTGGATAAATTAGTTTCTTCATGGCAGGCATATTGACATATCTTGAGTAATATTGTCAATTAATGCCTTAGACTATTAATAAATGCTTTATTATTGAGCACTTAAGGCAGCGCACGCCGCCGGCAAAACCGGGAAAACTCGCTCTTTTTTCCCTCTATCTATGAGGGTCTTTTTGGCATCTTCACTAAACCACCAGGCTAGATCGGAGTCGCAGCCGGGGCCGTCAGGAATGGGTGTTCCGGGCTGGCATTGGTTGGATCCGGCCGGGCAGTTGAGGCGCACGTGAAAGTGATCATCGTGCCCCCACCAGGGCCGAATTTTATGGAGCCAGGCGGCTTCCTTTTCTGAGCGGCAAAGACTTTGTTTAATAATCGGGTTTACAAAAATGCGATCCACGCTTGGGTTTTGAATGGCCAATTCCAGCAGCTTCGTGAGTTTCTTATTCCAATGCGCCAGTTTCCCATTCGCCGTAAAGTGCCCCGCGCTCAAACGCGAGCGTTCCGCTTTTCGCGGTGCTTTCTTTGGCAAACTATACCAAAGATCCACATCAAGACCGATCTGGTGGCTCGCGTGACCAGAAATCATGGGCCCGCCTCTTGGACGCCCCATATCTCCCACTAATAAAATCCCTAGATGGTTGTCCCGGACAGTTGAAGCTAGGCTTTTGATATAAGAGAGAAGTTCTGGGTGGCCGAAATAGCGTTTACGCTCAGGGTGCATCACCACGAAGGCCGGTCCACTTAAGGGTAAGCTTTCAGCTCCCTGCAAACAACCTGCGGAATAGTTTCCGATGGGCATGGCTTCTCCCTTGCTGGGCTGAACGAGTTTTTCCCAAAGCGCGAATTGCTCCTGATCGCTCGGCTTTGTTTCCCCATGAGCAATGAGGGTGGAAAGAAACGGGAATAGGATTATGATGAGAATACGCACTGTATGAATATAAAGAAAATAAAGGATAGTTCCAAGATAGAGTTTCCAGATCCGTGGGCGCTGCCAGAAAATTCGGATGGTCTTATTTTTGTGGGGGGAAACCTTGAGGTGGAAACCCTTTCCCAAGCCTATGCGAAGGGTATTTTTCCGTGGCCCTTGGAGGAGCAGTATCCCCTCTTCTGGTTTTGTCCGGAGCCTCGCGGCGTGATCGATTTTGTGGATCTTCATATTCCGGAGAGTATAAAAAAACTAAGAAAAAAGGGGCTTTACCGCTTTAGCTTTAACCAAGCCTTTCAGCGCGTGGTGGAAGCCTGTGCCGCTCAACCACGACCCGGACAAGAAGGTACCTGGATCATCCCTGAGATGATCGATGCCTATACAAAATTTCATGAGGCTGGATTTGCCCACAGCATCGAATGCTGGAAAGGCGATGCATTAGTGGGCGGATTATATGGTATCGGGATTCAGGGCGTTTTTTCCGGCGAGAGCATGTTTCACCTAGAGCCCAATACCTCGAAGCTCTGTTTGGTGGAGATGATTATGCGCCTAAAGAGCTTGGGGCTGGAGTGGATGGATATTCAAATGCTCACCCCAGTGACCACTCAACTTGGTGGGCATTATATTTCTCGCCGAGATTTTTTACTTCGACTGCAAGAGATACATGGTAAAAATCCATCGCTGAAACTTTTGCTTAGCTGAGGCACTTAGCGCGTATTGGAGAATCTTCCATCCGCCGTGGTGAATCCATTTACCATCGGACCATCATAATACTGCCCCGTAGTATCATTGATGATGCCAGTGAAGTGGCCATTCATTAAGGTACCATCTTGAAACGTGCCATCTAATATCGCGCCGTTGGGCTGAACGAGATGTCCCTTTCCGGAGATCTTGCTATTAAGCATTTCTCCAGAATAACGACTGCCTCCCGGAAACGAACCGTTATATCGACCGTGACCAGAAAAATTTGCCCGAAAAGTTTCGCCTTGGTAATCGTACTCTTGAGTTTTTATCGTATTTTGAATGGGCTCATTTGCTTCACGGCTAGTGATGCTTACCATTTCACTACTCCTATCCGTTGCGAGAAGCGTGGAGAGTAGTTGAGTGGCAGGCAACCAGATGTGCCCTTTTCCCTCTGCGGATGGCCAGCTTGTGCCCCAAGAGTTTCTTAACTCAATTTTGCATATCCCATTCACTTGCTTCATACCAACCACCGTTATGGCGTGAGAGCCGCAGCTATTGGTATAGAAAGGTGGCACAGAACCCCCTCGAAAATTTGGATCTTTCATAAGTTGATCGGCACAAACAAGAATGGAAGTGGGAGTTTTCGACTTCAGGTTATTCTGCAGCACTTCCATTTCTTCATCGCCTGTTGTTGCCCTAGTCAGGTGAATATCAAAAGCAGGAGAAATGGGATTACGACTTGCCCCTACTTTTGGAGTGCCCACGGTGGCAAACTTTGTTTTGAGCGATTCATTGAAGCTATTTTTGCTCGCACTCTGGCTTAGTAGTGCAGGTAGATCACCATATAATGCCTCTAACGCTTTATCTTCGCTGCTCTGGTTGCGGCAAGCCAGTTCGCCCTTCTCTGCAAAAGGTTTTTCTTCATCATAGTACGCAGAGAGTCGGGTCATTATATTAGCATCAGAAAAAAGGTTTGGATCGAAGGGTAGATCGTTTTCGGAATACAATGCGCCCTTCCCTTGAGCTCCCTCTAATACCTCAAACACGTCAGTACCATTTCTCGCATTTACAAATTTTCCGCGGAGATTTTCGGGGAGACTGGTGTCCCAGGTATTAAGATCAACTGGAGATATTCTATTTTGATAGGCGTCACCAGGATTAGCCCTATGGATGGCATATTCCAGTAAGGCCCGAGCACTAAACGTTGCGCACCAGCCAGCAGGACCCTGATCATCTACGGGAGGCATATCGGGGCTCAAATCTTCTGAAACTCCCCCACAGTCATTGGCATATTTCGTAGCTTTTAAAATATTAGGTGGATCATAGAAGGGTTCGAAGGGCGGATTTTG
Organism: Oligoflexia bacterium; assembly: GCA_903867855.1. Classification (GTDB taxonomy): domain Bacteria; phylum Bdellovibrionota; class UBA1018; order CAIPTA01; family CAIPTA01; genus CAIPTA01. Next base: position 39,417 of record CAIPTA010000149.1, on the reverse strand, counting down.
GTCTTTAGCGTGGGAGACCGTTGAAAGTAATAAGAGAGATAAAATTGCGATCATTTTTTTCGCCCCTCTCCGTAGTGTCTTAAATAAAGATCCTTTGCATCAACCATAGTTAGATCACTGAATACGCAGAACTGAGATTTTAGTCCGTCGCCATTACGCTGCATAAATAGCTGTGTGCCACTCAAGAAATCACAATAAGAGCCGGCGGCATTACCTGGAATTGCCTGCCTCATTTTTTTCAAGGAAGACTTTTGATGAAGCTTCTTTAGCGCTATACACTTATTTTGTTTATTTGCGCAGATATCGTTTACTTTTACATTATCTACTTCAGCGATGGGCACCTGAATTTGCTTGCCAGAACGCCAATAGGAAAACTTCTCAAACTCCACTGATGCTGAAGATAATTGCGGCAGCAAGAGTAGAAGAAGGAAAAGTTTGGTCATGGAGAATAGGTTCTCAGGAGATTTAGTATGGCCTTTGCATTCGGATTACCTGCTGCATAGTCTAGGGCACTATGCCCCGCTCGATCCTTTGCCGTGCGAGAGGCTTTATTTTGTAGGAGCAGCAATATGATATCCTGCGAGTTGGCTTCACTAGCTGCCAACATTAAAGCGCTTTGACCCTTTGCATTTGGATAGTCAACGGGGATGTGCACTGAATCAAGAATATACTGGGTCGCATCGAGACGCTCATTTACCGCCGCAATATGCAGAATCGAATCCCCAGAATCTGGCATCACCGCAGCTTTGGGATCCGCTCCTGCTTGAAGCGCGGCCACTAGCTGAGCTACATCACCAGTCGCAGCCGCTGCGATTAACTGATCATTCGCCTTAGCTGTAGAAGCTGGTGCATTCGTAGCGGCACTGGCGGCTTTATTTGTGTGCGATAGAGCCTGAGCTGCGATTTTCTGATCGTTGGCTGGATTTTCTTGAGCAGTAGCAAGACTGCTTCTGGCTTGCTGCATTCCCGCTTCCCGACTAGCGAGGGCAGAAAAGTTTTGCAAAGTAACTGACGGCAAATAAGAGTCTATGGAGAACTGCTTTGGAGTACTTACCTTGTGCTCCCCTGTTTTGATGGTGCTTTCATAGCCCTTCATCACAACAGCAAATTTAGTAAGATCAGAAAAATCTGAACCTGGACCGAAGAGAACTTCTCCGCGCAAAGTATGCACTGTAGTGGCTGCGTTGATTCTGTCTGTAATAAATTCTGTGCCTCTCACCCCAACGGATCCCTCTGGGGTAATTAGGCGAAAACGGATCTCAGACTTTTTACTTTTTTCTTTTTGCTCTGGCACAAGCACGCGAACTGAGCCAGCCAGTAGATGTAATGATCCGGCTTTTAGTTCCACGGTGGATCCAACCCCTACTCTCACTAAACTATTATTTTGTAATCGAAGATCGATAGCGGTAGATTTTCCCGTTTCAATTTTATCGTCGTTGGCGATATTTTCTTCCGTTTTTAACGGATGACGTGCTCCGGAATGAATGATCGTGGCTTCAGTTCCCCCCATCGCTTCCACTACAATGGTTTCAGCGTTGGCAATGCATGGTAGCGAGATCAGGAGAAGCAAAAATAGTGACTTCATGTTTCCTCTTTAGGGTTTTGTTTCATTGTGCTTAGCAGATGCTCGGCATTAATAAATAAATGGGATTCCAAGCCGGCGCGCTCCGCACCATATATATTCGAACTTAGATCGTCGAAAAAGACAAGGGATCTCGGTTGGAGCGCGAGGCTATTAGCTACCTCTCGGTAAATACCAGGATAGGGCTTCCGTTTTCGAATCTCGTGGGAAGCAAAGATCTTCGATAGCTGATTTAGGAGGGGAAAACGCTCTCTCACTGCGCTTAAGTGCAGCTCGTTGGTATTGGAGAGGCAATATACCGGACCATTCTGCAATAGATTTTCTATCGCCGCCTGCATGCCATCCACATAGCCCGGGAAAATATCGCAGAATCGATGTTCGAAGTCTGTGGCGGGGAAATGACCACGAAATAGCTTTTCCGTGCGGGCGATAAATTCCTTACGGTCGATATTGCCAAATTCATAGTCGAAGAAAAGGGAGCTAGATAAAAAAGATTTAATCTTCAGTGGATCTTTTGTTTCCGAGTTTTCTACCACCCACTGGAAAAAAGGCTCGAAATTTACTTTGAGGATCACATTGCCAAGATCTAGCAGCGGCAGCCTCAGCATCGATTAGCGCTCGAAGTGAAACTGGTGCACGCGGCCAAAGCTTGATAGCACATAGAAACTTTTTGTTTCCGGATCTGCCACGATGGAAGAAAAGCTGCCAGATCCGTGACCCAAGTCAAAGTGAGCCAATTCCTTCCCCGAACTCATATCAATAACAGATACGCGCTCCACTGAGCTCACCGAGGCAATCGCATTTTTATCTTCTAGCAGCGCTACACCGGTGGGCACACCATGAGGCACAGCTGATCGCCAGATTTCTTTATTGGTAAGGCCAGCAATAGAATAGATATTCCCATCGCTACCAGGAAGATAAATATTTTCACCATTACTGGAAATTACTGGAGCACGAGCACCGCCCATAGGGAATTCCCAGATCACAGAAGCATCGTGGTGCAAGTAGCGCAGTTTTCCATCATAAGTGCTGATGAGAATTCCATCCTTCCAAGGCACAGGACGCGCATCAATATCCATAAATTTTAGGTTATCGCGGTACTGATGCTCTAGTTGAACTCCGCCATCTTGGGGATTGAGAGCAATAATGGATCCATCGCTAAAGCCAATCCAAATTTTACCATCGATATAACTTGGGTTTCCTCCGCCGTGAATACTCGTGTTGGTGAATATCGGGCGCTTATAAGCCCAAATGGGCTTACCAGTAGTTATATCTAGGGCATGCACAGACTCATCGATGGCAGCAAAAATTACTTTTTGATCTACCACAATTGGCAAGCCACGAGTGGGCATCATGGAAACATCGGAGCGCCATAGCTCTGCCCCATTGCGATCTAAACAGTAGAACACGCCATCTTCTCCACCGAAGAAGATTTTACTTTGGAAGATAAGCGGCGTGGAGCTCACGCCATTTTTTATCTTCTTTTGCCAGATTTTATGGCCGTTAAATTTATTTAGGGCCATCAAGCCAAAGCGATCAGATCCATAGATGAGGCGCTCGCCGTCTATCACAGGGGCGGAATAATTTGTTTGCGCCGCACCGGATTCCATTCCAAGAATTTCTGTTTCTGGCTCAATGAACGACCAGCCACGCACCAACTTTAATTTTGGTTCTAAGGGAATCTGAGTGAGCTTCGCATGACTGCAGGCTGAAAATAGGATAACCGATACCAATAGATAGAGTTTGCTCATCGGTTTAGTGCTTTAGGCTAAGTTCAGAGAGGAAAACAGCGGCGGCACCACTATAGAAAGTTTGGGCTGCGTATTTGTCTTGAATGATTTTATAGAGCTCAGTTGCCTTGGCCACATTTTTCAAGGCCTCATAACAACGAGCTTCCGCCATCAATAGTTCCGGACGCATAAATTCTGAAGCCTTCACTGCTTCTGCGCCGCCGTAGCTTTGAACAGCGCGATCAAAAGCTCCTTCATTTTCCTGAGCCGCACCTAGATTATAGAGGGCAAGAAGCTTGGAGAAATTATCTTGAGCTTTTTCAGCAGCGAGGGCATAGCGTTTTTCTGCTTCACTAAATTTATTTTTGGCCATCCATACATCACCCGCAAGTAGTTCCGCTTCAAAAGCAGCCCGGCTACTAGGGTATTTTTGAATCAGTGTATCGAAGGCATCGGCTGCCGCTTTCTCATCGGTTTTAGCGAGCACTTCTGATTTCGCCCGGGCCTGGAAAAGTAATTCAGAGGCTTCTTTTTCTCTCGTGGCTGCGACATCTCGCAATACTCCAACGATCACTAAAATTAGTAAGACTGCGGCAAGTAAAACGCCGATCGCCTTTAAATTTTGTTCTACAAAACTACCCGCTTGTTTCCAGAATGTTGTTTTCATACCTTTGTTTTATACCTTTAGATTTGCCGAATAGTAAAGAATCTCCTATACTTCAAACAAGATGAAAAAATTTTGCAACGCGTCTACTGTTTTTTTATTTTTGCTCCTCTCCTCTTCTGCCTTCGCCGGGGTGGAAGAAAAGAATCTCACGGGGCGCCTTGGTTTAGGCTTCACGAACCAAATTGCGGTTAGTGCGGATGGAACCATTCCGGCACTGGATGCGAAATACTATCTCAGCAAGTTTTTTGCCACTTCGATCGGTCTCGGCTTCGATTCTCGCTCTGCCGATTCGCGCATGGGTCTTGGTGCGAAACTTTACCGCACTCTATTTTTAGAGAGCAACTTGGTGTTCTACGGCGGCGGTGGCGTGGCCTATGTTTCTCATGCCGGAAGTAAAACTCAGTTTAGCCTTTTTCTCGGCAGTGAATTTTTCTTTGCTCAATTACCTAGCCTCGGATTTAGTTTTGAGGCGGGCGTTCGTGGCGATAGCACCACGGGCTCTTTCGCGGTTCGCACCACTGGCGATTCTTTCCTCACCGCTGGAATGCACTTTTATTTTTGACAAGCTGAATAATCTGCTTACAATAAAACGGTGGGGAACAATTTGCTCAGCTGGAAAAAAATTCTATTTTGTTTTTGTCTCGGGATTGCCCTTCAGCACAGCCTGATTCCTCGAGCCTATGCCGAAGATGCCACTACACCAACTAGCGCTGGCAACACAGAACTCGCGAACCCATTTTCAGACTATGTGCCCTTTCAGGATGAGTACGATGTTGATGAAGATGAGCGCTTCATGTATTTCGGTCGCTTCTTCGCTGTTCAGCTCGGCACTGGCCTCCATCAATTCACGGGAAATATCGGGAAGCTCTATAATACCGCGATCCCTGTGCTCTACTTTAACTTGATCTATTTTTTCGACTTTCGCCTCGCGGGTCAAATCGGATTTAGTAATGCTAGCCATGCCTTCAATGCGGCTCCTGCGGGCTTAGTAGAGGTGAATCTGCTCAGTGTGAATGCCGACTTAAAGTACTATTTTAGCACTCGTGACTATAGCGCTGCCATTACCACCGTAAATCCCTATATCATTGGTGGAATTGCGCAGACCTTCCGCACCCAGACCTACCAAACCTTCAATGGCTCAACGAGCGATACGGCCTTTGCCGCTTCGATTGGCGCGGGGCTGGAGTTTGCGATTGTGCCGAGAAAAACGAGCATTAGCTTGGAGGGTCGTATCCACGATATCTTCTTTAAAGATCGAGATAACGGAACTTATGGACAGTCTGGGATTCCAGATACTACGGGTTATATGTATAGCCTCACCACCGACATCACCTTCTACTTCTAAAACTCGGCTTGTAAAAAGCGCATATCGTTCGTTGGCTTCCTCCTTCCTCCCGCAGCGGCCTCTTACGGCCGCTTTGGTCGGGCGTCGTCAGCCGCCTCCGCTCTGCACTTTTTCCTGCGCCTCGACCTACCTTTTTTCACGATAACAGGTAAATTCTTCATCCAAGTCTTTTAGTGCCCAGCCTTGAAAAACTCAGTGTTTTCTTACGCTTTACCGAAAAGTCGCTATGGTATTGCGCCTCTTTAAAAAATGGATAGCGTTCGCGGCTCTGCTGTTATCCATCCCTATGGTGCAAGCAGAAGAGTGTCCGCATAGTTTTGCCGAAATTGCCCATCCGGAAATAAATATTGAAAGCAGTATGGATGCTATCCAAGAAGAGGCAAGCTCCGCCGCGAAAAAATGCGGAACGGATGTGGCCTGCATCCAGAAAAAGCTTGAGATGAAATTTCCGAAAAAATTTTGGGAAAGCACTTGTTTGGTGAAGAATCCTGCGGCGCAATCTAGCCTACTCTACAATATGGCCGTGAGTACGGCGATGATTGCGGGCACCTATGCCGCTAGCCATGCCGATCACCTCGGTGACGACCAAAAAGATTTCCCCATTTTCTTTTTGATGAATACTATCGCCTGGGCCCCCGTATTTTCTGAAGTGGCCTGCCGAAATCAACTCTCCACCGATGAAACAGACACGAACCAAGCCTTAGGCTTGCATGGGCACATAAAAAACTTTGGTAAATCATCAAAACGCTACGCCCTTTGGATTGCGGGCGCGAGCACAACAGGACTCGTAGCCGATGAGTTCGATCACGCTAGAAAAGAAGGCGATCAATATCAAGTGCCCCCTCCGCAGGAGTTGGCGAAACTGCTCGGTACTTACTTAGTGTTTAATGTGGGAGTTTCCACTGTTCGCAATGTGCTCATTCTCGACCCGCTCTATCTCAAGACATTTCCTTGGATGAAAACCGTAATCGAAAACTTAGTGAAGCAAAAAGTGATCACGCAGGTGATCCTGGTGCCAGCCGAATTTTCAGCACGAACCTTGATTGGTGCCGCCAACCGCTTGCAGTTCACTGCCTATCGAGATTGGGTAAGAAAACAGTTGGAGAAAGAGCCCTAGGACTTATCCTCGCTGAATTCCCCATTCACAAAGCCATACACCTTGCGCACCCCTTCATGAGTGGTTTCGATATGGGTGGGACGTCCCCAAATCGCAGAGAGATTCGCGAGAGTTGCCTTCGCATAGTTCAAATCTAGATCCTGGCCTTGGTGCTCATGACGAAGCAGCATCTCGGCGCGGTTTTTATGGTTTCCATCCACTACCCTAATCAGCGGCTGGCCAGCATTGGTGAGCATGGCGAGCATCTTCTCTTTCACTTCTTTCCAGTCGCGCGTTTTGATTTCATAGCGCTTGGTTCGTGGGTTCATTTCATAGGTATAGAGCTTTTGCTCTTCGCAGAATTCTTCGGTGAAGAATTCATCAATGAAAGTGATATCATTATGAGATTTTCTCACGTCAAAAATTTTCTGGCGGCCAAGGTTGAGCTTCTTATCCCAATTCTTCTTGGTCACCATATTGTCGCATTCGTCGTAGTCCTTGCCGAACTTGCCCTTATTCCAGCGTTCTTCGATATGACGATAGAGTTCTATACCGAGTTTGTAAGGATTCATGCCGCCTGGCTTCGTTACCATCACGCCCGCATGTCGATCGGCGAAGTCAATCAACTCGGAAGCGTCGAGCAAACCGTTTGTGAGTAGCTTCGAGTGCCAGTAGCTAGCCCAGCCTTCGTTCATGATCTTCGTGCCACGCTGAGGAAGAAAATAGTAGGCCTCTTCCCGCACCATGGAGAGCACATCGGCTTGCCAGTCTTCCAACGGCGCAAACTCCATCAAGAATTTTAGGATATCCCGCTCCGGCTGCGCAGGAATCGTGAACTTCGTTTCCTTCTTCTTCGCATTGAGGTCAGCACGCTGCTGATCTAAGAAGGCCTTCGGGTTCATGAAGGAATCCATATACTGGCGAGGCGTGCGGAATTTCGCGAGTTCGTTTTCGTCTTCTTTCGGCTTCTGCTCTGGCTCTTTCGGTTGCTGGAATGGAAGAAATGGATCAATCAAATCTTCGATAGAGAGGCACTTATCGATGAAAGTCTCCACCGCTTCTTCGCCGTGAATATCCATATAGCGACGCACGCGTACAGCATGATTCGCCATTTGATCCATCATCTTGCGGTTGGTTTTCGAGAACCAATAGTTATTTTTGAAAAAATCGCAGTGGCCGTAAACGTGGGCCATCACAAGCTTTTGATCGATATAAGGATTGGAATTGAGCAAATACGCATAGCAAGGATCCGTATTGATCACCATCTCATAGATCTTTTGCATGCCCCATTCATAGCCCTTAGAAAGCTGATCATAGGCCATGCCGAAGCGCCAGTGTGGATAGCGCTTGGGGAAGCCGCTGCCGGCAGCCACTTGGTTAATTTGATCGTAATCCAGCATCTCGAAAACTACCTCGAAGCAATCGAGGCCGCATTTTTCGGCTTCTGCCTTCACTCGCGTTTGGAGATCGCGTAAATCTTTGGGTAGATCGTGAATACTCATCGGCCCTTCCCTAGTAGATCTTTGATCGACTTCATGATGCCTTCTTTGCTTTCAATTTTGGAAAGCGCAAGCTTATCGCTGCCACCGTGAAAGTGTTCCTGCAAGTCTTTCAAAAATTGCCCCGAACCATAACGACTTTCTACTTGTCCGTAAGAAAATTGATTGATGCGGGGAAAAAGTTGCGTCTGCAAAATATCAAAGCAAAGCTTGGTATCTTCGCCGCTCCAGTTATCGCCATCGGAAAAATGGAAGGGATAGATATTCCATTGCTCCGGTGGATATTCAGTTTCGATTAGCTTCATACACAGCTTGTAGGCGCTGGAGATGAGTGTGCCGCCGCTCTCGCGGGTGGAGAAAAAGGTTTTATCGTCTACTTCGCGAGCCACTGTATCGTGGATAATATAGCGAGTTTCGATGCCCTTATATTGGGAGCGCAGCCACGTATCGATCCAAAAACTTTCCGTGCGCACGATTTCTTTTTGCTCATCACCCATGGAACCGGAAACGTCCATCATATAAATGATCACGGCATTGGCATCGGTTTCCTGGGTGGTTTTCCAAGAACGGAAACGAAGATCGCGCTTGATCGGCACAATGATCGGATTTTCGGGATCGTAGGTGCCCGTGGCGATTTGACGTTTCAGTGCTTGTTGAAAGGAACGCTTGAAGTTTCTAAGAGAATTCGGCCCTTGATGCGCGATTCCCGTATACACATCTTTTTCTTTTTCTAAAATCTCTTTGCCCTTCGGCTCAATGCGGGGAAGTTCGAGTTCGTCTGCCAAAATTTCCGCAAGTTCTGCAAGCGTTAAATCTACTTCGAGAGAATGTTTTCCCTCTTGGTCCCCAGCTTCGCCGCCTTGGCCCGGACCATCCTGGGGATCGCCTTGGCCCACTTCATCGCCTGGTTCGCCTTGGCCTTGCCCCACTCCACCTTCGCCGCTGCCAAACTTGAAGCGCGGGATATCAATCTGCGGCATAGGAATGGAAACTGTATCTTTCCCTTTGCGCACGATCATATCGCCATTGGAAATATATTTTTTCAAGTCCTGCTTGATGCGGCCCTTGATGATATTTTTGAAACGCGCGTGATCACGCTGGATATTAAAGAGTGACATTTAAGCCTCGTTTCCCGGGATGCCCAAGGTCAAACAAGGAGGATTCTTTGAGCTCTCCAGTCCGTACACGAACTGGCTCATTGGAATCGGAGAGAAACACAAACTCGCAACCACCTTTTGGTGTGCGGCTATTTGCGCCCTTTCCAAGCCATGCTTCGCAGGCGGAGGATCCATTCATTTGTCGGTATGGGAGTAGAGCGCCTTGCTCCGTGCGGAGCCAAGCGGTGAAGTTGCCTTCTTGCGTCTTCAAGATTTGTACTTCACCTTGTGGCGCTTCATATACCGCTTCCACGATGAGAGGAATATTTTCTCCGCGGGGAAGCGATCTACCAGAGTTTTCTGCCAATGCGCTCACGGAAAAGAAAGTGATGAATGTTGTCAGTAATACGCTGCCATTTTTCATCGAAACTCCTTTTTAGTTGCGCTCTTTAGCATCCCCACGAGCAAAGATCGATGCTACGTAGTTCAAGATATCCGTTGCCGAAATATCGTCGTAGCCGAAATCTTTGATGAGGCGGGTTTTCACCACATCGATCTTCTCTTGCATGTTCTTATCTACCACGTTGGAGACAAGCGAAGAGAGCTTGATAGAGTCTTTTTGGTCTTCAAAAAGTTTGAGTTCTAAGGCTCTGTGCAAGCGTTCATTGGTTTTGTAGTCGAAGGTTTTGCCTTCTACTGCGAGCGCACCAATATAGTTCATGATCTCCCGGCGGAAATCATCCTTGCGGGATTCTGGCACATCGATCTTCTCTTCGATCGAACGCATCAAGCGCTCATCTGGTTGCTCGAGTTGGCCCGTATAGCGATTGCGCAGTTTTTCTTTTTGCGTAAACGCCTTGATATTATCAATATAGTTGGCGCAGAGATTGGTGATCGCGCTTTCATCGGCGGAGATCGCTCTTTGCACTTCGTTCTTGATGATATCTTCATACTCTTGCTTCACGGCTGCGAGCACTTCGCGGTATTCCCGGCGACGCTCTTCGCTAGCGATCAAGGTATGATGGCGTAAGCCGCTTTCGAGCTCATTGAACACCATGAAGGGGTTAATGCAGCCGAGGTGACTATACTTCACTAGAGTATTGGAAATCTTATCTTGAATATAACGAGCGGAAATTCCGTCGAGACCTTCGCGAACGGCTTCCTTGCGGAGCTCCTTCACGTTGTCTTCCGTATAGCCGGAGAGAGTTTTGCCGTTATAGAGTTTTAGCTTTTGAAGCAAAGAAAGATCGCTCTTCTTTGGCGCTTCCAAGCGGGTGAGGATTGCCCACATGGCAGCCATCTCAATCGTGTGTGGCGCGATGAATACGCCTTCCACTTTGCCTTTGCCGAAATCTTTTTCGTAAATGCGCACTTCAGCGCTCAAGTTTGTGATGTAAGGCACATCGATCTTTACGGTACGATCGCGAAGCGCTTCCATGAACTCATTGTTCTGAAGTTTGCGGAATTCGGGCTCGTTGGTATGACCAATGATCACTTCATCAATCGAGGTTTGCGCAAATTTCTTTGGCTTCACCACGTGCTCTTGCGAAGCACCAAGGAGATCGTAAAGGAAAGCTACATCTAGCTTCAGCACTTCCACGAATTCGATCACGCCACGGTTTGCCACCTGGAATTCCCCATCGAAGTTGAAGGCGCGAGGGTCGGAATCAGATCCATACTCGGCAATCTTACGATAGTTGATATCCCCAGTGAGCTCGGTGGAGTCTTGGTTTTTTTCGTCTTTCGGTTGGAAGGTTCCGATACCAATTCTGTCTTTTTCGGAAAGCACGAAGCGAGTCACTTTTACGTGCTCCATCACCTTCATCCAGTCGCCTTTGTAGCGAGTCATCAACTCGCGAAACACAAAACGCATGGGAGGAGAAAGTTCACCCTTAATTTTGAGCTTATAGGTGCCCTTCTTTTCCTTATTGATTTCCGATTCGATGCGCTGGCGAGTGGCCTCTGGAATCAAAAGCAAAGGCTCTTCATTCATCGGTGATTTCATTTCGCCGGTTTGTCCAACGAGGCCAAACTTTGGATCATCCACAAACTTGAAGGTATAAAGGGCGCCTTCTGGAGTATAAGAATAGCGCTCCACGCCTTTTTTGAGGAGACGAGCAATCGTGGATTTCGCCGATCCAACTGGACCATGCAACAAGAGCACGCGTTTCTCCGTGCCGTAGCCGAGAGAGGCGGAACGCAAGAAGTTCACGAGCTTCATCAAGTGTACGTCTAAGCCGAATACCGCATCTTTCCCATTCTCAATTGGATCTTCGAAGAAGGTATAGTGCGTGACTTCTTTTTTATACTCAGTGTACTGAGATGTGCCGTAGCTCATGATCATATCGTACATGCGCTGAAACGCGTTGCGCGAGATGTTCGGATTATTGCGCACAAGATCTAGGTAGTCTGAGAAAGATCCTTCCCAGTGTAGATCCTGAAAATTCTTTGCATTCTGCAAAGACGCCACTAAGCCCATTAAATTTTCGGTGGATTTGCTCATGGGATGCCCCTTTCCTTGGTGCATATAACGATACCTAGCTCAATTATCATCCCCTATTCTAGTGATGTCAAAGAGTTAGTTGACACCTCCGCTCACTTTGTTAGCCTATTGAAACAAATGAAGATTGTATCCGCCGGGGCGACCAATATTGGCCGCAAGCGAAAAGGTAATCAAGATTCCTTCCTCATGGAGCCAGCTAACGGCCTTTTTGTCGTGGCCGATGGCATGGGCGGACACGCTGGCGGTGAGTTTGCTAGTCGCATCACCGTAGAAACAATCATTCAATCTATTTTAAACGATAAGAAGTCAGGCCCTAACTTGGAACCCCAGGATTTGGTGATTGGGGCCATTCACCGCGCGAATTCCGCCGTTTTTTCTCGCGCAGAGCAGGATAAGACCCTTTCCGGCATGGGTACCACTGTGCTCACCATGCTTTTTCAAGCTACCAAACTCGTGGTGGGTCATGTGGGAGATTCCCGCGTCTATATCGCAAAAAAAGGCGAAATTTGGCAGCTTACGAAAGATCATTCGCTGGTGAATGAGAAATTGCGCGCCGGACTAATTACACGGGAGCAGCTGCGTAAAGATAAATCGCGGAATGTGATCACCCGTTCTGTAGGTTTTGAATCCAGCGTGCTTGTGGATGTGTATCAAAAAGAAGTGAATCCCGGAGAGATCTACCTTGCCTGCTCCGACGGGCTTTCCGGAATGGTGGAAGACGAAGAAATTTTGCGCATTCTCGATGAGTTTGCGTGGGATACCGCCACTCTAGATATTGCGGTGAATAAATTAATCGAAAGAGCTAACGCGAACGGTGGCGATGATAACGTAACCGTTGTTCTTGCGCGTGCCGACAAGAATTGACTCTCCTCTCATTTAGCCTTACGCTACGAGGCTAGTTTCCTGTTTTCTTTGAGGAGTTTGCTTGAATAATTTTTATACCCTCTTGGTGATTCCTGAAAAAACCAAGCAGGTGAAAAAATTTATTGTGCCTGCTGTCTATCTACGTATCGCAACGATACTGGGTTCTGTTGCCCTCTTTTTTGTGGCCTTCATGGTTTACGATTATGTGAATGTGATGCAGCAGATTGCGGAAAGTAAGCGCCTCCAAACAGAGAATCGCGAGTTAAAGCAACAGATGCAGAGTTATACCACCAAGCTGCAAAACGTAGAGGATACTCTGGAGCGAATTCAGAGTTACGCCACCAAGCTTCGCATCATCACGAACCAAGCAGGCGAAAGCACCGAGAACTTAAAGAAGAAAATTGCGCCGGATATTCCAGGCATGCCGATGGACGATCACTCCGATCAATCTGGTGGAAAGAATCCTCAACCTGGATCTTCGGGCGGAGCGCTCGACCCCGCTCTCCTCCCCACCCGCTGGTTGGAAAAGCTTGGAAAAAGTGAACTCCTCGCCTCGAATAATTTTTCCGATGCGGTGCGCGTGGCCACGGAGCAATCCGAAAAGGAATCTAAGCACAAAGACCTTACCGAGCAGCAGAAAAAAATCAGCGATCTCATTCGTGAAGATGAAGAGCGAGAGTCTGATTCCTTGAAGCGAGATTTCGATAAGTTAAACCAAGCCTTCAGCTCTGTGTTGCAGCATGCGCAAGGCGTGGAGCTCGATATTCAAGCTCTCTCTTCTGTGCTTGTGGATCAACATGATTACTTGGAAAGTATGCCAACGCTGAAGCCCACGAGTGGCTGGTATACTTCCGGCTTCGGCGTGAGAAATTCGCCCTTCACAGGTCACTCCACGATGCATGAAGGCTTAGATATCGCGAACAATATTGGTAGCCCGATCAATGCCCCCGCGGCAGGGATTGTTACCTATGCTGGCGCGCGCCCCGGCTATGGAAATTTAATCACGGTGGATCATGGCTATGGATTACAAACCCAGTATGGCCACGTGTCCCGTTCTTATGTGCATGTGGGCCAGAAGGTGAAGCGAGGCGATCGCTTGGGTGCCGTGGGAAACGTGGGTAGATCAACGGGTCCGCACCTACATTATGAAGTGCGCGTGAATGGAATTCCCGTAGACCCCTACTACTATATTTTACAAGATTAATCGGAAGAGGATAAAGCAAACATGTTAGCCACGATTGCCAAGAAACTATTCGGAACTCAAAATGAGCGCGAACTCAAAACCATCTACCCGATCGTAGAAAAAATTAACGCGCTTGAAGGCTCGATGAAGACTTTGAGCGATGATCAGCTCCGTGGAAAAACCCTGGAGTTCAAGGAACGCTTTAAGAAGGGGGAGCACCTAGATTCCCTGCTGCCAGAGGCATTTGCTGTTTGTCGTGAGGGCGCCCAACGTGCTTTAGGCATGCGCCACTACGATGTGCAGATGATCGGCGGCGTTGCCCTCCACCGCGGACGCATTTCGGAAATGCGCACGGGAGAAGGAAAAACTCTGGTGGCCACACTCGCCGTTTATTTGAATGCCTTGTCTGGCGATGGCGTGCACGTGATCACTGTGAACGATTACCTCGCTTCCCGTGATGCGGATTGGATGGGTCGCCTCTATAAGTTTTTGGGGCTCACCGTTGGTGTGATCGTGCACGGCTTGAACGATCAAGAGCGTCAGCAAAACTATGCTTGCGATATCACCTACGGCACGAACAATGAGTTCGGTTTCGATTATCTTCGCGATAACATGAAGTTCCGCCTGGAAGATTATGTGCAACGTCAGCTCAATTTTTGTATTGTGGACGAAGTAGATTCCATTCTAATCGATGAATCTCGCACTCCTCTAATCATCAGTGGTCCTACCGACGAAAATTCCGACAAATACGCCATCATCGATCGCATCATCCCCTACTTGAAGAATGTGGAACATTTCGTGATCGACGAAAAGGCAAAATCGGCTTCGCTCAATGAAGCCGGAATTGCCAAAGTAGAAGAACTCCTCAAAATCCCTAACCTCTACGATCCTGTGCACATCGAAACTCTGCACCACGTGCAGCAAGCCTTGAAGGCCCACGCCATTTTTAAAGTGGATGTAGACTATGTAATCCGCGATGGCAAAGTGGTGATCGTGGATGAGTTCACTGGCCGTATCATGCCGGGCCGTCGTTGGTCGGATGGTTTGCACCAGGCCGTAGAAGCCAAAGAAAAAGTGGATATCGAAAACGAGAATCAAACTCTCGCGAGCATTACCTTCCAAAACTTCTTCCGTATGTATAAAAAATTGGCCGGTATGACGGGTACTGCCGATACGGAAGCCACAGAATTTAAAAATATTTATAAGCTTGATGTGGTGGTGATCCCAACCAATAAATCCATTCACCGCACGGACCAAAACGATCTCATCTATAAAGATGAAGAGTCGAAATTTAACGCGATTGTGAAAGAGATCAAGCGTGCTCACGAAAAACAGCAGCCGGTGCTAGTGGGAACTATCTCGATTGAAAAAAGTGAGCGCCTCTCTCGCGCCCTTAAGAAACACAATATCACTCACAATGTTTTGAACGCGAAACACCATGAGCGGGAAGCAGAGATTATCGCACAGGCAGGTAAAGCAGGCGCTGTAACCATCGCTACCAACATGGCAGGCCGCGGAACGGATATTTTGTTGGGTGGTAACCCAGAGTTTTTGGCGAAATCCCAAATCGATGAAGCGGATCCTAGCTATGCAGAAGTGCTCAAAAAATGCAAAGAGCAGTGCGATAAAGAAAAAGATGTGGTTCGCGGCGCTGGTGGTCTCTATATCATCGGTACGGAACGCCATGAGAGCCGTCGTATTGATAACCAATTGCGCGGTCGTGCCGGTCGTCAAGGCGATCCCGGTGAATCGCGCTTCTTCCTATCCCTGGAAGACGATCTCTTCCGCATTTTCGGCGGCGATCGCATCAAAAATTTGATGGGTGGCAGCTTAGAGGCGGATGAGCCGATTGAGCACCCATGGCTATCCAAAGCGATCGAGAATGCGCAGAAAAAAGTAGAAGGTCACCATTTTGATATTCGTAAACATCTCTTGCAATACGATGATGTGATGAATCAACAGCGCAAGATCATCTATGGCCTTCGTAAAGAGATCCTGAGTGCACAAAACCAGCGCGATCTCATTATGGAGTTCATGGATTTCTTGGCTGAAGGCCTGGCGATTGACTATGCAATCGAAAAACACCCCATCTCGGATTGGCAGCTTTCCGAACTGAACACCACCCTCAAATCCATTTTCAATCCAAATATGGAAGTGAAAGAAGCTGATATCGCAGAGCCAACAGTAAAAGGTCTGCGAGATGCGATAGCGGCAAAATTACTCGCCCGCTACAATGAAAAATCGCAAGAGCTAGGCCCCTTCCTTCCGGAAGTGGAAAAAATGTTCACCCTCTCCACCATCGATCAATTGTGGAAAGATCATTTGCTCAATATGGATCACTTGCGTGAAGGCATTGGCCTTCGTGGCTATGCTCAAGTGGATCCTTTGATTGCCTACAAAAAAGAATCTTTTGAGATGTTCAAGATGATGGACGCTCAAATTAAGCAGGATTCTGTGGGCAAGATTTTCCACGTTCAATTAGCACCGCAGCCGCAACAAGCAGAGGCGCAGCTAGAGCGTATCGAAGAAATTCAACAGAAGAAAATTCCAATGCAAATGCATCATGGCGATGAAACGGCTCCGGTAAAAGAACCTACTCGCGCTGAGGATAAAATCGGTCGCAATGATCCATGTCACTGTGGCAGTGGCAAAAAATTCAAGAACTGCCACGGACGCTAAAGGGAAGCATGAACGGCGAGAACGAAAACGAAAGCGTTTCTCTACTATCCGAAGAACATCCGGAAGCTCCGCCCCAGGAGTTCTCCTCGGAAGCTGAAGCAGCAGTTTCAGAAGAAGCTGCGGCGGAAGAGAATCCTAATACGGAAGAGTTTCTTCAAGAACAAGTGCAGCAAACGGAAGCTTTGCTTGGCGATCCTATTGAATCCGCGGTGACGACTCCAAACGAGGAGATTCCCACGGTTAGCTTGCAGATTGAAATGCAGCAGGAAAGCCAAGTAAACCACTTGAAAGAACTCTTCAATGCCTGGAAGCTAGAGTTAGCGCCCCACTTTCCCCGAACGCTGATCCCGCGCTTACAGGAAGCAGAAGCTGTGCAGCTCATGCAATGGCTGCTCGCTGCTGGTTTTTCTGTAAAAGCGGCCATGCAATGGCCCAATGTGGAACCCGCATTTTCTGAAAATCAAGAAACACCCGGCCACCAGGCTGAGGGAGCACCCGCTGTTTCTCTGCCTGATTCCGCCCCCGAAGTTATGTTGCTTACCAGCGAGCAGTTGCCGCAATTCACTCAGATGCAATCGCTAGGATTGGTCACAGCTCACCAGAGTCTCTCGCGAAGATTTTTCAAAGAAGAAGATTTGCAGCAGGAAGTGGATCGAGAGCTAAAAAAGATGCAACGCACCTCGTCCAGCCAATTTGCGAGCTCGACATTTGCAAAAATATTCCGTGAGCTTTGTGGCGAATTGCAACGGCAGGCGTTGACTCTGGGCGCAAATGCCGTACTTGGTATCCATTTGCAGTGTCATACGGAAGAAGAACATCGAGATCCTAGTCTTGATCAGCTACGACTCATTGCTATTGGTACTGCGTCTATAGTAGAAAAATAGGAACTTGGAAGGACTCGCGATGGAAAACGAAGTAACAACAGCTGACGAAGTAAAAGTTCCTGAACACAAAAATGATGTGAAGGCAGAATCGCCCTTTGAGTTTTGGTTGAAGCGCCAAAATCCACAGCACAGCATGCGATCCCTCCGGGAAGCGATGAAGCTCCTCAATGAAGGCGCCCCGGTGCCTTTCGTGGCCTTCTTCCAAAAAGATGCGATCGAAAATTTACGTACTCGCGATCTCTATCGTTTGATGGAAGCAAAAACCACCTGGGAAGAAATTCATAAGAAGCAACAATATTTGCTTCAAGAGATTCAAGCGCAAGGCAAGTTAACTCCTGAGCTGAAAAATACGATCGAACGCAGCACTGACCTTGATCGCTTGGAAGATCTCTATGCTCCTTTCAAGTTGAAGCGCCAGAGCCTTGGGCTTGCCGCTCGTGAAGCGGGTCTTCTGCCACTTGCAGATTATATTTGGGACAAGGCCCACGGCCAAACTCCTTCCGAGATTGCTGGTGAGACCCTTGAGCAAAAGGCCGAAGCCTTCGTAAAAGCCGATACCAAGTTCGCAAACGTAGAATCCGTTTTAAAAGGCGTCGGCGATATTTTTGTAGAACGAATTGCCGAAAATTTTGAACTGCGCACTCTCGTGCGCGGCACTGTGCTTCGTCGCAGTAAGATTCGCGCCACCAAAGGCCCAAAGGCAAAAGCCAACTCTAAGTATTCCAAGTATTTTGAGTACCAAGAGCCAATCGGTTCTTTGAAAAAAAGCAATGCTAGCCATCGCTACTTGGCGATGCGCCGTGGTTGGATGGAAGATGAACTAGCGCTTTCTTTTGAACGTCCTGATGAGGGCGTGCTACTAGAAAAATTTGAAGAGTTCGCCTGTCCTCATAAAGAAGCAATGGGTGCAGAACTTCTGCAACATGCTGCTCGCCTTGCCTTGAAGGGCAATGTGTATACGGTGATGGAAAATGAAGCGCATCGTGAACTCAAAGAAGAAGCAGAAAAGCATGTGATCGAAGTGATGGCAGAAAATCTGCAGAAGAAGCTGCTCCATCCTGCCTTCGGCGCTAAAGCTGTGCTCGGAATTGATCCTGGATCTGCCCAGCATCCCTGTGCGCTCGCTCTTCTCGATAAAGATGGCAAGTTCCTCGTGCATTTGAACTTCAAGCTCGAAGAAGCCACGGATTCCATGAAAGAGGAATTCTTAAAATCCATCGAGAACCTTCATGTGCAAGCGATTGCAGTAGCCCATGGTTCACGAGCGAAAGAAGTGCGCGATAGTTTCCGCTCTATCCTTGCTAGCGCTGGAAAAGAACTTCCTATCGTTTCTGTGCATGAGCATAGCGCAAATATTTATGCTTCCAGCCCTGTGGCGAAGGAAGAATTTCCTGAGCTCGATCTAAACACGAGAAGAGCCGTTTTCGTGGGTCGCTATTTGCAGGATCCTCTTTCGGCGCTACTTCGGTTGGAAACGAAGTTTTTCAGTCTCGGCGAACTTCAGCATGAAGTGAACCAGGGCCAGCTTCGCCATGCTTTGCAGGAAACAATTGAGTTCTGTGTGAATTTCACTGGTGTAGATGTGAATACCGCGCCTACTTTTGTACTTTCTCGCGTGGCTGGTCTCAATATTGATATTGCAAAGTCCATTGTGCAGCATCGTGAAAAAGAAGGCGCCTTCACCTCTCGTGAGCAGTTGAAAAAACTGGCTGGCATGAGTGAAAAAGCCTTCCGCTTTGCCGCTGGTTTCTTAAAAATTCCAGGCGCTGCAAATCCGCTGGAGAATAGCTTTGTTCACCCTATGTTCTATGAGTTTATTTCTTCTCCTACCGCAGTAGAAGAAGCAGAGAAAGCTATCACTGAAAAGTTTGGAGCTCATGTAGCAGCAAATATTGCCTATGAACTAAAGCACCTTGGCGAAGATCCACGCGGACCCTTCGAGCATGTGGAGCATAATCCAGATCTCAAAACGATCGCAGACCTCAAGCGAGATGTGGCCTATCGTGGTATCGTTACCAATGTAACGAGCTTCGGCACTTTCGTAGATCTCGGGATCGAGCAAGATGGCCTAGTGCATATCTCGGAGCTAGGATCTCTCGCCAAAAATCCCCATGAATCCTTGTTCCCTGGGGATCAGGTAACAGTTTTTGTGTCGAATGTGAACGAAGAGAAGAAACAAATCTCGCTCACCATGCGTGATCCAGCGAATAAGCCTCCGCAACGTCAGCGACGAGAACGTCCAGCTGGTGCTACGGGTGAGCGCAGACCTCCACGCCGTCCAAGAGAAGATCGTCGCCCTGCTCCTGGCGCTGCTGCACCGGTGGATGGCGCGCAACAAGCTGCTCCTGGTATGGAAGGTGAACATCCACGGCGTCCGCGCCGCGACGATCGCCGCCCTCACCGCGGAGAACAACGTGCTGATTCCGCTCCAAAAGAACCGAAGAAGCCGAAGAAGCCAAATCGCGATCCAAAAACTGGTGCGATCGTGAAACTCGACGATGAATACTCGAAGAAGGCGGGACCACGCCTACCTTCCAAGGCCCAAGTGGTTACCTTCAATCCTTTTGCTAACCTTGCGAGCATGCTGAAAGACAAAGAAAAGCAATAATCCATGGGTTTGCACTATCGCGATCGTGAGCTTTGCTTAGGGGAAAAAAATTTCTACCCCTTATTCCCCTTGGCAAAAGTTCGACACGCTCCCTTCTACGCCTACGACTTAGACGCCATGCTCTCTCGGGTGCAGGCTCTAAAATCGGCAGCGCCCAAAAATCTAAAAACTCACTATGCCATGAAGGCCAATGCGGCCGAGCCCATCTTGCGCTTATTTCAAGAAGAAGGTCTCGGCGTGGATGTAGTTTCTGGCGGTGAAGTTCGTAAAGCACTGAAAGCTGGCTTCTCGGCTCGAAATATTATTTTTTCCGGGGTAGGAAAAACTCGGGAAGAGATTCAGCTCGCCGTTAGCTCCGAGCTCGGACAAATCAATGTGGAGAGTCCTCAAGAATTAGAGCGCATCGCAGCTACGGCAAAAGCGTTAAAGAAAAAAACGCGTATCGCCTTTCGCATGAATCCCGATGTGGATCCTAAAACGCATCCCTATATCACCACAGGCTTTCGTGAAAATAAGTTTGGGATGGATGAAAGTTTTCTTCCCAAGCTTCGTGCGCTCCTAAGGGAACATAAAGATCACTTGAATCTCGTGGGAATCACCATGCATATCGGCTCTCAGATTCGGGAGCTTGCCCCCTTCTCTGCCGCTATCCGAAAAACGCTCGCCGTGTATCAATCTTTTCTAGACGAAGGCCATGCCATGGAAAGCTTTGATGTGGGTGGTGGTTTAGGTATTCCCTACCAAGAAAATCATGAGATCCCCTCGAAAGAAATTTCACTGCTCCAAGAGTATGGCGCCATGATTAGCCAGGAACTTGGCGGTTTAAAAGGAAATATTCTGTGTGAGCCAGGACGAGTATTCGTGGCCTCCAGTGGAACATTAGTGGGTGAAGTGCAGTACGTGAAGGAAACTCCGTATAAGAATTTTCTCATCTCCGACATGGGGATTCATCACTTGATTCGTCCGGCACTTTATCAGGCCTATCATCGTATTCTTCCCCTCTTGGATCATCCTCAAAGATCTATAAAACAATATGATATTGTGGGACCAATTTGCGAAAGTTCCGATGTGCTCGGAAAAAATCGTGACTTGCCAGAGATTTTTGCGGGAGAATTTTTAGCCGTCGCCGATGCAGGTGCCTACGGATTCACCATGGCCAGCCAATATAATGAACATGAGCTGCCGGAGCAGCTATTTTTCCGCGCGGGAAGAGAAGTTCGATAAGGGGATTTTATGGCTTCGATCTTTTCAAAAATTATTGTGGGTGAAATTCCAAGCTATAAGCTCTTTGAAGATGAACATACATTTGCTTTTCTCGATATTCAGCCGATCTCTGCAGGCCATGCCCTTGTGGTACCAAAGATCGAAATCGACTATTTCGCCGATGTGCCAGAGCCTTACTATTCCGCTGTTTTTAAAACGGCGAAGCTACTAGCGAAGCCAATTCAAGCGGCCACGAACTGCAAGCGAGTTGGCACCATTATTCTTGGCTGGGATGTGCCACACTTTCATTATCATTTGGTGCCGATGTGGGCGCACGGTGATTTGAATTTTCAGAAGGCGAAACAACTCAGCACCTCTGAAATGCAAGAAATGCAGAAAAGAATTTTGGCCCTACTCTAGGTGCGGCACTAATCGAGCTTAATTTGAAGTGCGTAAATATTCACTACGCTGCTGAAGAAGAAACCGATGCATGCTCCGAGCACGCCACCAAAATTATAGCCGATAAAACTCACGAGTATCGCCAAAAAGCCCATGAGTAGGTAAAACACAACTGGTTTGGATTGATTCTCTTCGTTCATAATTTCCTCTTCGCAAATTCTACTCTAGCGCACATGGAAACTCAATTGGGTTTTACCTGTACCATATAGAAGTTTTTCTCAAGTAAGCTAATGTCGTGCTTATCCCAGGCGGCTTTCCAAAGAGGCACGCCTTCCGCATTTTTTCCCTTTGTTTTCCAGCGTCGCCAAGGGGTTTTCTCAGCATAGCTAAAGTTAGGGTATAGCTTATGGAGTTTCGCATCCATATCCGCCAACCACTCATCCCCTGGCACAAGGATGAGCTCATGATGCTCTACCGCATCGCGTAAGTCTGAATCGGTATTCAGCCCACGCACTGGATAGGGAATCATAAAATTCAAATATCCCCATTCGCACCAAATATTCTTCTGAAGATTATAGTAACTCATATGCACAAGTTCAGAGTTTTTCTGCGCTTGGTAGAGCCGATCGCGAATGTCGATCATCTCTCTCTCGCCGATAGTGGTAAGCAGGGTGCTAATGGCCACAAATAAATAAATTACCCGGCGAGACATCGAACCTGGTCGCACTTGCCCCAAGGTTACCCCTTCTCGCCAAAATCCACGAGCTGCCATAAACAAGCCAATCCAAATCGCGGCGAGTTGCCAGCTTGGCCACCAATAGGGCATTGGATCAAAGTTTTTTACCGCCAAACTGAGCAGCACCGGAACCGCCATCATGAGTAATGCGGTTGTCGCCATGGCAAGAGCGTAGAATCCCGTCCAAGATTGCGCGCGTGTGGCCCAGATGGAACAGATCACGAGCACAAGTCCGCCCATGGCTGGGAGATCATAATTTTGTCCGCGATAAGGATGAGCGGAGAAAAAGATCACCGTTGGAATGAGCAAGGCAATTCCGAGCAATAAAACTCTGCGGGAACCCTTGGTGGTGCGAATCATGCGCTGTTTGCGAAAGAAACGAGTGATCCCATCGAAGTAGGCCACGAAGGCAGGAAGCATCCAGGGGAAAAGTGAGTAGGTGAAGAAAGGCAGCACTGGATACCACCACGAGGTTCCATTTGCCGGCTTCCAAAGATTTTCACGGAATACATACGCGTTGATGAAATTTTCTCGGTCAAAAAGAATGGCAGGCAAATACCCAAGGATACAAACGATCACTCCGAATAGTACGGCTCGCCAGGCACTGAAACTTTTTAGGCGAGGCAGGAGTTCTCGATTCCACGCCCAAAAAATAAGCGCAGTACTTCCAAGCAATGCGCTATGCAAGGGAGATTTCACCCAACCTACAATCCCTGCCACTAACCAGAAGCGCAGATCAGCCGCTCCCGGGCCTGCACGATCCAAAAGATAGAGCCCGAAAGCGAACAACCCGGCCGCCTCTACTTCCATTTGACTCGCAAAAGTGTGAGCGAAAATCCCCGCGTTCAAGGCAAAGGCCACTCCCACCCAGAAGCTCCAGCCCTCAAACTCTCGCATGTTTCGATGCACGATCGCTCCGAGGCTAATCGCACCAAGCAGAAGAAAAAATAAGTTCATGTAGGTAGTGGCCCACATGCTATCGCCGAATAGCTTCATTCCCACTCGCAGCAATATATAGTGAAGTGGACCTTTAAAATAATTTGGCTCATTGCCTAAGCGCTGCATGAACCATTGGCCATGTTGGGCCATTTCGATGGCTTGAGAAACGTATACTTTATCGTCCCCAGCAGGACGCATCACTCTTCCGCCTAGAAATGGTAGATAAGTGAGACATAGGAAGAAGGCGAGAAATAGCCAAGAAAAGCCCTGCGAACTATGGGAAAAAAATACAACTCCAGGCTTCATCTTTCCTTGTTCTATGGCGTCCCCCAAACTTGAAAGCCACCTACGAATTTTGGATTTGCTACTTGCGGCGCCTCAGAACTTGGCGCAATCAAAAGTGATGTGTTCCAAGGACAAGTAACAGAAGCCAACGGCCAATCTCCATGACTCAAAAATCGAAGTGGCTCATAGGTGCGTGAGTCGACGCTCTTTATAGCAGAAATGGGACAACCAGATAAGCCTAAAAACTTTGCGAGTTCCTGTTTTGGCAGGAACTCCCTGGAGTCGTCCTTCCAAGCAAGAAAATGAATGGAGCGCTGCTGATGCTCGGAAGAAAAGTATCCATGATAGGCAAGCGCAGCATTAGCGAGGAATAGCGCAGCAAATGCCAAACGAGGCAGCGCGGGCAAGCGCAGAAAGCCTTTTGCGAACAGGAACACGATCCACAGCATACTGCATTCGAAATATCTAGGGGTTGGTTTCAGCATCATGAGGCCAGCGAAAATAACGCAAAGCAAAACCCCATTCCACTCCGCTCTTTCTAGCCATAGTAAATAGGCGCAAGCCAGGCTCACAGAAATACCTAGCAGCAATGGCAAAAGCATGGCGAACTGCCCCGTATTCACGAGCACTGTCCACTCCCCTGGCAAAAAGAAAAGCGCGTTCACGAGAAAGGGAACAGCAAGAATGGGAAGAATCTTCGCGAGCAACGGCATCGGCCGCTTTAGCAAACGTTCGCCACGGAACAAAAGCAAGAGGAGCAGCGTTGCGGTGAAAGCAAAGAGAAGCCACGCTTTTTTCGCCTCAGGTACATGGTGAGCAACATGAGCAAAATAAGGAAGCAGCGCGCCGAGCCACAAGATCCAACCATTCCGCTCTCGCTCTTTTAGATCAAGCTTCATCACTCGGCTCCCGAGAAAGGCAAGCGCAGGAGCAAAAAACAGAATATGGCTAGTAACGCCAAACCAAGCAACAAGCAGCGCCGTCCAAATCATGCGTCGCTCATAGCAAAAGATAAAAAGACCAAAACACAGAACATGAAATCCATTGAGTTCGATGGCAAAGCGATGGTTAAAGGCGAGTCCGGGCAGGAGCGCTAGCAAAAATAAAAAAGAAAGTGCATCGGCGGGCCTATCCTTCCAATAGGTGCGCGTGAGCGCAACAATACCTAGCAATGCCATTCCAACTTGGCTGAGGCGAAAGACCAAAAGATTCACGCCGAAGAAATGCAAGAAAAAGGCAGCGATATAGTGAGCCCATGCAAAGGTATACGGGCTCATCGCATGCAGTGGCCACTCCACACGATGCTCAGAAATAGCTAACGCAAAGTTTGCAGCCCACGATTCATCGTAATGAAAACCTGGGGAACTTTGCAGGGCGTAGAGGTGTTCCACCCCAACAAGAAGCGCAAGCAGAACTAAAAGTAGCCAAGATTGCGCTCTAGCCATTTAAGATCTTTCGATAGTTCTCTAAAGAAAATGCGGCATTCACCCCGAGCCGACGAAGAATCTCTTCTTGTTTCACGTTCTCTTCCAACCAGCGGAGAATGGCATAGTGACGAAGCGTTTTCGGCTTCATATCCTGCAAGCCAAATTGTTTAGCCAGAGCATGAAACACGAGTTCAACGCCCCTAGGAGTCATTTTTGGGGAATGTAACCCGTGACGATTAAAGCCGGGAAAAAGAAATTTTCCTTTCGCGAGCTTGCGCCACTGTCGTAACTCCTCCACTAACTCCTTGCTGAGTTTTAACTCTCGCGCGCGCTTGCCATGCACTTTCACTTTCGTGCCCGACAAATCCTCCCATTGCAGGCTGCATAGCTCTGCTACGCTCAGGCCTGTTTCTAAAATTGTTTGCACTAGGATGCGGTTTCTTTTTGCCGTAGACGAATCTGCAGGGAGCGATTTCAAAAGATTTTCCATCTTTTCTTTGGCTGGAATCCAGGGCAGCTTCTCGATGCGCTCCGGCGCGCGCACAAACTTGGCGGGCGAAACGCGAAGTTTTTTTCTTACCGTTGCGTAACGATAGAGGGAGCGCACGGTAAGGAGTTTGCGTCTCCTTGTATTCGTCTTCAATCCGAGGCGCTCCATATAAACCAGGAAACTTTCAAAGTCTGTCTCCTGCATCTTGGCAAATTGGAATTTTTTCTGCTGCAGAAAGTCTTTAAAGATAGCCAAATCGCTTTGATACGAAGAAATCGTGGAGCGAGATTTTCCTGTGCCCTCCAGGAATCCCACATAACTTTTCCAAAGAGCTTCGAAACTCGAAGTTTGATTTTTGCCACGGTGCATAGAAATAACCTACGTTTCTAATTTGACAAGAAATTGCCAATCAAGCAAAACATTAGTTAGCAAGCGGAGGATTTTATGAAGAAAAACTTAATTCGTTCTTATGTGGCAATTTTTGTGGCGACCCTTAGCGTGGTGGCCTGTACCAAAAAGGAAGACAACAGTAATAAAATCCTTCTCGGTGAATATGGATCGATGACGGGCGAAGTAGCCAATTTCGGCCAAAGCACTCATAAAGGGATCACCCTGGCGCAAGAGCAATACAATGCCGCCGGTGGATTCAATGGCAAGCAAGTAGAAGTGAAACTCTACGACGACCAAAGCAAGCCAGAGGAAGCCGCGAATACAGTAACGAAACTTATCACCCAAGATAATGTGGTGGCAGTGATCGGCGAAGTAGCGAGTTCCCTATCCCTCGTGGCAGCCGATGTGGCCATGCGCAACAAAACTCCCATGCTCTCTCCTTCCAGCACCAATCCTGATGTGACGAAAAAAGGCGAATATATTTTTCGCATTTGTTTCATCGATCCTTTCCAAGGCGAAGTGATGGCGAAATTTGCGGGTCAAAATCTCCATGCGAAAACCGCAGCGATTTTCAGAGACGTGAAGCAGGATTATTCTGTGGGTCTTGCCGATTTCTTCAAGAAAGCTTTCGAAGCCCACGGTGGCAAAATCTTGATTGATACTGCTTATCAATCCAAGGATTCCGATTTCAAAGCCCAGCTAACGGAAATCAAAGCAAAGAATCCAGATGTGATCTTCATTCCTGGCTATTATAATGATGTGGGCCTCATTGCTCAGCAAGCCCGCAGCATCGGAATTAAACAGCCCCTCCTCGGTGGAGATGGCTGGGACTCTCAGGATCTTGTGAAAGTGGGCGGCGCCGCTCTTGAGAATACCTACTTCTCCGATCACTATGCTCCAGACACTACCGAGCCAACTGCGGTGAAATTTATTGCCAGCTATAAAGCGAAATATGGCAATGAGACTCCGGATGCGATGGCAGCACTCGGCTATGATGCTTTCTTCGTGATGATGGATGCCATCAAGCGCGCAAAAAGCGTGAGCCGTGAAGACATTAAAAATGCCCTGGCGCAAACCAAGGATTTCCAAGGTGTAACCGGAAAAACAACCATCAACGCGGAAAGAAACGCCGTAAAATCGGCAGTGGTGCTGGTGGTTAAAGATGGTAAGCCAAAATACTTCGCCACTGTTGAGCCATAAATCCAGTGACAGAATTTATCCAACACATCGTTAACGGCCTATCCTTTGGCGCCATCTATGCCTTGATTGCTCTTGGCTATACGATGGTGTACGGGATTCTCCAATTCATCAATTTCGCTCACGGCGATATCTTTATGATTGGTGCCTATATTGGCTACTATGCCGGCAACGCGCTCGGCCTCAATGATCATCCTTCGATCTGGGGCTTCTTCGTAGTGCTCCTTCTCAGCATGGTCACCTCCGGTGTGATTGGATTTTTGGTGGAGTTTCTTGCCTACCGGCCTCTCCGAAAAGCACCGCGCATTAATGTGCTGATCACCGCAGTGGGCGTTTCTCTCTTTTTTGAGTTTGGCGCGCAGATGCTTTTCGGCGCAAATCCTAAAGCATTTCCTCACCTCGTGGATGTGAGCAAATCCTTCTATATTGGTGGCGTACAAATCGATTCGATGGAGTTAGTTGTATTCACCGTTACAATCTTGCTCATGCTCGCCTTAGAATTCGTGCTCTATCGCACCAAAGTGGGTAAAGCCATGCGTGCTGTTTCCCATGATCATAATGTAGCTTTGCTCCTCGGTATCCCCGTGAACATGATCATTTCCATCACCTTCGTACTTGGCTCGGCGATGGCTGCTGCCGCGGGAATTCTCGTAGGCATGAGCTATCCAAAACTGGAGCCACTCATGGGCGTGATGTTCGGCCTCAAAGCCTTCGTTGCTGCTGTATTCGGGGGTATCGGGAATGTGCGTGGTGCTGTGGTTGGAGCGCTCATTATGGGTGTATCCGAACAGCTCATCGTTAGTTACGGTGTGCCCACTTTCCGGGATGCCTTCGCCTTTGCTCTTCTCATTGTGGTGCTTATCTTCAGGCCCAAAGGTCTTTTCGGAAAAACTTTGGCGGAGAAGGTCTAATGAGCGTTACCCAAAAAAGTTATTTCACTTGGTCGATCGCAATTTTCCTCGGCGTGCTTTTTTCCGAAGTGCTCTATCCTGGCCTCAACGGCTACTACCAAGGTATTTTGATGGTGGCTGGCGTGAATATTATGCTCGCCACAAGCCTCACACTCATCAACGGTTTTACCGGGCAGTTTAGTTTAGGTCACGCGGGCTTCATGGCGGTGGGTGGCTATACTTGTGCATCCCTCACCATTTATTTGCTGCCGAAGCTTGGTCTCTCTCCTTTGGGAATAGGTTTTTTTTATGCCGCTGCCTTAATTGCTGGTGGAATCGTTTCCGGCATTTGTGGCTATCTCGTGGGTCTTCCTTCGCTCCGCCTTAAGGGCGATTATCTCGCGATCGTAACCCTCGGCTTTGGGGAAATCATTCGCGTGATTTTCTTGAACGTAGATGCCATTGGCGGTGCCCGTGGTCTCACGGGGATTCAAAACTTCACGAACCAGCGTTGGATTGTGGCTTGTACGCTGATCTGTTGCTTTATTATGTTTCGCATTCTCGGCACTAACCAAGGTCGTGGCATGCAAGCGGTACGCGAAGATGAAGTGGCAGCAGAAGCGATGGGCGTGAATACTACGAGCACTAAGGTGGGTGCTTTTGTGATGAGCTCTTTCTTTGCGGGTGTCACCGGCGGGCTTTATGCCCACTACTATGGTTATCTCAATCCAAGCACTTTTGGTTTCATGAAAAGCTTTGAAGTGATTGTGATCATCGTGCTTGGTGGTCTCGGTTCCGTTTCGGGCTCTATCCTTGCCGCGATTGCCCTCACGATTTTGCCCGAAGCGCTTCGCCCCTTGCAGGAGATCACTAAAGTAGACTTCCGCATGATTCTTTATTCTTTAGTACTGATTCTATTTATGCTCTTGAAGCCGAATGGACTGCTGGGTCGCCATGAGATCAGCTATTACTGGAAAAAATTCCGTAGGAGCAAAACCTAATGGAAAAAGTACTCGAACTAAAAGACGTTAGTGTTCACTTCGGCGGCATCAAGTGCGTGCAGCACGTGAACTTGCACTTAAATCGTGGTGAAATTTTGGCCTTGATCGGCCCGAACGGCGCCGGAAAAACAACGATCTTCAACGTGATCACCGGTATCTATCAACCGACCATGGGATCTGCAGAGGTTGGTGGCCAACCTATTGCTGGATTGAAAACGCACCAAATCACCGCACTTGGTCTTGCACGCACCTTCCAAAATATTCGTCTCTTTAAGGATCTTTCCGTGCGCGATAATATTTTGATTGCCATGGACCGCACGGCTCCCTCCAGCATGGTGGCTTCGATTTTGCGCACACGGAGTTTCCTCGCTCGTGAAGTAAAAAAGAATACTGCCGTAGATGAACTCCTCGAAATTTTTTCCCTTCAGCATATCGATGAAGAAACAGAAGCGAAAAATCTTCCCTATGGTGTGCAACGTCGCCTCGAAATCGCCCGCGCCATCGCGACCGGTGCGCGCACTCTGCTTCTCGATGAACCCGCTGCCGGGATGAACGGAAATGAAACCGAATCACTCATGGAAACGATTCGCTTTATTCGTAAGCGCTTTGATTTGTCGATTCTCCTCATTGAGCACGATATGCGTTTGGTGATGGGAATTAGCGAGCGTGTAGCCGTGCTGGAATATGGAAAGAAAATTGCCGAGGGCAATCCAAAAGAAGTGCAAAACGATCCTAACGTGATTCGCGCCTACTTAGGAACGGAGTGATGATGCAAGAAACTCTACTCGCCTTTGAAAAAGTGTCTCTCTCCTACGGTGGTATCCAAGCGCTCCGCAATATTACTTTTCAAATTCCAAAAGGTGAAATTGTTACGATTCTTGGCGCCAACGGTGCGGGTAAAACGTCCTGTCTTCGCGCTATCTCGGGACTAGTGCCCCTGAAAGCGGGAACAGTTCGCTATAAAAATGAAGCGATCTCGGCTTGGTCCTCCAAGAAAACTCATCTGGTAGCAGGGCTCGGCATTGCCCACGTGCCAGAAGGTCGCGGTATTTTCCCAGAGCTTAGCATCGATGAAAACTTAGACCTCGGCGCATGGCTGCAAAAAGATCCGCAAGTTATTGCGAAAAACCGCGAGCGTGTATTTCACCTTTTTCCACGACTTAAGGAGCGTCAGTTCCAAGCAGGTGGCACCCTCTCTGGTGGAGAGCAGCAAATGCTGGCCATTGGTCGCGCACTCATGGCGAGCCCGGAATTGCTTTTGCTCGATGAGCCTTCTCTTGGTCTGGCTCCGCAGATCATTCACCTCATTTTCAAAATCGTGCAAGAAGTGAACGCGAGCGGCACCACCGTAGTCTTGGTAGAACAAAATGCGCACTTGGCATTGCAAATTGCTCACCGCGGAATTGTGCTGGAAACGGGCGAATTAACACTCGTGGACGAAGCGAAAAATTTATTGAATAATCCTAAGATACGCGAAGCCTATCTAGGAAATAGTTAAGTTCACTCTCCGAGGTATTCCATGAAGTTCTTTATCGACACTGCCAACACTGATGAAATCCGTCTTGCTAATGATATGGGCATGATTGATGGTGTCACCACGAACCCCAGCCTCATCGCGAAGAGCGGCAAAGATTTTCACACGGTGATTAAAGAAATTTGCGCCATCGTGGATGGTCCGATTTCCGCAGAAGTGGTGAGTCTTGATGCAGCCGGAATGACCAAAGAAGGCCGTGAACTCGCGAAGATCCACCCAAATATTGTAGTGAAACTTCCGCTCACAGAAGAAGGCCTTAAAACTACGCGCACTTTTTTCAAAGAAGGCATTCGCACGAATGTAACTCTGTGCTTCTCTTCCACGCAGGCGCTGCTCGCCGCTAAAGCAGGAGCCACCTATATCTCCCCATTCATCGGTCGCCTGGATGACCAATCTCAAGATGGCATGGGCCTCATCAAAGAGATTCGCACTATCTACGATAACTTTGGATTTCAAACACAAATCTTGGCGGCGAGCATTCGTCATCCACTTCATGTGCGCGACGCGGCGTTGATCGGTGCTGATGTGGCCACCTGCCCGCTTAAAATCCTACAACAACTTGTAAAACATCCGCTCACCGATGCTGGGATTCAGCAATTCATGGCGGACTGGGAAAAGAGAAAAAAATGAAGTTCCTAGCTCTTTGCTTTGCGGCAATAATTAGTGCTGCCCCAGCTCTCGCAGAGGATGCTCCGCTTTCTTTGCCACCAAGTGATACTGTTGCTGCTCCAGTGGCTGCAGATCCATCGCCAACAACTCCTCCTGCAGCAGTTGCTTCTCCGGAAGCAGCTCCAGCCCCAATTCCGGCTCCCCCATCCGCTATCCCACCACCAAATGAAACTCCGAGCAGCAAATCAGCGGAGCAAGCCCCAAAAGAAGACTTATCTGAACAACCTAGTCCTCGTCAGCTATTGCGTCAGCGTCTAGAAAAAGAGAATAAAGAAGCAGAAGAGCAAAAAACTCGCAGCAATAAAGAATTGGTCACCCACGAGGCTGCTTCGAGCCACTTTGAAATTCAATATATTCTGCATGCGTTTCCAAACATTAACTATAGCTCCACCAAGGGCACCACGATCAATCGTAATTCCACCGGTGCGGGACTCGAGTAT
Source organism: Oligoflexia bacterium (assembly GCA_903867855.1). GTDB lineage: Bacteria > Bdellovibrionota > UBA1018 > CAIPTA01 > CAIPTA01 > CAIPTA01. The sequence continues at coordinate 8,080 of CAIPTA010000149.1, read as the reverse complement.
ATGTTTTTTCCTCTCACGCATGGAATCGGACGCCTTGGATTCGGTATCACCTTTGGCGCTTACAAGGCCTCCTCTGATCAAAACATCTCTGGCTTGAGCCCAAATTTTTATACGGGTGGAGCGAAAGCTACCTTTCAACTGCAACCTATCATCGCCCAAGTATTTATCCCCTATGCTGTAGCTGGCTATGACTATGTGCAATTCAATCGCTTCATCGATAATACGATTCTTTCGAATGGCGTTGGCACAGCGGAGACTCGCTCTGCCTTCGGTTCTCCTTACTATGGCGTAGGCATTGGAATTGACCTAAACTCCCTGGAACGTGCTGCAGCATCGGAAGCACTTATTGATTCGGGCATTCGCAAAGTATTGCTTACCTATACTTTGCAGGTACGAACCGGTTCGAACTCTTCCCAGAATGGTAGCGCACACTTTTTGGGCTTGAGATTCGAGTTTTGATTTGCTAGGTTTTGACATCCTTTGCCCAGGTGGTGAAATTGGTAGACACACTATCTTGAGGGGGTAGCGCGCAAGCATGCTGGTTCGAGTCCAGTCCTGGGCACCATGTCTCTGTAACTAATTGAAATTAAAGCGAAATTCGGTTTTTCAAAAACTTTGTGTGTTAAATATGTGTTATTCGTTTTTGCGAACTCACGAATTTACCACTGAGTTTTTCGTTTTTCTTAGCTCCTCTAAATTCGGCACACTTTGATTTTCCTGCGGCGCGAACGCCACAATCTGAATCGCTTCTGCCAAATGATCCGAACTCATATGAGCATATCTTTGCGTCATCTCCAGAATCGAATGCCCCAAGATTTTTTGTAGGTCATAGATATTTCCGCCATTCATCATGAAGTGCGAAGCAAAGGTATGGCGTAAATCGTGGAAGCGAATGAGCTTGGTAAACCCCGCTCTTTTTTGCGAGCGGTGGAAATCTCTGTAGAGATGATGAGCATCGAGCCGCACTCCATGTTCATCACAAAACACAAACTCCCCTTTTTGTTCACGCAAAAGCTTTTGCAGAATTTGTTTCACCGTCGGACTAATGGGTACAAATCTTTTTTTACCCGTCTTCGTAGTTTCACTAAGCCCATACCTTCCTAAGGTACGGCTCACGATAATTTGATTACGGATAAAATCAATTCGATCCCACTTGAGAGCGCACAACTCCCCTCTTCTCATCCCCGTATTGATAGCCACAGTATAGAGATAATGGAGAGAATCAGAAATCGAAGCATTTAGAAATTGCTGAATCTCCGGTGCAGTCCAATAGTCAAAGTGAAGCTCAGGCTCTTTCACTGACTTATATCGAAACAAAGGATTACGAGCGATACACTGCCATTCGGCGGCATCATTCATCAGTGTTAGCAGTACACCCAAGATATTATTAATACCTTTTGGCGCATGCCCTTCTGACATCAATTTTGCTACCAAGCGATTAGCATGTTCAATTCGTATATCCCGTAGTTTCATTCCGCTGAGAATCGGCTTCATGTGCATATCCACTGCTCGTCGATAACTATTTTTCGACGAGTCAGATAATCGCACATTAACTTTCTCTCGGAACCATCTATCAGTGAACTCTTCGAATGTGAGCGTGTCCTTAATGATTAGGCCCGTTGCCTCTTCTTGATCTCGCTCACGAAGCGCTTTTCGCTCCCATTCTTTTGCAAAAGTTTTATTCGGAAAGGTTTTTGTTTTTCTATGTCCGTCTGTTCCATACACAGTGCCCCGAAAAACACTTCCTTTACTTCTTTTAATTTCTTCAATCATGCTCTTCTCCATTGCTGAGATAGCTTTGCTTGAAGCCTGTTGTCTTTTTCTACCAATTTCAAAGAACGGATTCCTATTGGAGAATATCACAATCCAGATTCATGCTCATGCCACACAGCGCGTGAGAAGTTATGCTTTGAAATTATTGAAGTAAATATTGGGCAGTAACGGACAATAGGCGGCAATATAAAACAAAAAAGGGATTTTAATATTTCGTAAACCATAAGATGAGTGACGAAAATTCGACAAACAAGAGGTCGACTTTATCGGTAATTAACGTTGGTATAAGTATTTGATTCAAATATAGATTTATTTGATAAGAATTTATTGGGTTCCACAAAGGCTTACTTCGAAGGAAAGGCGTGAGGGTTCGAGTCTCTCCGACTGCACCATTCGATTCGGATTGCATTTTATTCATCTATTTTTAGATAAAATGAAAAGAACAAAAGTGATTTGATTACGATGATTTTATGCGAAATTGCTAGCTAGGCAATCTCTAGCGAGTAATAGCCCATAGATTATGCGCTAAATCAAAAGACCATTTAGTGCCGGCGAAATGGTTGGCACCCAACAAAATATCGAGGCGGCGACTTGGGTTTGGAGAGAATTGGCTTAGATCTCCCACATCTACAAACTGGGCCTGTAGCTCTATGCCATTTACGATAATCGGCGCTAAAATTTCATATCTATCTAGCTGACGACGAATCTGCATCGCGGATGGTGGTAGCGTTGATTTGCGAAAATACTTAGGATTCGCGAGCACAAAAGCTCGATCGGCCAAGCTAACTGGTGAGCCCGTATCGATTGCGGCAAAAAAATTAGTGCTTCCGATGCTCGCTGTAAAAGTGAGCCATTTGTTTTCGGGGCCGCCGCGAACGAGAGTTTGGCTTGGCTTAAGGTCTACAATATCCAACTGCAATACTTGATTCTTAAAATCAAACGCGATGGTGCGCGTACCAAAAACATCGAGGCCCAGCAGGGCAAAATTCGTTGGCAATGTTTTACAGCGCTCAAAGCTGGAAGGCTGCATTGGCAGGCCTCCGATGGCCAGGTCGCCAACCTCAATCACGTCACAAGTCATCGTTAAGCCAACGCTTCCGGAGCTCACTGTTTTTCGTGTCGGATACTTTAACGTTTCGGGCGTTTCACCAACCGTAGAATCAGAAGAACCCGTATCGACTGCGCAGACGCTATTTGGAACTGGAAAGTTGCAGTCTACGGCGACGCGATACCCGCCATCGGCGCCAACGGAAATCATATGAAGCGCAATATCTTCAGAATGTGCTGCAATAGTTAAGATTAAAAGTAGTAAAATTTGCATGCGCGTTATTAACGTGAATTCGATGCTTTGTCCATTTTTTGAGGGAGAGGCAAAAAATATTGAAAAAACTGTTAATTTTTTTTGTACTCAAATCTAAACCCATTTGATTTTCACGATTGCCATGTGCGCCCACGCATCTTCTGGATCGCCGCTGCGAAGCAATCAGGAGGTCATTTGCACATGGTGGAGTCCTTCCAACAGTCTGCGGCGTCGCTACAAACATGATTGAGGCACGTGATGCCGTGTGGGTAATTCCCACCATTCGGGTCGCACTCGTAGTAGTGATCGCAAGGCTCGCCGATATTTCGGCCGACTAAAGGCTCTGCAGGATCACCGCTTGGAGCGCCACATTTGACTGACGGGAGGCAGATTTCTGCTTCGCAGCCGGGCGGATTAAATCGATACCACTTCGGATACCAATTGCAGATATAACCAGTATTGCCGTCGCACGACGGTGGCCGGCATTGGACATGAGGTGGGACCGGGTAAACCTTAGCTACCGCAGTAAATGAACTGGAAGCAAGAATCACAGTCAGTATGGCGGTAGTCAAACCAAGTTTCATAAGATCCTCATTTCATTGTTCGCCGCTTGAGCAAAAACTGAAGAGCCCAATAATGACAACGCGATAAATAAATATTTCATAAAAGCTCCGTTAATAATTGGTATCAAAATCTGTGGGACAAAAAAAGTAGTGCAAGACTTAATACTATTTTGAAATTTCTCATTTTCCGTTTGCAGGAAAGCCCACATCACCAGGACAAAATATATTTGTATCAATCGCAACACAGCCTGGAAATACTTGGTGAATGCAGTCGTGAAAAATTTTATAGGCAAAAAATATTCCGCCCCCCGAAATGCATAAGCGCCCAACCAATGTTTTCAAGATTGGACTATTACTCTTATCCAATAAGTCACATAGTTGCCCAGTCTCAAGAGCAAATGATTCAAAAGATCCGTTATTAATATTGTCTTTATTCGCTCCATTCATGCAGTATTCTGTTTGGAGTAAAGGTTCGTAGGCGGCCTGCTTAGCTAGGTCACAGGCCTGTTTGGCCTCCGCGGTAATTGCACTTCCCACAAGGCAACCTCGGTAGGCCTGACATGAGGCGAAGGCAGGCATCGAGCAGGAGGCGAGAGCCATGATTGTTAGTAATACTATTTTCATAAATACCTCTTATTTTGGCGCGAATTAAATATTGGCTTGATCTGGTCGCGTCGTCCCGAATCAAGCAGAGATTCAAAAGTCGTTTCAATTTACTCCTTTGGCCTATACTAAAGATTGAGCCCTAGCGACGCGTCTATTGCGAAGCTATTGCCGCCTTGATTTGTTTCACTTAAGATTAATTGAATGTTGGAGGCTGTTTCCCAGCCGAAGAGCCAGCTATGGCTTGCCACAAGAACTTCATTTCCGTTGATCGTCACAAATAATTGTTGATCTCTAAGTGTATAGGGGAGATCTGGGAAAATCGTGGTGCTCGACTCTGTGGCGATACTTGTTTTCCAAACTGCCTTGTAAGGGAGCGATAGCTCCACATAGAGGCCAAGTTTCCCGCTATCATCAGGATAAAGATGCCCGCTTAGGCCTTTCCAGTCGCCTACTATTTCGGTTTCCTTGTTGAAGCTGATCGTCGTGTTGGCCGCACTGAAATTATCTTGAGCAAAGCTAGTGATCGAGGCTAGTGCGACGGTGAGAATGAATAGAACTTTCATGGTGAGTCTCCTTTAATTTTACGTTTTAAATAATTGCCTTCATTGCCAAGCGTTCATTGCTTCCCAATAGCTCATGAACGGGATCCTTCTGCCGTCGTAGAATTTTCAATTCCGTCACTGACTCAAAAATAAAATTTTCAGACAGATATCCTTCGATGCGTACTATGGGCTTTCCTAAGGCTATATATCTTTTACGCACAAATATGTGCCCTGGCAGTATTCATCACAATGAACTGGGCCGTTGGAAGTTGTCCATAGTGCTCTAGGATAAGTAAGAATATACGAGTCCCAATGTTCTTGTGGATATAAGCAAAAATCAACATGAGGCTGGACGCGATACATCTCAATCTCTGTTGGTAGGCGTAAACCTCTCGATTGGCAATCGGCAACAGCCTCATGATAAACGCGCTTGTTGACCGTGGCTGGATGTTCCCATCCGATCCTATTTTTTTCATCGACAAGGAAAGAGCCGGAAACCTTATAAGGATAATTTTCGGGATTAGGGTTTGGCACAACATTGTGCCTCGTCATTGTTTCCCAAGAAAGAGCTTTTCCAGGAAGCATTCGAGTATTTCCAGCCCGCGAAAAATCTACATTAAATTCAGCTTTAACTCCTTTTGCAGTCCATTCACGTCCGATATCGAAATCGAAAGGCACGGGATTGATAAAGGTCAAAACATGAGTCGCTGTATTAAAGTGATAGGTCATCGAATTCGCGTGGTTTGGGTTTTGCACGCCATTACACTCATCGTAGACATACCCTCCACCAAAGTCAGCACAGAGATTCATCAACAATTCGGTGAGCTTAGTTTTGTCCGACGGGTCGTAAACGAAATTCTTCAAAGAACCAAGGCTTTGTTCATAATTTGTATGTTTATCTACATCTTCTTGAATTGATCTGAGAAAATCTTGTTTTGTGGGGTTGTCTGAGCATGTTGGCCCACCGGCTAGGGCCGTATGGGATAAAAGTAGTAATGCTAAGCTAACTAAAATTTTAAGGTTTTTCACGATTCCTCATTTTCTTGTTCAATAAATAAAGTATTTCTTTGTCGCCAGGCAATTTAGAACAATCGAGAAGCTATGCCACTTTGCGTTATCTCTCGTGTTGAGAATTCTGACTTCCTGACATCGCCCTAAAGCATGCGGTAGCTGCGACGCTCACACACAATACGGCTCTTGGAGAGCTTACGGACGCGTTCTAGGAGCTTATAAAAACGAGAGTCATACGCTGGAGAATAGGGAATGTTCCAAATTTTTTCGATGAGCTCTTCTTTTCTGAGTGGCATCGCAGCGCCACGCAAAACCTTTTCTAGTTTTTCGATCAGCGCAGAGCTGGAGGAAGGCGCAGCCGTCGCAACCGGACGAATCCCACACATCTTTTGAATGGCTTGGAAGAAAAGATCCCGCTCTTCTTCTTCTTTTTTCGGAAGCAGGAACTCACCAAAGGTGCCTGGGTGGGAGTTGCTTAGTTGCTGCCAAAATTGGATAGCGGATGCTTGCTCGCCGTTGCCGAGAGCACTCAGAAATTTCCATTTGAGAGAGTATTCCGGGGATGAATCTATTGCCTTGGGTAACTTGGAAAAAATGGACATATCGCGGCTAGTAAGAAACTCGAGAAGTTTCAATTCAAAAAAAGTTCGGGCACTGTCGATATTTAGGCGATTAGCAGAAATCGATTCGAGTTGCTGCCTAGCTTGATCGAATTTACCCGCTCTTGCAAAAACATCCGCAGCCACGCATTGGGTCGCAAAGCGATCATGGACACTCAACGCTTCAATTGTGGCTAGAGCTTGCGTAAGGATTTTACAAGCTTCTTGGTATTTACCGATTTTGCTATTTTCACAGGCGAGGGCGCGCAGAATCAGATTTTTTTCACCCGCCTCAATCGCAAGAATTTGAGCCGCTGCTAAGTACTGATGAGAAATTTTTCGAAGGCCAAGTTGGCCAAAGTCTACGGATAAATTATAGTTTGCTAAAAACTGCCCACGCCGATCGCCGGAAACTTGATAAAATCCGAGCGCGCGCTGATTGCAGGCAGCCGATTCTTCCATGCGATTTTGAAAAAAATTACAGCTCGCTAAGAGAAAGTATTTTTCCCCGCTCAAAAAGCTCGCGCTTGACTCAGAAATTTTTTCCAGCACTTGCAAAGCCTGGCTCCATTTTTTGGCGCGGATATATTTGCGAGCCTTTAATAGTCCGCGCTCGCGCATCGATAAATCCGGGTGGCGTAAATATTTTTCAAACGCTTGCACGTCATGAGACAAATAGGCGCCAATACCTTTTTGATAAAGCGGAAAATTTTCGCGGCTCATCGGATTCGCCATGCTTTTGCATTATTGCCAGAATCTGTGGGCGCGCCATAGCGATGATCGATATAGATTTGTTTTTCACCCTCTATTTTACGGGTAAAACGAAAGCTAAGTTTGGCTGGATTCTGTTCACTCGCCTGAATAATTTTACGGTCGATATTTAAGGACAAACTAAATTGTAAATTAGAATTGGAGCAAATGAGTTTCAGATACTGATTCTTTTGGCATAAGAGCACGTCGGCGTCGGAAGTTAGCTCCAGCGGGATATTCGAAGAATCCGTGATCACGTGCCAGAGAATTACTTGCGAAGGAATTTCAGGAGAACCAAATGCGTTGATAGCCGCGACGGTATGGGGCCAGAAAATCACTCGAATTGTTTTCTGTTTATAATTCACATCTACATCGGTCATGGAATCGCCGCTCAGGGCGCTTTGGAGTCCGGAAGCCACTTGGTGATAGAAAATTTCTTTTCCACTGTCAAAATCTGCCACGTGGTAATAGCCGTCTAATCTCTCTAAAATATTGCGACTTAGATCTTGGCTTTCATAGATCTTGTGGGCATCACGACGCCCAGATTCTGGCAGAGACAAATAGTGAAGGGCGTAATCGTCTGTTCCATCGATTTGATTTCCATTCACGGCCATAAGGCGCTTGCCATTGTTCTCGGGATCATCAATGCCTTCCGGCGGTTCAAGAAACGAAGAGAGCAGATCACTTGCGCCCGGCGCTCCACCATTGCCACCACCAGCGTGGGTATTATTTCCAGCCCCTCGCAGGATATTATTGCGCTGTAGAAAATCACCCCAAGTAGAAATGCCACTCAAGTTTTCAAGTTCAGGGCTTGGCATGCCTCCGTTTAAGAAAAACTCGATCGTATCCATGGGAACAGCGAAGAGCGTATCGTCGCTACCAACAATGAATTGCGAAATCATTCCGATAGTCGCGCCACGAAATCGAGAATTTCTT
>CAIPTA010000148.1 GCA_903867855.1 Oligoflexia bacterium | reverse complement strand
AGTACCGAGGGCTTACTCCTCGATCCAGTGTATACGGGAAAAGCTATGTTTGGCCTCTCCCAGACATTGAAAAAAGCAGACCATTCTTTGGGTAAAAATATTCTCTTCCTTCATACTGGTGGTGCCTTTGGCGATTTCCAGCTGAACGCAGAGTGGAGCGAGGCCTTATCTTGAAACTTGTGTTTTTATTATGCTGCTTATTTTGTTTCGCGATCCGCGCAGAGGCAAAATCCACACTTGCCTACACCCACTATACCCATGGAGTGGAACTGGCAGCGCGCAAAAATTATAGTGAAGCCGCCGTGCAGTTTCGTCAGGCTATTGATCTAAACCCAAACTATATTGCTGCCTATATCGAGTGTGCGCGCTCGCTGGTGATGCTGGGCAAGCGCAAGGATGGCTTAACTGTATTATCCAGCGCCGTGAAGGTGACAAAACATAAAGAAGAATTGGAGCATCTTGCGAAGGAGCGCGCTTCCCTTTCCCAAATTTTTTATACAAATGGCACTTTTCAACAGTACCAGAATGGCCTTAATTATTTGCGGCTCGACCGTGCGAATAGTGCCCAAGAATCCTTTGAAAAGGCCTATGTGGTTGAGCCCGATAATGTGCTTATTCTGCTGGGCTATAGTCAGGCTCTTGAGGCGGAAGACAATCAAAAATTGCGGATTGAATTCTTGGAAAAGGCCTATGAATTGGATGATAGCAACCGTGATACACGCGTGCAGTTGGCCGATGCTGTTTTGGCTAAAAATCCGGAGCGCGCCATGGCGCTCGTAAAAAATTTAGTCCTTGCTCGTAACCCCACTGAAGAAGCAGCACTGCTGTATACTCGTGCTCTTTCTGCGTTGAAACGGGATAAGGAGGCGATTGATGTGCTCACCGATTGCCGAGAAAAAAATTCTGATTGGGTGCTTGCGGATTTTTGGCTTGGAAAATTTAATGCGGCAGTTCCCGGTGGTAATTGGGCGGCACGAAAATATTTGATGACCTTTCAAAAACGGGCCGACTCCTTGCTGCACAGTGCCGGAGAAGACGGGGCCGAAAAACTAGCGCCTAGTGTGCGCAGCTTGAAATCACTGAAGATCGAGGCAGATGCGCTATTGACGCAGGTGAATAAGGCTTTAGAGTAAGCCAAACCCTTGACCGAAAGGCCCACTCCCGGTACGACTGATGGCGGGGGAATTTCATGTCAGGCAAATTATTCATCACTATCGCTGGCAATATTGGAACGGGAAAAACCACGCTCACGAAGTTGCTAGCGGATCATTATGGCTGGAAGTCTCATTTTGAGGCTGTTTCCGACAATCCTTATCTCAAAGATTTTTATGCCGACATGGCTCGTTGGAGTTTTCCCCTTCAGATTTTCTTTTTGAATGCACGATATGTGCTTTCTATTTAGGTATAAAAGGATTAAAAATATTATTCCCTTTGACTACTGTATAGCCTGCACTTATGAGTACACGCCGTGCCTCTTCTATCTTTTGATCATTCTTTATTTTCAAATCACGGTTGCGCCTGCTGACAAGCACTCTAGCCTCATTCCTCTGTTGGAATGTAGCAGGATCTATTCCAAACTTCTCAGGGAAATGTTCACGCATGAATTCGGCAAATGCTTCATCATACTCTTCAAAAGTCTCTTGTATATCAGCCTGTTCTAACATGCCGTCTT
>CAIPTA010000147.1 GCA_903867855.1 Oligoflexia bacterium | reverse complement strand
TAGCTTGAATTAATTGCTCGAACTGAATGCGAGAATCGAAGTTTTTACCTAGGGCAATTTGTATCGCCTGTTGAATAGAATAATTGGCTGGATCTTCCATGGCAAAAGGAGATTGCTTATTGAATTGGTCGCCACTGATAGTGAAAACCGGCAATCCCGCGTTATCAGAGATCTCTAAAAGGATTTTCCCACCAGTAAAGCATAGCTGCACACCCGTGTGGCTTTTTTGCACATAGCAGCCTGATTGCTGAGCTAGATTTGCAGATTTCCACGGATCCGGTAGAGAGATGGTGAGCCCTAGATTTGATACATTCGAGGATTTGAAGGAATAAAGAGTATTTCCCTCCTCATCGCTTACATCAATATGAGAGAGGCCATTCGCTACATCAATTCCGATTGGATAAGAAGTAAACTCACCATTTTTTTTGCTATAGAGCGTGCCCTCATAATGGCCGGCTGGGCCATTGGGTGCTTGCTGGCAAGAAGCTAGCAGCACAACTGAAAATAGGAGTAGTAAGTGTAAAAATAGTTGTGATTGTATAATGGATTTCATGAAAACTCCCTGTTTCATCGGAAAACGTATTGCTAGAAGATCATAGAAAGCTAGAATTTATTTGTAGCCCCAGATTGCTAATTATCTGGGGCTATTTGTTAAAGTAAATATAGTGTTACTTGCAAACCCAAACTAGGTAAGGGTCGCCATCTGGATCGTCGGTGCATTGGCATTGCTGGCCTTTATCGCTAACACCTGTATTATTGCGAACCTGACACTTCTTGCCGTCTACTGGCTTCGTATCAAGAACTAGTAGTTCATTAACAGGCGTTAGTTCTTCAGCGTAGGCATAGGCTCCTGCGGACAATGCTAGCATTGCGATGAATAGATATTTTGTGATCATTTTTCCTCCAGTATGATTTGCTTTCGTTATCGAAAGTAGATTCACTCTATGCCAGTTGTTTTCTGGGGGTAAATTGATACTTATTAAATTTGCAATGTGTTTATTTAGTAATACAAAATGATAATCGGCTATTAGGATATTTTGTGCCCTCGCGCCTACTCGATTACCGGTGTGATCCTTATCGCTTTCCAAGCGGACACAAAATCGTTGCGGTTTAAGCCTAAATGTTAAACAATTTACTACTATTCTCAGTAATTATTGTTGAGCCTAGTATTGGAGAGCCTATGAATTCTTACTTTAGTTTTGATGCAAAACTCACCCGCAGTGAATTTTTTAAAGGCTGGATTTTCGGGATTCTTGTGCTCGTAATTTTTCAATTTCTATCGCACCTGTTTTTCTTATCACATGGAGCCGTACTCGTGCCTCTCACTATCGGATTTGGCTTCTTATTTTTGTTGGGTATCGTTCCCATGTGGATGGGGGCGAGATTTAGAGATGCTGGGCATTCGCCAAAATGGGCATTATTGGCACTTTTATTTTTTCCCTTCCCATTTTTATTTTTTGCCAGTTTACTGATGCCTTCGAAGAAGGGCTCTAGATAAGGCTATGGGGAGAGTGTGGAGAGAGAAAAGCATTTGTCTATTTCTTTGACAGGGCAATGAAACAAAACCTGAACGATATTCGCCGCTCAAGCCTGGCATAAGTTCTGCAATTCTCCGTAAATGCGCAACTTTATCCTACTTTTGATGATTCTTTTCTCCCCGATGCTTGCTCATGCGGAGCCGGAAGTGACTATCGAACCAATTCCCAATTTTAGGGCGATTACCGCTGCAGATGGAAAAGTATCAGTATATCGCGGAGCTAATCCCATTGAATTAAACCAAGAAGAGGGGATAGCAAAGCTGAGCTTCCTCGGTATTGCTGTCGACATTGATCTGCAAGGCGGTGATTTGAGTCACGATCTTGCTGGTTTATGGGATTCTTTCAGTGAAAAGGGCGAACAGCCCGCAATGATTGCGAAGGAAAAGGAGATGAGCGAAAAAAATGGGTTTCGCTTCGTAAATCTTCCTCTAAATTCCCATGCGCCAATTACTGCTAAAGAAGACGAGTTGATTCACGCGGCTTTGGAGCTCATGAAGGCCGCCACTCCTGAACATCCGGTTTATATTCATTGTGAACACGGTGTAGACCGTACTGGTTTACTCGCGGCTCTTTATCGAGTAAAAGTGCAGGGCTGGACTCCAGAGGATGCGAAAAAGGAATGGGACGCTTACGGTCATAATTTTGTTAGTCGGATCTTCACCGGATATCTAGATGATTATTTTAATGAGCAAGTAAAATAAAATTTTCTCACCTAGTAGCAAAGCTTGCTAGCATCATGCTAGCCGATCATACATCGTCTTTTTTTGGAAGGAAATGAACAAGGAAGGTGCAGTGCCTCTTAAGGTTCCAGTTGTTACGCCTGCTTCGATCATGGCCTCACCTAGGTGGAATAGAGTTGCGGGGCCATTGAGTACGACAACTGTCTATTCGGATCAGGAGCTCTATGATCAATGGGATAAAGAAGGCCTGGTTCCTATGATCGAAGCCCCTTATGACGATCTGACAGAGGGTGAGCTTGCTCAGCTTGCGAAGCCCACTCAGCGGGACGAAAAATAAGATGCCTTGGCGAATACCTATTAATGCTAAAAACGGTTATTTCCGTGTGGGCGGTGAAGCTTACCGGTAGGTAGGTAGTGCAAAATACGGTGAAAAATTTAATTAGTTCTCCTTGTAAGTATTAGGAATCCTGGCGCTAAAGCCGATACCTTATAGTGTTACTTCGCAAGAAAATATTGAATATAGGCAATCTTAGACGGCTAGCCGTTTTGCTGTTGTTTGTTGTTGCTCCTTTCTTCGCGGCAAAGGCAGCCGTAGACAATACGATACCGCATGAACTTTCTGACCTAGATAAAATTCGTTTAATGATGGCAATCCAAGCAGAGTATCCACCTTTCTTAAAAAATGGAGTGGGCTACGGCTTTGATCCCTTCGAAGTGCTGGATGATCAAATTCGTCTCATGGAACAATTGGCTCGTCTTCCACAATACTTGCATGCCATGCAAACGCGTCCAGATCTTTTAGACATTACTATCCAGGATCGCCACGCTAGAGCAGTGAAAAATATAAGTGTGGATCCAAGGCAACTTAGCGAGTGGCGGCAAGGCTTACTCGCGACGTACCAAGAATATCCAGAGTACAATCGTGAGATTGTGTCCACTATTAATCAGCTCAATAAACGCAATCCAGAGGCGATGCTCAACGCAGAAATCGTAAAGCTCGGTGCTGACTTAAAAAAAGAAGCCTTTCGCCAGGGTAGCTTCTCTGCGAAATTGGCCTTTCTAAAAAACTCTTCCGCTGTGCCTGGTGAAATCAAGAAAAGTCTTTCAGAAATTGAAGAGGCGGCCGCCCTTCAGCTGAAACTGGAAAAATTAACAGAGCTTTCAATTCTGCTGCTCAAGGAAGATGGGCAGCCGATGGCTCAAGCGCAAGCTCTGCAGCGCCTTAGCGATCTCGGCGAGGCGGATTTAAATCATTTCCTAGACTATAACGATTATGTGAAACCACGGCTCGATGCACTCAATCAAATCCTGGAGAACCTACAGCATCACACAGCGGTGCGGACGAGCGTAGCCGGCTCTATTAGCGCACGTGCAAAGGCGCGTATGTCTGTTACTGTGGAAACAATAGAGCAGGAAGTGAAGAATGAAATTCATTTAGTGGAGTTGCGCCCACTAGCGGGTGTCTTTAGAGCTTGCTCTGGGGGTGATTGTTCTACCAAATATTCATTTGCAGCACCTAATAATCCCGATGAGTTGGTTTTTAATATCGTTGGCGCCGATGGCAAATCCAAGGGCTATCTTGAGGCCACTCGTGTTTTAGCGGGTGGAAAACCGGCTCTGTATGTGAGCTGCATCAATGGCGCAAAAATTTCTAAGAACGATGTGGAGATGATTCTTCAAGCTTTGCACGATCAGCGCTATACTCTCCATTTCGTGGATCTTCTTCTCCCGAAGGCGGGCAATTTAGGGAGTCTCGTGAACTACGAAAATATTATTGAGGCGATGAATCAATCCACACACCAGGAACTTATTGATATTACACATACGAATCGAGAAATTCGTGGAGCGATCGAGACCTTTAGATCAAGGTATATGCAAATGAGCTATGACTCCATGAGATCGAATACACAAGGGAGACTTTATAAATCCCGAGCTCCAGGATTGGCCGCAGATCTGGCGGTTTCTATTCAAAGCAAGACAGCGAAACCAATTGTGATCGACCAAGGCACTAATGTAAGCAAGGTGATTAATTTTGTGATTGAGAATTATGCCACACAGAATTCTACTGCGCTTACGAATCGAGCCCTCAAGGCCTTGAGTATTTCTGAGGCAGACTGGTTAGCCTTTCATCATCTGCTAAAAAATGAATTGCATCTCCCAACGGCTGAATTTCTGAAGCAGCTTGCAGAAAGTTATAAGAAGCTCGTAAAGGATCCTGCTGCCAATGTAAGCGATCTCGATTCCTGGATTCTCGCCACTGGTCATATAAATGCCCCCGACGCACTTCAAGCGGCAAATGCGGAAGCAAGCGTAGATTTTTTATTTTCCTTACAGGGAAAGCGCTCCGATCTTTTTGAAAGCTATTGTTATTCCCTGGTGGCCGGGATGTTCGGTGAGGGGGAGAGCACGCCTGGTGCACGATTGATTTTTGAGAAACTTTTTAAGAGCAAGACTCCAGCTATTCAGGAGATTTGCCGTAGTATCTTGGCAAGGTATCCAAAGTGGCCTCCTGAAGCCTTTGATGCGCTTCCTAATTTATTGGCTTCGATGCGCATGCCTAATCTGCCCATGCTAAAGAACCTGCAGCTGCAGGGTGATTTGGCAGAGAGTGTTTGGAAGGAAATACTGGCCGTGGTTAAGCCAGAGAGTCCAGGTTTTGCCTCGATCTTACTATATCAAAGAGATTGGCCTGCAGAAGTATGGCCGGATATTCCGAAATTGCTCTTGGCATTGAACGAGCCAGAGCGCCAACCCAATATTTATTTTTTGGCTGCCAAAAAAAATTGGCCTGCTTCTTTTTGGAAGGAAATTCCCCGTTTACTAGAAGAGCTTCCTTGGGGTGCACGCCTCGCACTCATTCGGGAGTTTAAGGCCCATGGGCCGATACCCAAAGAATTTATTGATGCAGTTCCGAGCTTTGCAGATAAGTTAGAATTTCGCGTGCGAGATACGCTTTTCAAGGAGTTGAATGAATCTCCTGATGGATGCGAAAAACTATTTTTGGGGTTGAAGTAAAATAGGAAGGCGCAGACGAAAATTCCTCTGCGTCTTCGCTCAAAACTAGCCACCAATAATCGAACAAGCCGATTTCAAGGCTGGAGCATCGGTTGGATCGAGCTCAACTAAGGTATCATATTCCGATGCAATGCTATCCATGATCACTCTCTGAATTCTTAGGTCTTCCGTTATATTGAGTCTATTTGTTAGATCTTGGCTGAAACTGATAACTTCTTTTGAAAGGTAGTCGTATTGCGCGAGGTCGGCAGATAAGGCTTCGGTGATCATTTTTTGATCATTGTTTTTTAAGGCCGCTTCTACAACGCCAATCGCATTTTGGCATTCTGGTGTATTGATAAGCTCACCGGCCATAGCGTTAAAGCCACTCAAGGTTAATACGATAACAGATAAAATTTTGATCGACTTCATATAAGCTCCTATTTCTCTAGTTGTGTTTTCAAGGGTCTTCGTTGAACAAGGTTTTACCCCTGCCACCACAAAATGGCGACCAAGGAGAGCCAAACTGCTTTCAGTTTGAAAGCGGCGATCTATAGAATTCCCCCTTAGTTTCATTGGGTTATGACTTGCTAGTGTTTGGTATTGCCTTTCCGGGCGCTGGGATTACTCTATAGGAGGGAGATCTCTTTATGCGTATTTCTAAAGTAGTTTTGTTTTCATTGGTAGTCGCATCGCCTTCTTTTGCAGCCTCGATCGACTACTCGGCCTGCGGCGGTCAAGATCTCTATCAAGCGAGATATGAGCTTGGTGCCGATGGAAAAATGCGCAAACCCAAGAAGGATCCATTTTTGATTAAATATTCGAGTGACCAAAATGGGGAAAGGGCGATCACTGAAATACCCCAGTATATGGGCAATCCTAAAGGCATGCTAACCATGACTTTATCTACGCAGGATGGCAGAGCCATTCAGTATACCACAAGCGAGGAAATTGCTCGTCCACATAGCGCCAGCGTTTCTACCAGCACGGGCCTTTCCACGGGTTCTAGTTCAGCTGGCACTTACTCCTCCATGGGCACTAGCTTTCCTACCACCACTAATTTTTCCACCACCACGAAGTTCGGTTATCTTGGCAACAAGTGTTTCGTATCAGAGATTTCCGAGAGCACTAATGGTGCATCGATTGTGACTTATAATGCCGAGCTATGTAATCAAGTGGAAGAAGCGGCGAAGGCAATTGGTGACAGTAAATTGAGTGAGTGCGCCAATGTGATGGGAAAAATTGAAGGAATACGAAATGCATTTCAGAATCGGCCAGACATGCAAGGCAAAAAACTCGGCTATAGTTATACTCACGATTTCAGCATGAAAGTGCAGGAGTTTTCTGCGCAGCACGATTTGGATGGAATGAGTAATAATAGCCCTGTAGACGCTATCAATCTCATTGGTTCTTGCAGAACAGCCAGAGCTGCTTTTACGCCGCTTAGTTCTGGGCAGATCAAAGCTCTTCGACAAATGGAACCAGCGGTTGTTGATGGCCTTCGTCACGTTGATGGCACCGCACCAGCTCGCTAGTTGATACCCAGTTAGCGCCTATTAAAATTCTTAAATAAATTATATACTACCCATACTAGGCAAGGGATTCCTACAGGCGCAAAAGCTGCTGCCGCGAGCCATGCATCGATATTAGATCCATGACAGGAATGGACGGGACACGCTAACTGAGCCATAACTACAGCCGCAATAAATAGGATGGCAGCTAGAACTCCAAGCGCTTTCAAAACTTTGCTCAAAAATCTTCTCATAAAAAATTATAGACTCAGATGAATTTGCGCAGCAAATCCAAATTTTATGAATG
>CAIPTA010000146.1 GCA_903867855.1 Oligoflexia bacterium | reverse complement strand
GCCTTCTTTCATCTTTACTACTCTTTTTCAATAGTACCAAAAAGCCGGGAGCCGTCTTCAGTTGGGTTTTCCTAAATTTATGGCTTAGCAGTAATAGTTTATTTTTCGATGCATCAACTTGCATCATGTCTGTGTTCCTATTTTTGCTCGGTTTGAGTATTCTTCTTGATGACTCAATCCTTTTTGAAAAATGGGGGAAAATATTTCTCTGTCTCTTATATTTCAATACTGGCTACTCTAAGCTTATCTGCCTCGACTGGAGAAATGGTGACTTGCTTTGGAAGTTAACCGCTGCCATTCAATCTAGTCACAATATTTTAACGACGGATAATCTTGCCCCTTTCTTTCCAGCGATTTTTCTTGCTGGTTGGCTAGTAATTTTATCACAATTGCTTTCTCCCATAATTTTATTCAAGCCTACGCTTGCTCCATATCTGGGAATTTTCGAGATCTTCGCGCATTTGTTTATCCTGATTTTTCTCAAACTATATATATTTTCAGCTCTGATGATATTATTGAATTTAGCTTTTTTTGCGAATGGCTCTCAGAATTTAAAATTGCGAAATAGCACAAACAAAAAAGAATAGGCCTTATTTTTTCGCCATATCATGGGAGTGTCTCTGTAAAAAATATGTTTAAAATTACTATCTGGTGCGCAAGTCGAACAAGTAGACGAACACCCTGGCCGATCCTGCGCGCTTGTTAATATTGAGCTAGAAAATTATCCCGAGACGAAGGCGTTGTCAGCAAGTTAGCTACAGGGGCTCTATAAGCGATATAAGTGCTTTTACCGAATCGCAAACCTAATAGGTGTATCGGAGGCCTTCATGAGGCAGCACGCGCAGTGCAAGAGAAGCAAAAGCTAGACGCTTAAACAGCGAAGGGGGAAACCGTGTCTTTTAGCCGGGTAGACTACCCCTAGATAAAGAGAAATTGAGCATTACGACTTCGTTATTATGGTCCTGTTGCACTTCATCTGCGGCTCGCATGAAATCAAACATGAAATTAGCCTGGCTAGAGAGTAAAGAGATATAGCGACTCGAAACTCTTCGGATCATCATTTTTTCTTCCACTTGCTCGAAATTCGCTTTGCGGGGGAAGTCTAAATTCCAAGCATCTATTGATTCGTATAGCTTTTTAAGTGAAGCCGTATCGGCCTTGGGAAACTTCATTTCCTTAGTGCTACACTCGGCAAATTCACTCTCTACATGCGCCAGTTTCGATTCGTTTAGGTCTTTTAGTAGAGCCGTTGTATCCGCGATTCCAAGATAGATTTTTAACTCTTGAAGGTTTACTGGGTGTCGAGAAAGAGTCAGTAAAAGAAATAAAAAGTAGTGTTCTTTAGACCTCGCCAGACAAGCAACTTGTGATTCTGTGAGATAGCGCTGCTTCGTCAGGGTGAATTTTTCTGATTTTGCTTTTGGTGGTTTGATAGTTCTTTTCTCTATAAATTTTTTCGGAATCGTAAATAAGTCGGCCTGCTTGGGAAATAGGCATTGGCAATAAACTCGAATAATAGAACGTTGATAATCTGGAGATAATAAATCGCAGATACTCGTGATAATAGCCGGAGAGGGTAAGGCTCGTCCGCCTTCAATTTTCATGTAATAGCTATAATTGAACTCTAGCTGTGTTTTTTTGCAAAGATAGTCCTGATAAAAAGATCTAGCAGTGCCAAAGCCGAGGCTCTCCCTTATTTCCTTAAGTTGCTTGCCGATCTGGTTTGTCATTTCCATATAGAGATTTGTTCGCTTTATTGTACCTGCAATGTATAGGCGCCGATTTTGTATTCCACAACTGACACAATAGCTAAAAATCAAAACCTAATAATTACCTAACGAGAATAGAAAGAACTGGAGCTATCTATCAGACTAAAACTACCGGGAATCCTCAAAGTGGTAACTAGGAGCCATTGATCTCCATTAATGTATTCTCGATGGTACGCGCAGTAGGGAGAGCGATGTATCATAGCGGGATAATATCTCTTAATAAGATTCTTGAGGAACAATTTGCTTTGTGACAAAAGTCCCCTCGTAAACAACACAACATTTTATAACTTGAGGTTCAGATGAAAAATTTATTGATTACTTCGGTGTTCGCAATTTTAGTTACAGTGAGCGTGAACGCTTTTGCAAACGGTGTAGAAAAAGTATTGCCAGCTGACGCTAGCAATCTGCAGTTGAAGGCAGCAGCAGTAGCTTACGTGCCCACCGGAAACGATGGCGGCAATGCTCAGGAAGGTACCCCAGGTTCCGCTAGTGGTTCAAAGGCGATCCTGGAAGTTAGCTTCGTATATAGCTCCAAGAGCACTCAAGATGTTCCTTCTACCGGCAGTGGCTTAGACGGCCAAGTTACGGATGCGGATGATGTACGTCCTCAGTTTGCCGTAGATTTCGATATCTCCGATGACCTCGCTAAACAAATCGCAGCTGGCAAAGTTTCTGCTGCGAGCCTCTTCAGCTACGCAGTGCAAACAGAATCAGTGCAAGTACAAGAGCCAGTGCAATACCACTGCCAATACTTAAGCACCAACGATGGCGGCTCCTTCGAAAAAGCTGATCCAAGCTGTCAAGAGCCAGATGGTATCACTACGGAAAATCGTCCTGTTGTGACTGTGAGCTTGAAGTAGTCCTGAATTTCAAAATGGGCCATGGCTTCGCGCTGCTTTCCCCCGCACGAATCGTCATGGTCCATTTTTTGTCTTTGGATATTGTAGCTTACCCCTTGGTGCAGCCGGCAAAACTCGAACCATGCCGTTTTTCCTTCGAAGTAAGTCTTTGTGAAGCCTAATAATTTCTTATCAAATAAATCTATATTTGAATCAAATACTTATACCAACGTTAATTACCGATAAAGTTGGCCTCTTGTTTAGAGAATTTTCTTCACTCATCAAGTGTGGAATGATCATGAATCTGTATGGTGATATTCTCCAATAAGAATCTGTTCTTTGAAATTAGTAGAAAAAGACAACGGGCAGCAAGCAAAGCTAATTCAGCAATGGAGAAGAGCATGATTGAAGAAATAAAAATTTTGCAAAAGAATGGGAGCGAGAAGCGCTTCGTAGCAAAATTGATATCAGAATGGCATGCGCCAAAAAGTGTTAGTAATTGCTCTCGTTTGTCTTCTTTGAAACGGGTTTTTCTGCAGCGAAAGCCAATCAACGAATTACTAAAAATACACAAATCAATTTAACTAGTCCTTTACATTAATAATGCGGTGCGGTAGATTGCGGCCTGCAACCAATTTTAGTGTCTCGCTGAAACACAAACACGAGGCGCCACCGGGATTCTAGAGCAAAATTAGAAATGCGGCTAAACAAAGGATATTTTATGAAAACGATTATTTTAGGAATAGGATTTGTCTCAATGTTAATTTTTGCTGGATCAGCTAATGCGACATTATCCGTATCTGCCACGCCTATCGGCCCGTCTGATTGGAATCCATCTTCGCCACTTCTGGGTTATCAAAGTAGCGCTGATGGAAGTCTTCTGCTGAATACAGGCGACGACAACAATTGCAAATTGAGCGCAAAATTCTTGAAGGCTGTTGGTTATTCTCGTCCCGAAATGGTTGAAATGCTAAATCAGTACGCGGCTAGTGGTCAAAGTTATGTTGCTTACTGTGCCACTAAAAACGGCGAAGCTATCACCCTGCAAGTCCAATAATTTTTACCCGTTCTCCCTGGACCACGTAGGCTGTAAGTGATGCGCATGAGATCCCACTTGATCGCAGCGGGTTTTGATCACTTAGATTTTTTTTTTTTACAAATCAGACTAGCCAAAGCTGCTACTCCTCAATGTGCTTTGGAGTAGCGGAGCTTGAGAAAAATAAGTGTCATTGGACCGCTATTGCTTGATTTTCAAAGAAGATAAAATATTTTTAAACACTTCTCTATACTTCGCAACATCGGCAGGAAGTCCCAGTGCTTCACATTTGATATCCCGTTGCTTCAACGGAGTGCTTGCCACCAGACTTTGAATTGGGGTTTGTGGCGCAAATGGGAAATGCTTCTTACTGTCCATCAAAATCCAAATACGATCATTTATGCCCTCCGCATTGAGCAGAACTGAGTCTCCCATGTCTAGAGGTGGTACATTGATTTTCCCTAAAATTGCTTGTGGTGGTATCGCATCACTAATGGTTATTCTAAAAGAGATGTTGTTAATATCTTCATTCGAAAAGGACTCTTTCGATGGAACAATGGCGACCTCCGTGGTGCTTGCTCCAAGAATCACCCAATCATTAGGAGTGCAAGATGCCTTTGGCTTATTACATACCTTGCCTGTTGGGTTGGGTTGGGTTTGTCCCATTCAACTCTCTTATAGCTCCAACCCTTGGGCACCATTACGGAAAAATACTTAGTTTCGACCCGCGTTTCCTTGATAAGATCAAGCTCGCTGGATATATGATGCGACGCAATCTCTTTCTCCGCCGCAAAAGAAGTTTGCAGGCACAAAAAAGTAACCAAATATACTATTGATTCAATAAACTTTATTTTCATAAATTCTCGCGATAATCCAATTTTAGAAAATTATTGAGCCACCCGCACAGGAATTAAATGATTTCTATTCAATTAAAGGCCATTTATCGCTTAAATTTTCTTTCGAACTGTGCGAGAAAATCAAAAAACGGCTCGCCACCTGTGCTATCTGGGGGCCAAATTTCTTAAATTGTTCGTCGATCTTGAGCGCAATCCCCACAAAATTTACGATAAGGATTGCGCTGGATTTTAGACCCCAAAAACCTATCCTTGATCAGGTCACCACTCGCCACGCGCTATAGCTTCAAAGAAAAATGCAGGACCGTCAGCGCATTGCTTAATTTCATCGACTGCAGTAATAAGATCCTTTTGAATAATGCGGCAATGCTTAAGTTCGATGCTCTCGCATAAGTTCATCGCATTGTCTTGGGC
>CAIPTA010000145.1 GCA_903867855.1 Oligoflexia bacterium | reverse complement strand
TGCCGCTTGGACGAACTATCCCTAAGTTATTTCGGACTCAAATAGGCTTTACACTCGTCGAGTTACTGGTTGTCATGGTTGTTATGGGGATTGCTCTTGCCGCTACCGCCTGGATGATTGGTACTGGTGCCTTAGAATATGGATCGGGCAAGCCAAGCGCTCAGCTGCTTCAGAGCAGCAACTTTGTGGCCTTCGTTACCTTAGACTTATCGCCGAATATCTTATTTTTGCATTATGTGCAGGTGTTCGCCACTCTTCTGCCCTCGATTGCGATACTGTGGATGCAGGGCTGGAAACCAAAGCTGAAAAACATCGAAACGATTTGTATGCTTTGGATTTTGGCTTTCTGGATTTTCTATACGCTACTTGCCATGAGTGGATTCTCGAAATTACTACGCTATGAAATATTGTCTACACCGGCGGCGATACTGCTATTCAGCTTTGCTCTCAGCCGAATTTCGCGATGGCAACGGGCACTCGCTATAATTCTATTTTGCGCTTGGGGCTTAGAAGTATATACAGGCTTCGACGCCATCAGCAGAAATGTGTTGATGTCTGCGCCTGTATACTACAAGTGGTTTTTGTAAGCTTAGCCAGGGATGAAATCTAGCATCTCTTCTTTGGCGAGCACTTTCTGCACAGCCGCCCGCTCATACACGCGCTTCAGATAAGGCGTGATATTTTTATAGGTTGATAGCTTTACTTCCGACCATTTGCACCAACCAAGAATGGTGAATAGATATGCATCCACCAAGCTAAATTGCTTACCTAAGATAAAATCTTTTCCAGCCAAGCCCTCGTTGATATAGGTGAGGTGCTTATCCATACCTGCAATCACCGATTTTCTAATTTCCATTTGGACATTGGTATCCGTGGTCCAACGCGAGGCCATGAACATGGGCCAAAAACTTTTTTGGAAATCTGCTCCGATGAAAGCGAGCCAGCTTTGCGCATAGGCGCGCTCCCAGCTTCCCACAGGAGGAAGTAGATTTTTTGTAGACGCTTGCTCCGCGATATATTCCAAGATCGCGATACTTTGATTCAAGGTTTTTCCATCCTGCACGAGCACAGGAACTTGTCCTAATGGATTCGCAGATTCTAGCTCTGCCACATTCTCTTTACGCTTCCAGCTCACTTCGATGCCATTGAAAGGCAGGCCCGCTTCTTCAAGAGCGATATGGATAGCGGTGGAGCAAGTTTGGGTGGAATAGAAAAAAGTAAGCATAGGATCTCCTTAAGTGATGGGAGACATGATCTTAGGGAGAAGCTAGAGGATTGTCGAGACAGTTCTCACCGAATCGCGTACCTGGTGTTTACCTTCCAGGTAGGGCAGCCATTGACGCTGCAGGAAAATCGCTTTGCTATCGCGATAGCTCGTGATCATCCCGAGAGATGCGAGGAGACGAATGAGTAGCCAAGGTAAATCCAACTGATAGGGAAGAAAACCGCTGCGAGCGCTGCTTGGATAAAGGTGGTGATTATTATGCCACTCGCCGGAAATATACCCAGACCACACATTATTCACCGAAAGATCCTCGTGATGAAAATCAATCCCATCCCGCTGACGATCTTTGCCGCCTGCGTGCGCTGCATAATTGAAAGTGCGGTAGAGCATCGCCCACACACCAGTGGCCCCGAAAATGGCCGCGACTAAAGGCAATCCACCGATAGCAAATAATACGGCAAACCAGAATGCCCAATTCAGCAGATAGTGAGCGATCGAAAAAAATGGATGGCAGAGCGAGCCCCACTTTCTAAATTGAGCATAAGAATTCATGCGAATTCCGGTATGATCCACCAAGTGAGTGAGCCGAGCGTACTCCTCTTCGGTGAGATCTCGACTAATCGCCTGATGGTTTACATCGCCCAAAAAACAATAGAGCCAGCCGCCATGAGGATTATACGGATCTCCCGGCATTTCTGAGCAGCTATGGTGCACATGGTGGGAAACCACATGAGTTTCTTCTGGGGCAACTTTAATTACCAGATTTCTTGCGATCAATCTTGATAGTGAATTTCGAAAGCGAAAAGCGCGATGAGTGGAGTAGCGATGGATCCAGAAGTTAGCATGAGAGCCCAGCACAAAAAGGCTATAAACAATACTTATTGTAAAAAGTGGCCAACTAAAAAAGCGAACCAAAAAGACTGCGTAGATTGCCAATAGAAATACTGTGGAAGAACAAATCAGGATCGCGAGCCAGTTTTTGCGATCCATCGGATTGAGGCGATGAAGAAATTCGCGCCAAATTTCTCGCTTGCTTGGCACATACAATTCCCCATTGCGGCTATAGCCGTAGCTGGGTGGATCGAGCATGCGATTCAGGAAGGCCATGATTATTTCCCTAGTGCGAGGGCCTGAGAATAGCAATCTAGACTAAAATAGTCAAGTAAATAGAGCCCCCAGAGATGAGCTCAAATAATTGAAATTACTTGGTTTTTCCCATGATTCGGCGAACCAAGGGCGGCACTGCGATCATCAGCACCATAATGATCACCGCGGTTAAGGTGCCATCTCCCAGGATATTATTCAGCCAAAGGGTGGAGGCCATGAGCACCAGGAAGAAGAGCATGTCGCCAATGATGGTGAGAGTCCACCCCGTGAGGAAGCCATGATTGGCAGCCTTGGCTACTGAACGCCCCGTCATTGGATCGGTGCCGAAGGTGATCATGATGAGCGAAAAGGGGCCGGGATTAATTCCATATTGCGAAACCGTGCGACTCGTGGATTTCGCTAGCGCATCCCGCACACGGGCGAGGCGTGGAATATTTTTGCTATAGCGCAAGAAGAGCAACAGGCAGGGCTCAAAAAGAATCGCTAAAATCACATCAGAGATGAAATACAAGAGAGTCATGATTTGCCAAGAGAAGCCATGCTTCTGAGCGAGCACCACACCGCCCGGAATACCTCCGCCGATGGGAATCAAAAAGAGCAGCAATACTTCCCAAGCTTTAGCTAGCATAAAAGTTAGGGATAATTATTTCCCTTGGTGCGAATTTCAATCGAACCCAAGGCAGTTTTTCCTTCGTCCTTTTGATCGGACGATCCACGCAGCTGATACTCCACCACAATCACATTCTCTGCCTGGCGCAAAAAGAACATTTTGCCCACGAGTTCATTGCCCACGCTAAATCCATCGAGCCCAGAATTTTGCACCTTTGTGGGTGATGCATTCTTCACTTGAGTGCGCACATAATTTTCAAGGTCATCGATTGTATTCACGTGACTCACCCAATCGGAGCCTAAAAATATTTTGGATTGTGCGCTATCGGCTGTAGGGCCTGTAAGCTGGGTGCTGCGCCCATTTTCTGTGGACGACCAACCATCCGGCAAGTAAATCCCGAAACCTCCATTTTCGTTATAGTCCCAAGAGGCAAACGCCGTGGGAGCAATAATGAAGGCAAGCAGCAGCAAACAAATGATTTTTTTCATCCGTAAAGATTCGTATGAAGCGCGGCGAATGGCAATAGAAACTTCCAATGCAGACTTTCAATTTTAGCGAAGCATGCTACCCTACTCAACATGACACCTATTTGGCAGATATTACTTTTAGCCTTGATTCAAGGCTTCGCAGAACTCCTTCCTGTTTCGAGCTCCGCTCACGTGATCGTGGCCGAGAAGCTGCTTGGCATTAATCCAAGCGCTCCCGAGATGACATTTCTTCTCGTGATGCTTCACACTGGCACTATGTTCGCAGTGCTGCTCTATTTTTCGAAACGCTGGCTCAAGCTGTTGAGCGCTGACAAGCGCAATGCATTCTTAAAACATCTCGCCATTGCTACCATTGCCACGGGTGTGCTTGGAATGATTTTAAAAAAGCTCATAGAAAAAACAATCTTTGCCGGCGCGCCAAAAGCAGAGATCGAGGAACTATTCAGCAATCTGCCCCTAATTGCTTTTGCTCTCGCCAGCGTAGGCGTAGTGATTTTTTTGGCGGGAAGAAAGAAATCCTCCCACGAAACGCTTAGCTCCAAATCTTCTCTCTTGATTGGCCTTGTACAAGGAATTTGCTTACCCTTCCGCGGCTTCTCTCGATCTGGCGCCACGATTTCCACAGGGCTCTTTCTCGGCATCTCGAGAGAACTAGCAGAGGAATTCAGTTTTGCGCTTGCGGTGATCCTCACTCCACCAGTAGTTGTGAGAGAATTGTTAAGGCTCGTTAAGGCCCACGCCTTTCAAGATACTCCCTTGTCGAATTTACTACTTCCTGGGAGCCTAGGAATGTTGTTTAGTTTTTTTGCTGGCCTACTAGCACTACGCTGGCTATCCTCTTGGATGGAGCGTGGACGTTGGCAGTGGTTTGCATACTATTGTTTCTTCGCCGCTGCAGTAGTAGTAGCGGTGAATTTCGCGATTAAGTAACAAGTTAAGATAATTTAACTTCATAAGTAGAATCGATGGATACTATATAGGCCACACGAGCCCCATGGAGTTACACGGTGATGTTTAAGGTTGTTTATTTAGATGATGAACCAGAATTGTGCGAAATTTTCACGAGCCTATTCTCATCTGATGAAGTGGAAATAAGAGCCTTCACAGATCCACTGCTCGCAATTGCTCATATTACTAAATCGAAACCAAACCTTTTTTTCACTGATTATTACCTCCCGAAAACCAATGGGGAGCAAATTGCAGAAGCTCTAGGTAAAGACATTCCGATCGTGCTTGTGAGCGGAGCTCTTGATCTCGATTGTAAATTTCGCTTTGATGCATTCCTAAAGAAGCCCTTTCGAAAAGAAGATGTGCAGGCCCTCATCAATGGATTTCGCACAAAATCAGCCTCTTGAGACTAATACGTATTCTTTTGCTAAGATAAAATCTCTTGCCTGATTATAGGGGTTTTTTTGGTAGCTAAACAAAAAATTTGGATAATCGAAAGCGATGCTGAAGCGCTCGAACGCTACAAACAAGAGTTAGAGCAGCACTTCGACACCACCAGCCTTTATTCGCTGCTTGAATTTAATGAGTTTTCTCAACGAAGTAAAAAGCAAGCCCAGCTAATTCTAAGTGCCTTCCAAATTAAAGATGGCTGCATTCTTAGCAATTTAAAAAATTATAAAAATAAGCACAGGGATATTCCCTGGATTATTGTAGGGGGAGCGAAAAAAAAGGAAGATATCTATTCCTGCTTCGAGGCCGGTGCCTTCGACTATCTCTCTAAGCCTGTGGATGCGCAGGAGCTATCCGTAAAAATCGAACGCGCGCTTTCGAAGGGCTTACAGAGCAGTAAATTTCAACTATCTGAGCAGGCGAGCGATCAACTCACTCTCAAAGAATTAAAAATATATTCTGTATTGCAGAAAGCGGAAGATAATCTAGCGTCGAGAGAAACAATCATTGCTGCCGTATGGGGAACACAGCAACTTTCTGCGAAATCTTTTGATGTGCACCTCTTTCATTTAAGAAAGAAGATTTGGAAAATGGGCCTGCAAATAAAATTTATCTCACCCAATAACTATCAATTAATTCGCGCTATTGATTAGCGAACTCGCTTTAATTTTGTGGGGTAGCTCTTTTCAAGAAGCGCTTCGATCATGTCTGGATCGATATTTAAGAGATTCGAATAGGCAAAGATTTGATGGAGTGGAATCGGTGTTTTGCCAGATTCGTATTCCTTAAGCTGGGCCACTGAAATATCAAGATACTTTGCCGCAAACACCAAAGATACCTTTGCCCGTAATCGCTTTTCCTCTAAAAAAGGTCCCGACATGGAATCAACAAAGGCTGTTTTTTTAACACTTCTCTGTGTCTGTTTGGCTTTCATTCCGGCCCTCACTATAAAAAACTCAGGCTCTGATTTGGATTCAATTCGGGCACTCTAGTCATTCTCCCAGTGCTTAAAAACGCAATCGGCGCCCCAGAATCTTCATCGAGCAAGGGGGAAGCAAACTTCATTTTAAACAATAGACTGCGATTAGATTTCTGTCTGCGCTCGGTGAGTAAATACTCTGGCAACTCATAGGGCATGGTTTTTGCGCCGGGAGTGAATAGAAGTGGGGCTTTCTCATAAAGTTTTGAAACCACCCAAGATGGACGAATATAAAGCTCATCCCAATTGTAAACCTGCAGATCCACCAAATTATAGTAGCACAGTTCATAGCAGGACCAGCTTCGATACAGCTGCACGCCTTGCGCATCATAGACCTCAAAAAGATCACCATCATCGATAAAATCTTCAGCAGAAGAATCAGCGAATCGAAGCCTGCGGCGAGACAACATTTTCTGTAATGACTTTAGCTCCAACTCTCTAGGTAATTTTTGTTTAGAACCTACAGTTAAGTAAGGCGAAACTTCCTTTGC
>CAIPTA010000144.1 GCA_903867855.1 Oligoflexia bacterium | reverse complement strand
TGGCTTCCTGATTCTGCTGGGCCTCTATATAGCGCTCATGAGCAATGGGCTCAAGATCGCCTATGGTTCCAACGATAAATTCGGAATGCTCTTTGCCTTTGGCATCGTTGCGCTCTTTTTCTGGCATATTTTCATCAATATCGGGATGACCACGGGAATTATGCCCATTGTGGGTGTGCCCTTGCCCTTTATGAGCTATGGGGGCTCTTTTATGATCGCTGGGATGTTCGCAGTAACAATCCTCACGAACATTGCAAATAAGAAATCCATGTTCTAAAAAGGGGCTCCATGCGCGAGCCCTTTCTTACCTATAGTAATTCGCTGCAAGAGCGCTACGGCGCCAAAACCTATAAACTCACGCTGAGTGGCGGACGCACTTGCCCTACTCGCGATGGTACTTTTGGTCCGCGCAAGGGCTGGGGTGGCTGCTCCTTCTGCGATATTCACGGCAGTGCGAGCTTTTTTGCGAATGAACGAAGAGAACTGCCCGTGCAAGTGCAGATGGAAAAGGCCTCCACTGCCATTCGCCAGCGATTCAAGGCCGAAAAATTTATCGCTTATTTTCAGAGTTATACAACTACCCACGAAGAAATAGCGGAATTCCAAAATCGATATGAGGAAGCCATCCGCTTCCCAGGAGTAGTGGCGCTCGCGGTTGGCACAAGGCCCGATTGTCTGCCCGATGAAATTTTGGATGTGCTTTGTACATATTTAGACAAAGTAGATGTGCAACTGGAACTCGGCGTGCAATCTTTTAGCGAGCCCGTGCTGGAATGGTTCGAGCGCGGCCATGATGGCGCAACTGCGGTAGATGCATTAGAACGCGCACTCCAACGCTCGAAGCTCGAAGAGTCAAAAGCACGTAAGGGTCGCCTCGATGTTTCGGCACATTTGATTCTCGGAGCTCCCATGGAAACTTCAGAAGATATCATCGCGAGTGCTCACAAGCTCAACGCCATTGGCGTGCATGGTGTGAAACTCCATCACTTACATATCCTGAAGAAAACGAAGCTGGAGAAGCGCTATAAAAATGGCGAGTTCTCTTTTCTCACTTTAGAGGAATACATGGAACGAGCGATTCTCTTTTTGCGTCATCTCGATCCTCGCATCGTGATCCATCGCACCCATGGCCTCGCGCCTCATCCGGAAGAGTTGGTGGGTCCAGATTGGTCGATTCAGAAAATTTACCCTGTGGAAAAGCTAAAAACTGTGATGCGTGAAAAGCAATTCTTTCAAGGCGATCTCTTGTAGACAATACACGTTAGCGTTTCTGAAGTTTCTCTAAAATTTTGCCGATAGGCCAAGGTGAAATTTTATCCAATTATTTGCTTACTTCTCTTCTGGAATACGGCCCATGCCGTTGATCCAGGCTTCGGAATTCCAGACAATGAATTTACTGCGAGCCTTGAAGCGAGCGGTGGCAAAATTTCCAATTCGTTTTCCGATTTTTTAGATTCCATCGGTGGAAGCATCGGATTTCTCATCAATATTCCTTTAGGACGCTCACTCCAAAAAGAGAAAGCCTCTCTTGCCAATCCTCGACACCTCACCATCGCAGGAAATACTTTTGTAGGTTATGCACAAAGTGCAAATCAAATCGAATTGATTTCTTGGAATCCAAAAGCTGGCCAATATGATTTCATGATCATCAGCGATTTCGCTCCTGCTAAAACTCCCAAACTCAGCATGCCGCCGCGAAACCTTTGCCTTAGCTGCCACCAAGCAGGAGGGCCCATTTTTCCAAGAATTCCTTGGAGTGAAACAGATGCTCCCGATGGCGAAGATATCGTGTTTCAGGCCATGCAGGCTCTGAACCCTAAGGCTGAAAAAGGGGCAGCTCCGTTTGGCTTCGACGATGCGGTGAGAGGCGCAGCAGATAGAATCCGCTTACGAAAAATTTGCGAGAGCTATTGCCAGGATGATGCCTGCAAAATTCGTTTACTCGCGGTGGCTTTGAGAGCCAGTGTGGAAAATTTTGCTCTGCTTGGTGGATTTGCGGAAGTGCCGAATATTTCAGATGAAGACTTGGCAAAAATAATCCTGAACTCCAAGGAAGCTCAAGCATTTCAAGCCGATCAAAAGGCAATTTTTAAGGATGGATTTGCCACTCCCTCCTCCCTCCTCCCCGACCGTGACCCCCTAGCTAAAGGCGCAGATGGCGGCCTTAGCACGGTGATTCTTGGCAGTGATATCGTACAAGCACAAGGGGCAGAATTTGCCAAAAGCACCCAGCCCTTTGAGTATCGCGAAGACACAAACCTTGTGGATACATTTGAACCGAACATAAAAATAAAAAAAATTATAGGGATCACCGCTGAAGCCGATCCAGCTACGCCGCGCCCAAAGGTGACAAATTTTTTTGAAGGTATGAGTACTCTCGATCAATCGCAGAAATTCTTTGGTGCACTCACAGGGGCTTGCTTCGGATTAGATTCCAGCACAGAAAATACCGAGCTTTTTGATGCCAAGCTCATACATAAGCTCCAGAGCGCAACGCTCTCTGACTTTCTAAAAAATAGCCCAAACTACGATCTACTTTTAAAGCAATGGCCACCACAAAAGGAGTTGATACTTGCGACTTTAAAAGGAGAGAAAGTAAGCCCACCCGCTACCACAAATACGCCAATAGATAATGGGCACCCCACAGTTACCAATAATTCCGACAATTCTGCCCAAAGCTTCTTGTTCTCAAAATACTGCAGCGAATGCCATAGCGGGAATGGCGTCATTGTAACCGGCTATGAGTTGCCGCTTGGTGATTTGAGTCTGCTCAAGAAGTATCGCCAAGGGAAAATATTGGATTATATCAAGCGAAGAAAAATGCCCTCTGCCGACGCAGCGACCCAACCCAGCGAAGAAGAGCGCGCAGCCATGATTCAGCTGCTGGAAGAAGCAAAATAGCTATTCGCAATCCTGAAAAAATGTTTTAAGACTAAGGGATGATGAAAAATAAAGTATCAGCGTTGGGATTTGTTGTAGCAACTCTACTTTTTTCTGCAAAATCGGAAGCCAGGCTAAATGCTGGTAATCTGCTCGAAGAAAGTATGCCACAGCTCCAAGCGGACAATACGGTTGACTGGGCTCAGCCAGCGATCGGCTGCCCTGAGGAAATGATCCCCGCGCTTCCATCACGCCCTTGCCCGGATTTATCCACCATCACCGATCCAGTGAATGATTGGCCAACCAATCTCTCCACCGAGGATCAAACTTTTTGGACCAGCCATCGTAGATTCATGAGCTACTGCCGCGGGGAAGAAATTGTGCGCCGAGAAGCGGCTACTCCGGGGAGTCAGAAGTCTAGTCAGTTAGAATTGGCTTGGTTCTTGGAGCAATCTGTAAATCACCATGATGAAAATGTGGCAAGTGTAGCCGAAGCGAACGCGCTCTACGGAGTACCGCAAGCAGTGCTCGTGGGTGCACTGTTTCAAGAATCTCTCTTTGCGGGCTTAAGCGTGGGCGAAGATGGGGGAAACTATTCCTGCGGAGTGGGTCAGTATAATCTCCGCGCCTGGTGTAAGTGGGCGAATATCCAATCGAGTGCAGAAAAAACGCGCCTCGGCTGGCCGCAAAATTCTGTGAACTGTGATGATGATACGCTTGCGAGCCCTCGTATTGTGAAGCCGCTCTATGATATAGCCGCCACAAAACTTGGCTCTCTGCCCATGTATAAGATGGATCCAAGTTTTTTTGCCGACATTAAATTAAGCGATGTGAGCAATAATTGGTCGGATGTGGGGCCCGCCACACAGCAGAAACGCTTTCAGCTCGCCCGCTCTTTTACGGATCACTGCTCCGAAGCGCATAGCGGAATTCTGGTTGCGGCTCATGAACTCACAGGAATTTTTCACGATTTTATTTCTCCAGCTTTGCAGCAAAAAGATCACTACCAAGAAGGTGCTCATTTTCAAAGAGCTTGCGTCAACCCAGATCATGACAATACCTATCCGCTTCACACTGGCTGGCTGCTCTCCGTGGCTGCCTACAATGCAGGCCCTCGCGCCGTGAACGCTGTCACTTACTATAATCAGTGGGATCACAACGAATATAATAGCCATAGCTTTGTGAAGTACTTGGATCCATCGGCGTTGATCGCCTCTTTGTATTGGTCGGGAAAATATTCCACGGCAGATGATTCCTTCCACTTTCAAACCATGCAAGGCAGCTGGGAAAGTTGGACATGGCAGACCGCGTGTGTGGTTCAGCGCCACATTGCCAAAGTGATTCAGAACAATACACTGCTTCCTGTATTCTTTGTAAACAGCCTGGAAGCTCCTTATAGTTGCGCGAAAAGCGTGTTTGAAAATGGACATGTGGTGCAGTCGGCAGTGCCGCCGCTGCGTCAAACTTCGTCAGGTAAAAAAGTATCTCTATAAAAAGAAGCTTTTCGCTTTAATTCATTAAGTTGGCTTTTCGGCATTCCGAATAGCCATTAATGATCTCTCGAACGCTCACATACGCTGCCCTCCTCGCCTTCCTGCTCTTACCCCCTGGGGTATCTGCTGCTGGATCGCCATGCGAGGAATTGGGTATGGAAGCCCCGGCGACGAATCGCTGTATCGCCCTTCAAAAAGAATTTGAGATTGAAAAGCCGGTAATTTCAAGCTGCAAAAATTACGGAAAAAAAGATTCGGAAAAACTAGACTGCGTTCACGCCGGAGCGAGTGTGGAGGCCGTGCGTTTTTGCGTGAGAATGCATTTCAAATCTGCGGATAACGCCCTATCTTGTCTTCACTATACGATTGATCTCGATGTAGCCGAGGCATGCGCGCGCCTCTTCACAAAAGAAAGTGAACTGATCGACTGCCTAAAATCAGGCCGAGATGTGAGCTGGCTCCAAGGCTGTCGCAAAGCAGATTCGAACTATCGTATCAACTGCGTTCAAACCGGTGAAATGGGCCCAAGTCGGGGCCTCGCTTCAGAGTCAAAAACAAAAAAATAAGACTTAAACTCTAGCGGCGCGCTCAGCGTATTTGCTACGAAGCGCTTCTTTGGAGCGTAGTTGTCCGCAAGCAGCCAAGATATCCGGACCCTTCGAGAATCTCACCGTGGCAGTGGCTCCGCGATCTAGCAAATATTTTTGGAAGGCCAAAAGTTCGGGCAGTTCTGGCCTGAGAAATGGGCTCGCCGGATGAGGATTATAGGGAATCAAATTAATTTTAGAAGGAATGCCATCTAGGAGACGCAGCATTCTCTGCGCATCCGAGCGAGAATCATTCACGCCTTTGAGAATCACGTATTCAAAGGTGATGCGGCGGCCAGGCCCAAGCTCATACTCTTTGCAGCCATCTAGAAGGGCTTTCAAGTTGTAACGCTTATTCACCGGCATCACCTGATCGCGAATTTCATCGGTGGTGGCGTTCAGAGAAACAGCCAAGTTCACTCTCGTTTTCTTGCCCAGCTCCAGCATCTGGGGAACTAGCCCGCTAGTAGAAACAGTGATCTTACGATGGGAAATATTAAAGCCGTGGGGATGCGTGAGAATGTCGAGAGAATCGAGCACATTCTGCAAGTTATGGAGTGGTTCACCCATCCCCATATAAACAATATTTGTGATTCGATCGCCGTATTTTTGAGTAATTGAATCTGGATAGTTCCGTGCTACTTCCAAGATCTGATCCACGATTTCATGGGTCGCCAAGTTGCGCATCAATCCCATATCACCTGTATTGCAAAAGGCGCAGGCCATAGCGCAGCCAACTTGAGAGCTCACGCACTGAGTGAGACGATCTTTGATCGGCATCAAAACAGTTTCAATAGTTTTGCCATCTGTCATTTTATACAAATACTTATGGGCATTATCTTCTTGAGAAACTTGCATGCTCACTTGCGGCGGGGCTGGAATATAAAAATTCAACTCCAAGTATTCGCGCACTTCTTTGGAAAGATTCGTCATCTCCGCGAACGTGCGAACGCGCTTGCGATAGAGCCAGAAGAACACTTGCTGAGTGCGATACTTTTCTTTACCGAGCTTGGCGAGCTCCTCGCTTAATTGAGCGAAAGTGAAGCCTGTGATCGGACGACGTAGGTTTTCCATAAGGGCTGGATATTGCTTAGAAAAGCCCATAATTGCAAGCATTTTTATTGCGGAGCGTCGGCATACTTTAGCTTTCTGCAAAGGCCGCCGATAAGCAAGGGTATGGAATTGCTAAAGAAAATTAGACCAATCGGAATCACTCTCTGCTTCGGCTGCGCCCTCCTTTTCTTTTCTGCCTCAGGGCAAGCAGGAAATCTGGGCAATGAGATCAGCACTCAGCACGTGCTGCGAATCCATAATATCGATAGCACTGATACCGCGCTCAGCTTTCAATACGTGCAAGACACTTCAGAGCCAGAGCCGGGAATTTACTTTATCGGAGACTATGGTCTCGGAAATACCAAGGCCTTTCCCACCATTAATCAACGTCCCGCTTGGGACTCTGAACACAATGTGGAGCTAGCCCGCAGATTTAAAATGGCGGAGGAGGAACATCCAGTTCGTATATTACTTTCAAACTATCAGGGTAAAACGGGAGCAGTTCTCTTAGCTGAATTTTTTGAGCATGCGAAAAACAGCTATGAACTTAGCTTCAATGATAAGCCTGAGTTCAATCGCCACGTGAAAAAAACCATTAGCGCCGGCAAAACGAGCGCTCACTTTATCGATATCGAAAAAGTATTATCTGCGAGACAAGTTACAATCCTAAATAAGGAAACAGACGAAACAGAGAATTTATCAGACTTTGTGGATCATCTAATCGCGCTGAAGCAGAACAGTAACTTTGATGTGGCAGCCAAGCTTTCTGAGTTTAATAATAATCTACGAAAAATTAACGGACAATTCCGCGATGGCTCCCCAGATGTGGCTGGCAATGATGTGCGTGAAATTGGGCTCGATAAAAAATGGACCTATCCAGCGCTACCATCTCCAGATAATAATAACTTGGATACTAATCCAGTATACGTGCCCTTTGATCCACTGGCCGAAGGTAGCGGCTTCTAGCGCATTCCGTTCCAGCGCAGGCAAGCTTTCAGCGGCCATGGTTCTGGCTCCACGAGAATTTCTCGCTCTGAATCTCGGGCGTTTTTAATTTTCTGGAAACTTTTCCAGGCCCCACGTTCACCGGATTTTTCCTGCTCCTCACAACATTCTGTCCACGCCCTGGCGCTCATCACGAAAGCATAGGTGGGAAGCATATAGTGATTTTCGCTCCACAAAACCAAACGGCTAATGGTGTCTCTGTGAAAAAGATCTATCGCCTCCCGGTACCATTCGAGATTGCTGGTATCTGGCACATAACAGGTGTGCAGCTCAGCGCCAATAAATTCCAGGGCTAATAAATCCCGTTCTGTTTCCGACTTTACGATCGCGAGCAATAAAATTTTTCGTTCCGGCAGAAGCTCCACGAACATCGCCTGAAAAATACGGAGGAGAAAATTTTCCTTCGGCCAGAAATCCTGCACTGGGCGATCACCAAGATGAGTAGCAAGCTTTGTTCGCTCCCCATTCTCAATGCCGAGAGCACGGCGGATCATCTCCAATTGGCCATGATAGGATTCAGTCACCTGGGAACCCGCTACTTGCGCGAGCGTTTGCATCAGCTCACTGCGATCTATCACCGTGGAAGCCGTAACATTATATTTATGAGCCAGCTGCTCAAAGGCATTTTCCACGTGATCGAAGCACATGCCCACATCGTGAAAATGCTCACTACGATTTTTTTGTGCACCACTTATTGTGCCTGCAAAAATTTGTTTATCGCCGCTGAGAAGGATGAGGCTGGGCTTCTTGCTGGGAAGAAAACCGAGAACTTTATTGAACCTACGCCAGTTCTGCCGCTGTTCCTGCATGGTTCGTAGCCTCCTCTCGTTGTGTTTTTTCTGCTGATTTTTTCAGTAATACAGTGAGTGGCACCACAGAAAGTGGGGGCAAGGTGGTGTCGAGATTTCTACCAATCGCTTCACTTTTTCCTTCTGCTCCACCGCTAAGCCCATGCACTTCCACGCTCTGGTTGAAATGCAATTCCAGCTTTTCAGGGCTGGTGCTGGAGTTCATTAGAAATAGGGTGCGCATCTCTTCATTTTCTTCTGGGGATTTCCAGGAAACACTAAGGGAAAGCACATTGCCACTCTCCTGCGCGAAAGTGCAGAGAGGCTTCAACTTCGCCACGCCAAGTAAACTATCACCAAGCGTATCCATAGAGAGCGTGGAATTCTCCTGACCCTCGATCACGAGGAGATGCCCGCCGGAATCAAACATCGTAACGTTATAAATCCAGCCATGACTCAAACGAAAACTTTCTAGCTTTGCTAGTTCCGCTTGGGTGAAATCGTTAAGCGAAGAGCGGAACACTACCACGGTGCAATCTCGCCGCTTGGCGCATTCCACTAGATCAAAAAATACCTGATGCTCCAAGGGGAAGCCCTCTTCGACTGCTAGCAATTTGGTATCTTCCAGTTCGAGCGAGGAAACATCACATAAGTTATTGCGAATCTTGAGGGAGGGTCCGAGTTTGCTCTGTAAAATTTGCGTGATGCTCGCTGGCGCAAAACGATTTCGGCTAAACGCAATTGCCGACTGTACAAAATTTGTTTCGTTCGACGAGAAGCCCTCCATTAGGCGCTGCATCTTACGTAAGAATGCACTGGAGAAATCGCGATAGTCCTCTTCGCAAACCCAGAGTTCTCCGTAGCTCACTAAGGAAGAAGAAACGAGAAAGTTTCTTTCCCGATCACTTAAACTACTCAAATCATCTAGCCAGCAGATATTCGCACTACTTCTCGTATTGATAAGCTGATGGAAAAGTTCTTTCACGTTGGGTTTCGCACCAGCCAATTCCTCTACAAGCCTGCCCAGAGAGGCATCACGAGCAAAGATCGCAGTAGAATGAATTTTCACATTTTTATGCCTGCTAAATCGGGAGCGTAAAAAGTCCACCGCACGCGCACGATAGATGCGCTCAGCTGCAATAGAATTCTGACCACTATGGGGCGAATGGGGAGAGTAATCGCCATGATCTCCAGGGGCCAAGCCAAGGTTGCGATAATTTTTAAACAAAGAATCAGAAACTACGAGCTCGATCTCTCCCGCAAATCCATCGATGAAGAGCTCGTTAATCTCTTGGGTAAACTTCAGCAAGAAATGCCCGTAGCGTTGGTAGAGAGCTGGCGCCATTAGGCTAGGGAGCGCATGAATATTTGGTGGGCAGCAAGCGTAGATAGGCTGCCCCAGGCGATCTTGAGCCAGATGCTGACGATCTTTCAACAAATCCGCTGGAATGCCCGCATTGGGATATCCACTGCCGAGCTCAGGAGTTACGCCGAGTTTTACTTTGAGTCCGCAGGCCACAGCTTGCTTCACGAATTTTTGGAGTAAATGATGACGATCGACTTCGAGCTGCGCCCACGGCACCCAGGTAGCTACTGAGCTCGCGCCACGTTCGCGCAGAGACTGCAATATAGCCAAAGATTCCTTCGAATTTGTTTCCCAATACCGTACAACTGGGGACAGCTCTAACTTCATGTATGCGTAAAGCGTAACACATAGGGTTAAGAATTCGATTAAATTCTTGTTTTTCAGCGTCTTATGATTATAACTGAAACCGTGTGAGCGTTTTTTGAGAGGTCCACCATGCATTTCACCCTGAATGAAAACCAAGTTGCCATCGCGGAACTCGCAGCCAAGTTTGCGGCGAAAGAAATTGCTCCTCATGTGGATGCCGATGAGGCCAATGGTTTCTTCCGCAAAGATCTCTTTCGCAAAGCTGGAGAGGCCGGACTCCTCGGCATTCAACTCTCCTCCGAATTCGGTGGCTCCGATTTAGGCACCATGGAATACGTGCTGATGCTCGAAGAGATTGCCAAAGTGAGCTCCGGCTATGGCACTTCTCTATCGGTGACCATGCTTCCCGCAAGCATGATTGCAAAGGCCGGCACGCAAGCACAGAAAGAAAAGTACCTTCCCGCACTCGTGAGCGGAGAAAAGATTGGCGCCTTCTGCCTCACGGAACCACAAAATGGCTCCGATGCCGGCTCGCTGCAAACCACCGCTGTGCGTAAAGGCGATCACTATGTGCTCAATGGCGTGAAACAATTTATCACGAATGGAATGCAGGCGGATATTCTCCTTGTGATGGCTCGCACGGGTCAAGCAGGCTCTAAGGGCGTGAGTGCCTTTATCGTAGAAACGAAAACGCCCGGAGTAAAAGGCGGCAAGCTTGAAAAGAAAATGGGCATGCGCGTTTCCCCCACCCAAGAAATACTTTTCGAGAATGTGGTAGTGCCCTTAGAAAATCGATTGTCGGATGAAGGCACTGGTTTCACGGCCGCAAAAACCGCTCTTGATGGTGGTCGCATTTCCATCGCAGCGATTGCCAATGGTATTTCTAAGGCTGCGCTTGATCGCGCTATCGCCTATGCGAAAGAAAGAGAACAATTCGGCAAGCCAATCATGGAATTTCAAGGCGTCTCCTTTACCCTCGCCGATATGGCCACGGAATTAGAGGCCTCCCGCCTACTCACTTTCCAAGCGGCCTATCGCAAAGATGAACACATGGATTTCAGCGTGCAGGCCTCGATGGCGAAACTAAAATCTACGGAAAGTTGCATGCGCATCACCACCGATGCAGTGCAAGTGCTTGGCGGCTATGGCTATATGGAAGAATTTCAAGTGGAGCGCTACATGCGCGAGGCAAAGATGCTGCAAATTGTGGAAGGCACAAGCCAGATTCAACGCATAGTGATCGCAAGAGGGATGAAATGAGAAAAAAAATTGAACTAGTAGATGTAAAAATTCCTGGATTTGACGAACCAATTCCTGCCTCTACCGCAGCCTTGCTAGAAAAGAAATACAAAGAGTGGACAGCCTCAGATTTCGCCGGCTTTCGCCGCCTCGTGCAGCCTGGCTCCGCTGAATTTCCAGATACCGCGCGCATTAAAAAATTAGCCGATGAAAAACACCACGGCATCAAAGATTTCGTTTTGCTCGGCACTGGTGGCTCTAGCCTAGGCGGTGAAACCTTGATCCGCGCTCTTCGCCCCTCACTCGGCACTCCACGCTTTCACTTCATGGATAATAACGATCCCGAATGGTTCTCCTGGCTCTTGCAAAATTTGAAGCCGGAAGAAACTTTGGTTTATGCGGTTTCGAAATCGGGAAAAACCCCGGAAACTATTTCTCAATTGCTCGTGATCAGCGATTGGCTGAAGGCAAAACTGGGCGACAAATGGAAGAGCCACCTGGTGCTCTCCACCGATCCGGAAAAAGGCGATTTGCGCGAGCTGGCAAGCGCTCAAGGCTTTGCTTGCCTTGAGGTGCCCTCTGCCGTGGGCGGACGTTTCTCTGTACTGAGTTCTGTGGGATTATTTCCAGCTGCCTTTGCCGGCCTCAATATTGAAAGCTTTCTCTCTGGCGCGCGCTCGCTGGCGGAACATGCGGAAAAAGATTCGCAAAACCAAATGGCGAAATTAGCTCATGCGCTCGTGAGCCACGCAGGCAAACGCCCAATCACGGTGCTCATGCCCTATAGCTCTCAGCTCGGTGCTTTCTCTCGTTGGTTCTGCCAACTATGGGGTGAAAGCCTTGGCAAAAATGGAAAAGGACTCACGCCGTTTCCAGCCATCGGCACCACGGATCAGCACTCGCAAATGCAGCTGTATATGGAAGGTCCGAAAGATAAAACCATTCTCTTTGTGAAGGTGAAAAAGCCAGATGCCACGCTTCCCCTCCCAAAGATGGAAGGCACGGAAAAGCTGCCAAGCTTCCAAGAGCTCGCAGGGCGCAGCATGCGCGATCTTTTTGATGCTGAATTTAATGCCACGAGAGATGCGCTTCAAGCTGCAGGCGTGCCCACGGCCACCATCGAACTCGATTGCTTGGATGAATATGCACTTGGTGCGCTATTCTACTTCTGGGAACTCACCACGCTCTATGCTGGCGCTGCTCTAGAGATTAACCCCTTCGATCAACCCGGAGTAGAGGCGGCGAAAATTCTTACAAAGCGTTACCTTGCGGCAACGCCGGGAAAATAAGGCGCTGGATATTCGCATTTTCTAGGCGCTCGAACTCATAGCGAGCGCCGTGTTCTTCCAAAATCATTCTTGAAACAGTGAAGGCCACTGGGCTTTCGATTTCATAGTCGTGCTTGGCTGGGTCGCCATTATCTTCAATTTCAGCCAGTAATTCATCTTTGCGGGTATAGACAAGTAGACGAATAGAGCCATCCAGCTTCTCCCGCTTTTTCCGTTCTGCAATTGCATTCATGGATTGCTGTACCAGATGGAAGAATACCTGCAGTAGACGATTTTTATTCGCATGCACGGCGCGTTGAGCAGCATCCTTTTTCTCGTCGAAGTGAAATTTGATTTTCAAGCGAGTGGCTTCCGAACTAAGCAGATCGATGGCCTGATGCATACAATCGCCCAAGTGCAGGTCCATTTTTTCTTCATCAGATTTTCGCACTAGGGAGAGCATCGTTTGCACAATTTTTTTACAGCGTTCCGCAGAGGCGGAGATATTTGCGATATCTTCTTTGAGAGCTGGATCTTGAATATTGTCGCCCAATAAAAGCTGGCAAATGGCGAGAATCCCACCTATTGGGTTATTGATCTCATGGGCCACAGAACCGATGAGGATTCCCATTTCGGCCACTTGCTCTTTCGCGAGAATTTTCTCGGTGAGGCTTCGTTCTTTCGTAACATCATGCAGGCGAAGCACGAAGTGTCCCGCACCGAGTGTATCCAAAATGGGATCAAAATAAGCGCGGTAGGTAAATTCATTGTGAGTTAATTCCCATTCTGAATTTTTATCCTTGGGTAAATATTCCAGCACGGAGCGCGCCACCAAATCCGCTTCTTTCCCTTGCATCTTGGAGACGCCAAGCCCAAGCAGCTTTGCATAGGCACGATTTGCGCGAACGATTTTATATTCATCGTCTAGAATAGCAACCGGATCAGCCACAGCATCGAAGCTCGCCTCCCATACCGTTTTTGTTTCTTCGGCCTTGCTAATCATTTGGTTGCGCTCTACGGCTAGGGCCACAGCATCGCTAAGATTGAGAAGGGCTTCTCCCACTTTTTCTTTTTCATCCTGCAATACTTGATCAGGAAATCGAGCGTAAATATGCGCTTTCAGCACTCCTTGAAACTGGATGGGCACGGCCAATTGATATCGCCCCAGCACGCGTGAACTCGCATACTCCGGATGAGCCACCACATGCACTTCTTCTGTTGGTGCCACGCGTTCGCAGGCATGAAGAATAGCTGTTTCCACGGCAGCCATATTTCTGCAGCCCGAGATCTCCAGCACCGACTCGCCAAGAAATTCAATCGAAGGATCATCATACTGACCACTACCACCACCACTCCAGGCAATATTTTCAGCGGCTTCAAGATCATGCTGCAATCGCGCTTCATGAAGCACACATCGTACAGCCAAATTTATTTGCTCAAAACTTGGATCATTCGGCAAAAGCCATGTGGCCAAGATGCGCTTAGCAAAGGCCTCTTCGGATTTTCGAATGTCTTGAAGATCTCCGAGGATTACAAGGCGCTCGGAAGGATCGAGGGATTGATTTAAGTGACCAATACTTTTTACAAAGGCGAGATCGGCCAAACGGAAAATAGGAAAGCTTTCGCGCTTTTCATAGAGGGCATTACTGAGAATCCAGACCCTTTCCATTTAACTCCTAATTTACAGTAGCGTTAATACTTCCGTCGGATACACGCAGCGAGAGAGCACTTCCCGACTTCACATCCTTCACACTCTTAATAATTTTATTGCCCACGAAAGGAATCGCATAGCCTCGCCCTAACACTTGCAACGGCGAAAGAGCCTGGAGACTATCTTCTAAGCGCACCAATCGCTGCCGACGTCGCTCCATGGAACTAGCCATAGCGCCTGCAAGACGCTCACTCCAATCGTCGAAACGTAGACGTAACTCATTAATTCGATCCCGAGGATTTTTTAGGCGCGATTGAATTTTCGTAAGCTCTAGGCGATGCGACTGCAATTGTGCACGAAAGCCGCGAATAAGACGCTGGCGATTCTCTTGCACACTTTCTAAAAGTGCCTGGCTTTCGCGCACGAGAATTTCAGCGGCAGCAGAGGGAGTAGGAGCTCGAAGGTCTGCCACGAAATCAGCGATCGTAAAATCTACTTCGTGCCCTACAGCGCTAACCACTGGGATCTCAGAGCGGAATATTTCACGGGCTAACTCTTCATTATTAAAACACCAAAGATCTTCCAAGCTGCCGCCACCGCGAGTGAGCAAGATCACATCCCCAAGCGAAAATTCATTGGCTTGCTTTAGAGCACGGATCAAATCGAGGTGCGCCTCTGCACCCTGCACTAAAGCGGGAATCAGCAAAACCTTCACTCCCGCATTTCTGCGTTTCAGCACGGAAAGCACATCGCGAATGGCGGCACCTGTAGGGCTCGTGATCACCACAATCCGGGAAGGCATCGCGGGGAGTGCGCGCTTTCTCGCAGCATCAAAGAGACCCTCCGCAAAAAGTTTTTTCTTTAGCGCCTCAAAAGCCGCCTGAAGACTCCCCGCCCCCACTGGCTCTATAGTTTCCACGATAATTTGGTAAGTGCCACGGGGAGCGTAAACGGAGATTCGTCCGCGGCAGATCACTTCCACGCCATCCCGAATCGCCATGTTTTTTAATTTCGAGGCCGAGCCACGAAAGAGTGCGGCAGAAATATTGGCTTCTTGGTCTTTTAAGGAAAAATAGATATGTCCACTCGAAGCAGGTTTCCAGTTGGAAATCTCTCCGCGAACAACTACGGAACCAATGCCGCCCTCAAGCAGGCCTTTGATCGATGCGGTTAGTTGGCTAACGCTAACTACCTTATCCGTAGTTTTTTCTAGTTCCATCTATTTCGCCTTTGTCTCCGGTGCTACCACTTCTGCCGCTGCATTTTTGCGAAAATCCATAGCACGCAAATAATTCAGAGCTTGTTGTACTTGATAGTCTTCTTTTGGATCAAGTGCTTTCGGCACTTCTAGTTTTGCTTTCCCTGCCTTTTCGGCACGGCGCGTATCCACTAGATCTTCCATGCTATCACTATCCTCTGCGTCAGAAGCCGACATCTCTGCCGCTCCCTCGCCCTCATTGTTAAAATGGTTTTTAAGGTCAGCCTCACTGATTTGCTTATGCTTCTTATGCAATTTTTGGAAAAGTTCTTGATCGATATCCTCGAGATGAATATCGGGCTCGATTCCCTTCGCCTGAATCGAGGTGCCATTGGGAGTATAGTAGCGCGCAATGGTGAGTTTGAGGCCAACATCTTCGGCTAGAGGAATTACGGTTTGCACAGAGCCTTTTCCAAATGTTCTGCTACCTACAATGAGAGCTCGCTTATGATCTTTCAGTGCGCCAGCAACAATTTCTGCGGCCGAGGCAGAGTTCCCGTTCACCAGCACAACCATAGGGAAATCAAGGCGGGCAATTCCCGACTTTGCAAATTTCACTTCCTTATCATCCTTATTGCGACCAATTGTGGAAACAATCGGCCCACCATCGATGAAGAGATTAGAAACGTCCACCGCCTGATCGAGAAGACCGCCTGGATTATTGCGCATATCTAGCACAAGACCATTCAGTTTATGCTTTGCTTCCATCGCCTTGATGGCATCTTTTACTTCCGTAGCGGAATGCTCTTGAAAGTGGCTAAGGCGGATATAGCCAAAGTCATCGGCGAGTAGTTCATTCTTCACGCTTTTTAGATCAATCGAAACGCGTTTCAGCTTAAACTCGATAGGTTTTGTAACTCCATCGCGGGCAATGGTGAATTGAATCTCTGTGCCGATCTCTCCGCGAATTTTGGTAGTAGCTTCCACGATGCTCATGCCCTTCGTGCTAGCTCCGTCGATTTTCATGATGCGATCTCCAGGCTTGATGCCCGCCTTCCAAGCAGGCGTACCTTCCATAGGAGAAACTACGGTGAGAATATTATCTTTATTCACCCAAACTTCGATGCCGAGACCGCCGAATTTTCCAGCCGTATCCGTTTTCAACTGAGTATAAATTTCAGGCGGCATGAAGTTGGAATGGGGATCGAGAGTCTCCAGCATTCCTTTGATCGCACCATAAACAAGATCTTTTGTTTTCACCTCATCCACATATTGTTTTTCGATGAAATTGATCACGCGCCCAAATAAGGCGATATCATCATACTTTGCATTCGAAACCGCAGACGCAGTAGGAGTTTCATCTTTCTTCTTTTTCTTCGCGGCTTCCGCACCGTTCTGAATCAACAAGAGAGAGAGGATAAATAGATAAACAAATTTCTTCATGGAAACTCCTTAAGACAATTGCCTATATGGTCTCAAAGTTCGGCGCTGGCTGCACTAGAGGAGTTTATTTTCCTGCGAACCACGGTACCGGATTAACGGCTATATGACGTTGACGAATTTCAAAATAAAGTGGAGTGCTATCCGGAGCAGTGCGGGCGATCATCTCTCCTGCAGCAATGCTATCTCCCTCTTTTTTCAAAATATCCCCGAGCTGACCCACCAAGCTATAGTATTGATCTCCATGATCTAATATCAAAAGCTGACCGTAACCGCCGATATGGCCGGAATACACTACCTTGCCACCAAATACGGCTCGCACTGGAGAGGAAGCACTGGCACGAATATCCACGCCTTTATGAAACGTGTACAAGCTCGTTGCCGCATCATACTTTCTGCCGAAGGGAGTTACCACTTCCCCAGTAACAGGTAATGGTAAGCGCCCGCGCTGACTCGCAAAACTCGTTCCTTTTGGCGCAGGCACAGTGGGCACAGGCTCTGCCCGCTGACGATTTTCTGCGGCAATATTAATTCTACTCAACATCGTTTCGAGCTCACTCTCTGCTGCTTTGGCCGCTTGGTAGGCATGCAGGCGCTGAGAT
The DNA here is from genome assembly GCA_903867855.1 of Oligoflexia bacterium. Classification (GTDB taxonomy): domain Bacteria; phylum Bdellovibrionota; class UBA1018; order CAIPTA01; family CAIPTA01; genus CAIPTA01. Next base: position 72,614 of record CAIPTA010000144.1, on the reverse strand, counting down.
TGCTCCTTATGATTTTTGCGCAATAAGTCTTTCTTCAAATTTTTATTGAGCGTAAGAATTTCCTGTTGTTCTTTTAGATCGTCGGCATGAGCCGCAAGACGATCTTTTTCTTCCCGCAGCTTTTCATTTAAGGCATCCACTTCACCTAAAACTTTTCGAAGGGATAAAATTTCTTCTCTATCATCGCGAAGGAGGCGCGCCACCACTTCTCGATATTGGAAAGTATAAATGCGATTTTCATCCATGAGTCTTGCAAAAGAGTTTTGGCTTTCGAGCGTTGGCAATACGGAAAGTAAATTTCGAATCCGTTTTTTCCGATTATCAATGCTTTGGCTTAAAGAATCTTCGCGCGACATCATCTCCTGCACGCGCTCTCCGAGCTTCTCTAATTCGATAGTGCTCAGCTGAATTTCGAGGGCCTGCAACTTAAGCAGCTTTTCTAGTTTTTGGAGATCGGCCGCGAGGGATGCTTCCTGCTGTTTCGCACTCTGCATACCCGTTTCCAGACGAGAAATTTCGCCCTGAATAGCGTGCAAATCCTGTTTCTTGTTGCTCAACGCCGCAGACGCAGAAGCCGAGATGATTATCCCAGCAAGGAATACCAAAAGGAATGCACCGGAATACTTATGCAATTTTTCCTCGCATCAACGCGAAAAGTCCACCGAGTACATGGGCCACTAGAGCCAATAGAAAAATCGCCATCGAGACGATCAAAAAATTTTTATTTTCTAATACAAAGGGCTCGTAGCCCAAGGATCCGAAGAACTGGTTATAGACTTCCGTTAGGTAGCCTCGACCAAAAACCAAAGAAAGCACCACCACGATTCCCGTGATCAAACTTTGAAATACCGCTTCTAATAGCCATGGCAAGAAAATCGAAAACTTCGAGGCGCCAAAGCTTCGAATGAGCTGAATCTCTTGGGAATCAGTATAAAAAATACTTTGGTAGTGGCCCAAACAAACAATGAGCAATACGAGCCACAAGCCAATCGTTAAACAAATTCCGCCATAACTCAGCCACGCGAGGGAATGAATTGCAGCACCCAAGCGATCCGCGCCATCATCGATGCGGGTCACATTTTTAATGGCCTTGATCTGATCCGCACTATGCTGCCTAGAAAAAGTATCGGAATCGAGAGGAAAAACAACTTCGAGAGTGCGCGGAATTACGCTATCACCAAGCTCCACCGTTGCCGCTGCCAAATCAGGAAAATGTTGCTTCAGGAAAGCAGTGAACTCTTCCGGACTCACTACCCGAGCCGATTCCACTCCAGGCACTTGCATCACTTGCGTGAGCACTTCTTCCACCACATTTTTATCAATGCTATCTACGAATACGGCCGCTGTGCGGCTCGCTCGCAGATTTTGCTTTTGCCAGCCCACCCAGTGCGACCAAAGTCCAATGGATGCCATGGCTGCGAGCAAAGCAGCGCCACCAAAAATTACTAGAATGGAAGCCACCACGCGGCGACTCATGCCTAGAAGAGCGGCGTTTAAAAAATACATGCGCCCTCACGGTCGTCCACCCGAATGGTGCCGCCACTTAAATGACAAGTACGCTTCCTAACCCGGCGAATGATTTCCCGATCGTGAGTTGCCACCACAAAGGCCATGCCCTTAAGGTTCAATTTTTGGAATAAGTCCATCACCGTCCAAGTATGGTCGTGATCCAAACTCCCCGTTGGCTCATCCGCAATCAGCAAATCCGGAGAATTAATAATGGCTCTGGCAATGGCCACGCGCTGCTGCTCCCCGCCAGAAAGTTCGCGCACTCGCGCTTCTAAAATTTTCACGGGCAAACCCACATTGGTCACTGCGTCTTCCACCAACTTGCGCGCGCCCTTACCCATAAAACTAACGGGCGGAGAATTCGTGCCATGGCGACCAAAGAAAAGCGGGATCACCACATTGTCGTAAACTGTACGATCCTTCAGCAAGCGATAGTCCTGTGGCACCACTCCCACACGGCGCCGGAAGCGAAGCAGCTTCGAGGAATCCAATTCTGAACGAATGCCATCAAAAGTAACTTGTCCGTCCGTTGGGAATTCTTCAGCAGTGATCAACTTCAGCAGCGTGGTTTTGCCCACACCGCTATCGCCCACCACGAAAAGAAATTCTCCCTTAGCGAGCTCCAGATTTACGTTTCTGAGCACTAAAGAGTTCGGACTATACGCTTTCGCTACTTGGCGGAGTGAGATCAACATACTTTTTAGAGCCTAGCATCCTTCCCATTGCTTGGGTAGTCTTGTAAAGCTTTTGCGGGAACACTACACTAGACCAACATGCAGAAATTATTCGCCTCTCTATGCTTTTTTTTAGTCAGCACCGCGTGCCTTGCTGACGAGCCTCGCATCGGTGGAGCTTGGGTGGAGCTACGAAAAAGTCCGCTCTTTGAGGCTCCCACGGAAAAGCTTTCTCCCATTTGGGGAGGCCGGATTCAAACTGGGGATGAGTTCCAGGTAGAAAAAGTTTTCGGTCGCTGGCTCTTTGGTAAGCCCGCAGCACTAAAAAATATGAAGGCGAAGGATGAGGCGCCGTCTGGCTGGATCTATAGCCGAATGCTCCTGCTTCCTGGCGATGAAAATACCGCGAGCAAGGCGCAAACAGAGGAAGTGTACCTAAGCAGCTATTACTCCAACCTCGCTTGGAAAAAAATGGGCATCAATGCTCTCGAAAATCCCTTTCTGAATTTCAATTTTCTCGAAAACCTCGTGCTTAGCCGGAAGACAATGCTGGCTTTCCGACATTTCGATGAGCAAATGGGAAATAGCAATAGCGCCTCTCTGCAACTCGAATCGATCGCCGAGGCGGCTGATGCTCCCAAGGATTCTTACGGATTGCTTGGAGCCGATCTCGACTTTTTGAAACAAGAATTCACGGCCAAGCAAAATGCCCATCAGGCGGAAGCCATGAAAAGGCGAAAAAAGATTTTAAGCGCACCGCGAATTCCCGCCCTGAACACAAAAGTGAAGTCTGCGATTCTCGGGCGCTACATGATCAATAAATATTTCACGATGCCCCAGCTCTCCCACGATGAAGTGGATGGCTTTGTGTATATGAAGGCCATTGCGGAAAGAACTCTGGAGGCTTGTCCAAAAAAAATCCAAGCCTATTGGCAGAAGCGGCATTGGAATATTTTTCGCATCTACCAATTGAAGTCACATCTGGAAGAGAAAAATCCATGGCTACAGCTTGAGCTACCTGGTGGCTATTTTGCTGTTAGTGCGCGGGCAATCGATACAGCGAGCAATGAAGCAGAGCTGGCCTATTTACTGATTCGTCCGATGGTTCGGGCAGTGCACATTCCACCAAGTAAGGTGAGCTTTGGAAAAAAATGGCCTGAAGAGCTCGCGAATCTATCCGAGGAGCAATGGTTACAGGTGCTCAAGGATCAATCCACCTTGGAAAGCAAAAATGTGGATGTGGCGGATGAGATTCTAGTGGATCAAGAAGCGGTGGAGTGTGTTTCTCGCGCAGGTTATGCAAGCGGCGCACCCTTAAGTTTTTTGAAACGAATTTCGCAAAGCCGGAGCATGCCCTGGGCCAGCTGGCTTTCTGAAAATATGATCGGCATCGACTATCGCGTGGAACGCTTAAGTAGCTTCACGCCGAATGCCATTGCACGCCAATCCTTTCCTGCCGGCTCGATCGTAAACCAAAAACGCTTCTCCCAAGCCACGAAGGGCTGGAATATTCTGCAATGACACAGCAACTCCTTCAGCTTCGTCGCTATCGATTCCTGCTTCTATTTCCCATCATCTACTCCTTGGTGAATAAGATCGTGAACACGCTCTTATTCACCATTGTTTCTAGCTTGGTGCTAGTGAAGGGTAAGGTGGGTCTCGATTTTTCTAATACGGTGAATGAGGTAGCGAGCCAGTATATCTTTTTAGCCTATGCGGTGGGTGCTGCGTTTGTCACCGTTACTCTTTGGCTCGGCGATCGTGCGCTCTACCAACACCAAACATTTTGGAATGATAGTCATCGCAGTTTTTGGCAGCTAGAACGGAGAGCGAAGGAAGAATTTTTCCGCGGCTTAAGTAGCGGCCTCTCTGTGGCCTTCATCTATATTTTAGTATTCGCCATCGCGGGAGCCATCGTTTATCTCGGCACCTATATTACCTCGGCCATTGGCACACCAGTTTTCCCGCTCTTCTTCATGGATCTTCTCTCGCTCATCGTTTTTATCTTTTGCGAAGAATTTCTCTTTCGCCATAAACTGCTGCGCAAAATTCACGAAATGATGAGCCCGATGCGGGCTGTCCTGCTCACTTCCGTTATTTATATCGCACTGAAGTGGGTTCAGTTTCAGCTCGTGCCTCTCGATTATATCAACTTGCTCCTGCTAAATATCACACTTGGTTTTTTCTATTTAAAAAGTGGGCGCGCCCACCGTGGGCTCGGCTTCCTCTCTGCGCTCTACGGAGCACTCCACTCCTTCGCTGGATTACCCCTCTGGACTCATTCGAGCCCCAGCTTTTTCCTGTTTAAAGAGAATACGAAAATGATTTCGTCGCTTTCGGGAGGCAGCGCTGGCCCCCTCTCGAGCCTTGGACTCACGAGCATTCTTTTCGTTTTCGCGATTGGCGCCTACTTGAGCTGGAAGAAAAGCAACGCCTGAACCCCTTCTTACCTGTTTCCAGGTTTCCTTTTCTCATAGCAACAAATAAGCTAGGGGCATGCAAAATACCGACATGCACCTCAATGCCCTCGATCTCATTTTAAACGCCGGCCCGATCGTAAAACTCGTCTTATTGCTTTTGTTTACCGCGAGCGTAGGATCCTGGGCCGTTATCCTCATGAAGCGGCAACTGCTGAAGCAGGCAGCCAATCAAAATGAACAATTCTTAAATGGATTTTGGGGAGGCTGGAATATTTCGGAAGCCTTTAGTCGCGCCAGTGATTATCCCTTGAGCCCTGTAGCGAGAAGTTTCCAGGCCGCAATTCGTGAGCTGCGCAAACTTGGCGACAGCGAAGCACAAGAAGGCCTACGTGGCGACATTGTGATCCGCGCCCTTCGCAAAGCCCAAAGCAACGAACTTGCCACCCTCGAATACTCCACTGCTTGGCTTGCCACTACAGCAAGCACTGCGCCCTTCATCGGACTCTTTGGAACGGTTTGGGGAATTATGAATAGCTTTCAATCCATCGGTGCCTCGGGCAGTGCAAATCTTGCCGCTGTAGCACCTGGAATTTCGGAAGCACTCATTGCTACAGCGGTAGGTCTTGCTGCGGCCATTCCAGCGGGTGTTGGCTATAACTTTTTACAAGGCAAAATTCGTGGTCAATCCATCGCCCTCGATTCCTTTCACCAAGATCTCTTAAACTTGCTACAAAGAGAAGGCGCGATTTAATGGCTGGATTTCAGCACAATAAGAACAACCACCTTTCGCCCGGCACTCCAAGCCATGCGCCGATCTCGGAGATTAATGTAACTCCGCTAGTGGATGTGATGCTTGTGCTTCTGATTATTTTCATGGTGAGCGCCCCGCTCATGCAACAAGGCATTCAGGTAAGTTTACCCAAAACGAAATCACCCGCCCTCGATGAACAAGAGAAAGCTATCGTTCTAGTGATTGAAAAAAATGGTTCTACCAATATCAATGGACGAGAAATATCTGCCGCCGATCTCGGCAGTAAACTCCGCGCGATTTATGAAACTCGGGAAAAGAAGGAAATATTTATTCAAGCCGATCGCTCCATCTCCTATGGAACTGTGGCTAATGTGATGGCTACAGTGCAAGGCGCAGGAATTTCCAAAATAGGTTTAGTGACAGAGCCGAAAGATAGGTAGATATGCCTACAAGTGAGGCGAAACGCACCGAAAAATTTATCTTCGCTTCTCTGCTCGCTCATCTCGCGCTCTTTGTTCTCGTAATCGCCTCCAATAGACTTTTTCCGAGCTCTGCCAAGCTCTATCTTCCTGCGATTCAGGTAGATATGGTGGCCCTCCCCAGTGAGGCAAAAAACAATAATGCTCAAGTGGTTGATCCCACTTTACCGGTGAAAGATAAGGCTCCGCCGCCAGAGCCCATCAAAGAGGAAGTGAAAAAAACCACTCCAGTGCCTGTGCCAGTGAAAGCTGCGCCAACTCCTGCCCCAATTCCTGTAGCGAAGCCGGCGAAGATAAAGAATCCAGAAGTGGCCGCGGAAAGCGCAATTGAGAAGCTAAAGCGCGAAGTGAATAAAGAAAAAGCGGCAGAGCAACAAAAGCAGAAAGAAGAACTCAAAAAATTCCAGGAGCGCTATCGATCCGTGAATCGTGGCAACCAGCTCCATCAGGGCACCAGCATGAGCGGCACCATGGAATCCACAATGAATGCCTATGGCGCTCATATCACGGATGTATTGCGTTCAAATTGGATTATTCCGGTTTGGTTGCAGTCAGAAAAACTACGCGCAGCGGTTAGAATCTATATTGATGCAAAAGGGAAAGTGATGAGCTTTCAATTCCTGCAAAAATCCGGTAACGAGGTTTTCGATAATTGCGTGAAGTCGGCGATCAATAATAGCAATTTTGCTCCCCCCCCCGCAGAGATGGCTCCAGGTTTACGCAGCTCTGGTATAGAGGTACTATTTCCTATATGAAAAAATATTTTTTACTCCTTCTCACCCTAGCAAGTTCCCTAGCATTTGCCGATGAACCCCTACTCAAGATCGCGGTGGGCGATGCGCGCACTCGCAAATCCATCGTTGCCTTTCCAACCGTTACCGCCACTAACGATATGGAAGGAAGAGTACGATCTGTTCGCGAAGTAGCCACAGAAGATCTTGCCTTCTCCGGTCTCTTCGAGTTCATGAATCCCACGGCCTTCATCGAACAAGGAAATGCGGGCATCACTGCTGGCAGCTTTAAAATGACGGACTGGAGCTCCATCGGTGCAGAATTTCTGCTAAAAGGAAAAGGTAGCGTTAGCGCAAACGGGATCGAGCTAGAGATGCACCTCTACTCCACCACCAGTAACAAGGAAATCTTCGCGAAGAAATATCATGCCAGCACAGATACCTCTCGCAAACTCGGCCACACTCTCGCCGATGATGTGCTCTTCGCTTTGAGCGGCAAGAAAGGCCCCTTCACCTCGAAGATTGCCTTTGTTTCCGATAAAACCGGTAAAAAAGAAGTCTATGTGATGGATTACGATGGCTACAATATCGTGAAAGTAACCTCTCACTTTGCGCACGCCATGGCGCCAGCATGGTCACGCGATGGTCACAAAATCGCCTTCACCGCTATAACGCGTGATCAACACAATATCCGTAATCATAATTTATTTATGTACGATCTCCCCAGTGGCAAGATCAACATGATCTCCAATCGTAACGGGATCAACTCCGGTGCAAACTTCTCCCCTGACGGAAAACGTATTGCCCTCACCATGAGCTTTCCTGGAAATCCTGAAATATTTGTGATGGATCCTGTCACCAAGGTGGCGCAACGTTTAACCAATAGCTATGGCTTAGATGTGGATCCGAGTTGGAGCCCAGATGGCAATTCCATTGCTTTCGTTTCCGATCGTGCGGGTCGGCCAATGATTTACAAAATGGATGCGAATGGCGCGAATGTAACTCGCCTCACCTTTGCCGGTGATTATAACGCCACTCCAAGCTGGTCGCCCCAGGGGAATAAAATTGCTTTCGCCGGCTGGGATGCTGGTAAATTTGATATTTTTATCATGAGTCCGGATGGATCCAGCATCGAGCGCTTAACAAAAAATATGGGCGATAATGAAGACCCTGACTTCGCTCCGGATGGTTACTTCCTGGTATACAGCTCTAATCGCAAGGGTAAACGAAATCTATATATTACTAATATCGACAATACCGTGCACAGGCAAATCACCTCAGACTACGGTAACTGCGAGGCACCTAAATGGGGTCCGGCAAACTAGAGCAACTTGGCTGGAATCCGAAGCTCGCGAAACCGCCGCTAATTCCTGCTCGCGTAATCGAAGTGCAGCGTAAGGGGCTTTTCGTAACAGCGGCAGAGGGTAATTTTTTTGCCGAAATGTCTGGGCAGCTACAGAAATCACTCGGTGATGGCAATGTTTGCGTAGGCGATTGGCTGCTAGGTAGCCTTTCCGAGAAACTATTTTGGGTGCAGGAAATTCTACCAAGGCGCAATCTATTGGAGCGCGCTGCCGCCGGAAACACTGGCCTTAGCCAACCGATGGTGGCCAATGTAGACGAACTTTGGATCGTGACCTGCGCCGATGAACACTTTAGTTTAGAGCTCACGGAGCGCTACATCACCATGGCCGTAGACGCTCGAGTAGAGCCAATCTTAGTGCTTACGAAATCTGATTTGTATCAGGCAGATCTTGCCAGCATCGAGAAGCGCCTAAACTCTATTGCGATTATTTCGGTTAGCTCCGTCACGGGCAGCGGCACTGACTCCTTACGAGCTAGATTAAGCAGCGGCCAGACCATCGCCCTCATGGGATCATCGGGCGTGGGGAAATCCACCCTCGTAAATACATTGCTATCCGAGAGCAAGCAGCAGACTGGCACAACCCGCAGCTATGACGGCAAGGGCAAGCACACCACTACCTCGAGAAAACTTTTGCTTTCTCCCGAAGGCGCCTGTTTGATTGATACTCCAGGAATGCGCTCACTCGCCTCCGCGAAGGCAGAAGATGTGAACTCCTTTCCAGAAATCGACGCACTAGCCTTGAAGTGCCGCTTTCGAAATTGCACTCACGAGAGCGAACCCTCCTGCGCTGTTCAGAAGGCCGTTCAGGATGGAGAGCTCCCCCTGGCTCGACTGAAAAACTTTCAAAAGCTTACGAAGGAATTCCATGCGAGTAGCCGCAGCTATTCCAAAAAACCACCGCGCGGCTAAATGCTTGAATCCCTTAGACATTGGATCGCCACATTGCGCAGAGCAATATAACTAGAAGTGATTTTACCTTAATCATTTCATATAGTTGAAGCAATAAATAATTTATATGGATAATTTTTATCCAGTCACCCCTTGCGCTTTCCGTGTATATTTTATACCATGCCCTGCGCCAACGGTGGTAAACCCTTCAAAAAAGGGGCATTGGCGGGAATAGCGTTATTGGAGGGATGTATGGAAAACACAGAACTACAAAATCTTGCACTCAGCAAGGATAGAGCCCAGCTACAGATGCTGAATGAGCTCAGCCATATGCTGCAGGGTCTTTTGAATGCGGAAAACCTCTACAAAGAAACTTTGAAGATTATTCAGAGCCGTTTCAACTACTACTATATTAGTTTATGGACGAGTAATGCCGAAGGCGTTGCTACACTTCAAGCCCACGAAGGAGCCTATACGAGCTTCCTTTCGCCCGGATTCCAACTTCGCAACGAAGGTATTATCGGTCACGTGATCAAAACCAAAAAAGGTTTTATCTCGAACGATATTAGCCAGGATAAAAATTTTACTTCGCTTAAGTTTCCCGTGAAAACAAAATCCGCTCTTTGCGTGCCTATCGTGAACTCCAAAAAAGAACTCACAGGCGTGCTGAACGTGGAAGCCGCTCAGGCCAACGCTTTCGACGAGCACGATCTCTACGTGATGGAAGGCATTGGCGCACAAGTATCTCTCGCGCTCGCGAACGCCCAGCTCTACAATAAAGTAAATTCTTTCAATAAAGAGCTGCAAAAAATCGTAGAAGAAAAAACTCACGAACTTCGCATCGCTAACGAGCGCATCATGGAGCAACAAAAGCTGCTCCAAAAAGAAAACCGCGCCCTCAAAACGATCGTGAATCGCTCCAGCGATTCCAAGATGATCATCGGGCAATCCTCTGCCGTGCTCACTATGCTTTCGATGACAGATAAGATCGCCCCCACCCGCGTTTCCGTGCTCATTCAGGGTGAAAGCGGCACGGGTAAAGAACTCGTGGCTCACCGTATTCACAAACAAAGTGATCGCGCTGACAAACCTTTCGTAACCATCAACTGCGGCGCTCTTCAAGAGAGCCTGCTTGAGAGTGAATTGTTCGGTCACGAAAAAGGATCCTTCACTGGTGCTGTTGCCCAAAAATTGGGTCTTGCAGAAACCGCTGACGGCGGCACGATCTTCCTAGATGAAATCGGAGAGATGAGCCTCAATATTCAGGCAAAGCTCCTGCGCTTCCTGCAAGAGGGCGAAATGTATCGCATCGGCGGCAAGACTCCTATCCGCGTGGATGTGCGAGTGCTCTCTGCTACCAATCGCGACCTTGAACACGAAGTGAAGAACGGACGTTTCCGCGAAGATCTTTTCTACCGCCTCAACACGATCACCCTGCGCGTGCCTCCTCTCCGAAAACGTCAGGAAGATATTCCTCAGCTCGTGAAGCATTTCTTAGAAAGCAATCGTTATGGCAGCACACGTCACCTTGGCGTGGAAGCACGTGCGATGGATGCCCTCAAAACCTATGCTTGGCCCGGCAATATCCGTGAATTGCAAAATGCGATCGAGCAATTGAAGATCTTGGCGGAAGGTCCTGACATTAAATTGGATGATCTGCCCTTCAATATTCGCATGGCGCAAAGCACCAATCCTAGCGATGCCCCCCAAAGCAATCATGGTGCCACTACCGTGGCCATGACGCTTGATAGTCTCGAAAAGAACCATATTCTCCAGATGTTGGCCTTCCAGCACGGGAATAAGACGAAGACGGCTAAGGTGCTCGGCATCACCATTAAAACCCTCTATAACAAGCTTCACCGCTATGGGTTATTGGAAAATGGCGCAGATGTGCTAGAACAAAACAATATTCAGTAAGCAGAGGCACCAAGAATGACAACCAATAAAGCAGCCGAAATTGACGAAGATGAAATCGAACCAACCGTGGAAAGCGAAGACAGCGAAGAGGCACTTGCCAAAAATCTAGCTTCTGCGATGGTAAATGGTGTGCCGAAGAATTTTCGCCAGCAGGCTGATATGGAAGCATTCTATCGCTTTGTGCATGAGAATGATTTGCGCGATGAAGCCCTAGCGATCTTCGATAAAGTTCGCGAAGAAAAAAACGAAGCTAAGAATAGCAAACGCGTTAAGCACTAATCCATTCTGATGGACCCATGAACAAGATCAAAGTGCTGATTACAGACGGGCTCTCTTCCGAGGGCCTGGCGCTTCTTGAACAAAGTGAACACTTTGAAATCTCTGCACACAAATCGATCGAAAAAGAAGCTCTAAAAAAAATTCTTTCAGACTTTGAAGTTGTGGTGATTCGCTCTGCCACCAAGATGACTAAAGAACTAATCGATTGCGCCACCAACTTAAAAGTTATCATGCGCGCAGGAGCTGGCGTGGACAATGTGGATGTGGCCCACGCCTCCGCCAAGAAAATCCTCGTTTTCAATACTCCCGGCGTAAACAATAATGCAGTAGCAGAGCTCACCCTCGGCTTTCTCTTTAGCTTACTCCGCGAAATTCCACGCGCCACCAGCGGCATGAAGCAAAATCTCTGGGAGAAAAAGGAACTTGTGGGCCACGAAGCCGCCGGACGCACGATCGGCATTCTCGGCTTCGGCGCGATTGGTAGCCAAGTAGGGAGAATCTGTCACTCTCTGGGAATGTCGGTAGTAGCCTATAGTCTTCACGCGAACGAACTTCGACAAAAACCAGAAAATTCCTTCGTAAAAAACTGGGCCGCAACAGTAGAAGATGCGCTCGCCGCTAGTGATGTGATCAGCGTGCATCTACCGCTCGTGGATTCTACGAAAAATCTCCTAGGGGCTGCCCAATTTTCTAAAATGAAAAAGGGATCTTATCTTATTCACACTGCTCGCGGCGGCATTGTGAACGAAGAAGCTCTTCTAGCCGCTCTAAACGATGGCACTCTCGCTGGAGCTGCCTTGGATGTATTCCAAACGGAGCCCACAGGAGCGAATCATCCCCTTGTGCAACACCCAAAAGTGATTTGTGCGCCACATATTGGTGCCGCTACGAAGGAAGCGCAAAAAAAAGTAGGCATTGCTGCGGCTAACTCTATGATCGCCTACTATAAAAATGGTATCACCAACAACGCAGTCAATGCAGAGGAGTGCAAGTAATCATGGCTAATGTAGCAGTAATCGGAGCCCAGTGGGGCGATGAAGGCAAAGGCAAAGTTGTTGATATCTACGGCAAGCACGCAGAGATTATCGTGCGTTACCAAGGCGGCAATAATGCTGGCCACACCCTCGTTGTAGACGGAAAAAAAGTAGTACTCCACCTGATTCCTGCCGCAGCTCTCCACGCCGACAAAACATGCTTAATTGGTAATGGCGTAGTGGTAGACGCAGAAATTTTCCTGCACGAACTAGAAACGCTTAAAGCCAGCGGCTACCTAAAAAATTCTCGCGTCCACATCAGTGATCGGGCACATGTGATCATGCCTTACCATAAGCAACTTGATCAGCTTCGTGAAAAGGCGAAGGGCAGCACCAATATTGGCACCACGGGTCGCGGTATTGGCCCCGCCTATGCGGATAAAATTTCACGCATCGGGATTCGTATCGGCGATCTTATGAATGCGAGCTATTTGAAATCCCGTCTTGATGAAACCGTCACGGAAAAAAACTGTCTGCTCACCCACCTCTACGGCGAAAAGCCCATTGATGTGAATGCTGTGCTCGATCACTTTCTTGCACTCGGCGAAAAAATTCGCCCTTATGTAACGGACACCAATGAAATTCTTCACGCGGGCATTCGCAGCAAAAAGAAAATTCTTTTCGAAGGTGCGCAAGGCGCTCTCCTTGATATCGACCAAGGCACTTATCCTTTCGTAACTAGCTCTAATACCACTAGCGGCGGAGCCACTACTGGCGCGGGTATTCCGCCAACCTCTGTGCATGAAGTGATTGCGATTGTGAAAGCCTATACCACTCGCGTAGGTAGCGGCCCCTTTCCAACAGAGCAACTCAATCCTGTTGGCGAGCGTCTGCAAAAAGTAGGCAATGAATTTGGCGCTACCACCGGGCGCAAACGTCGTTGTGGCTGGCTCGATCTAGTGGCTCTTCGCCACGCGCGCAATATTAATGGCTTCACTGGTCTTGCCATCACGAAGCTCGATGTATTGAGCGGCCTCGATGAAATTCAAGTTTGCACAGCCTACGAATATAAAGGCAAAAAGCTCACCACCCTTCCCGCTTCGATTGAAGAGTTGGCCGGAACGAAACCTGTTTATAAAACCTTGAAGGCTTGGAATGAAGAGATCACCGATCTTAGTGACGTCAAAAAAATCCCTCAAGCACTCGCCGACTACCTAAAATATATTGAAGATGAACTCGAAGTAAAATCCGTGCTTCTCTCTGTGGGCCCTGATCGCAATCAAACTGTGGAACTAAGAAATCCATTTGAGCGCGGATAGACCGAAATCAGCTACCTAGCGCCCTATCATGCAATAGAGGCGCTAGTTTATTTCCCAGATAATAAATCCAGACGATCATACCAAGGTGTAAAACATCATTTTGTGAAAACCACATATTCCTTGCCCAAAGCCATTCTGTGAGATGCAGCTGGTAATAAAGATAGTACGAGCAGGAAGTACAAAATAAAATAAAGTAGGATCGAAGCAAGGTTCTGCTTAGCTCTTCTTCACGCTTTAAATAGTCGACTCCATTCACCACAACCAATATCAGGATGGAAAATGCAGTAAATAGGATCGAAAAATCATATGAAAGCAAAAATAAATTTTGTTTTATAATTCCGAAAAGCAAGAGTGCGTTATAAGTGAACGTTACTGTTAGTGCATAAAGAATGAGGTATTTTCGTTTATTTGCCAGAAGACTAGAGTAGGCAATCGCGAAAAGGAATGCCATCACCCCTATGCTCGATAAGCAAAGATACAGGCTTTCCCACAGACTCGTAGAAGCGCAGATAGCCAGACCACTACAACGAATTTGATAGCCGAATGCTTGGTAATAAATTCCCGCCACGGCGGAACCAACTCCACTAAGGACCAGAGCCAGGCCACACCAGAATTGAGATTTTTGTTTTCGCTCATCGCTGAGGAAACGGAGGCCAAAGAGAACTGCTAAAAGACTCAATACAAAAACAAGGATGGAGGAACTTGGTTGTCCAAAGATCAATTCGTGCTGGCCGAATTGAAATCTTAAAAACCACTCTCTGTTCAAAAACTCTGCAGGCGTTAGGGCATTCATTGCGGAATCATCTGGAAGCGGCGATTGCTATAATTTGAAATATCACTCTTGTTTCGTGCTCTGCACGGAAGTGACCACGATCTCAACGCGACGATTTCGTTCGCGTCCTTCTTCGTTGGCATTGCTCGCTATTGGCTGCCCATCGGCATATCCAGCGGCAGAGAGTCTTGAGGAAGGAATTTTCCATTTAGCGCGCATATAGCGCACAATCCAAGCCGCACGCGCAGTGGAGAGCTCCCAGTTGGTAGGATACTTTGCGCCCTCGGGGAGAGATTGGTTATCGGTATGCCCTTCGATGCGGATCAGTCGATTTCCATCGGCAATCACGCCGCTGATCTTATCGATGAGTGGGAGATATTGGCTACGCACCACTTCAGACCCTGGATCAAAAAGTTTATTAGCAGAGAAGCGAATCACAAGGCCACGATCATCATATATAATTTTATAGATATCTTTCAGATCCGTGGTTTGCATTTGATAGGAGAGGCTCTCCTCAATGCGTTCCGCGATTTTTTCAAGTTCTGGATTATGCTCAGGAAGGGCATTGTTATGGCCCATGGGCTGATCCACCACCTGGCCAACCATCGATGATTTTTGCGTGAATACGTTCACATCCGAACCAGAGCCTGCATCAATCTTCGCCGCTGGCCCGAGAAATGTGCGCTCGATAGCCTCGGTTATCTGCTTGATCTTCGCCTTATCTTGGTTAGCGATCGAATACATAACCACGAAGAACGCGAAAAGAAGCGTGATGAAATCCGCATAGCTAACTAGCCAGCGCTCTAAGTTTACGTGTTCCGGGTGCTTCTTTTTCAATTAGTGCCCTTCACCATGAGTGCGATATTTATGATCCAGAAATACTTCCAATTTTTCTTTGAGAAAGTGAGGGTTTAAGCCCTCTTGAATTCCTTGAATTCCTACTTTAATTAGCTCCGAGCGCTGCTGCATGATCGCAGCTTTCCGTTTTACTTTGGAACCCATCGGCATAAATAGTAAGTTAGCGAAACCCACCCCGTACACCGTTGCCACGAAGGCGATCGCGATACCCGGACCAATCTCATCTGGGTTGGAGAGGTTACGCATAACGTGAATCAGACCAAGCACGGCTCCTACGATACCTACCGTCGGCGAATAACCACCCATACCTTCAATCAACTTACCTGCCACTTCCATCTCTTCAAATTCAAAGTAGGCATCCGCTTCGAGAATTTCCACCACTGTCTTCGGTTCGAAACCATCGATCACATACTTCAAGGCTTTTTTAAATTTTTCGTCCACGATGGAGTTGCGCAAACCTTCGATCGCGAGCACACCCTCTTTCCGAGCCACTGTTGCCACTTTCGTAATCTCTTCGATGAGTGGACGATAATCCGTATCCAAATTGCGATACACGAGCTTCAAGCCCTCAGTGAAGGCTCTCTTCAAATCGGACATCGGAAAACTCAAGAGAATAGCTCCAAGAGTTCCCCCCATCACGATGATGAATGCGGTAGGTGCAGTAATTGCTGATAAGGGAAGGTGTTCCAGCATGGCTCCACCAACCACGGCGCCAATACCCAAAAATGTACCAATGAGACTTACTAAATCCATTTAGCTCTTCCCCTGCTCTAGCGGCTTCCACAACCACTTGCGCTTATAGTCGATCGTGAGCTGAATCACCTCAGCTACACTTTCCTTCACCATGAACTTCTCATCCGCCGTGACCATAGTGATCACTGTATCTGGCGTAGCCTCAACAAACTTTATTTGATCAGAGTTCACTGTGAACTCTTTGCCATTCAGACGGTGGAGAAGGATCATAAAAAAATGGTAGCAGTGTGAAGCATGCTTTGAAAGCCGCTGCCGTGTAGTAGATGAATTACTTTTCTACTCGGAAATTGAGATACGGTGAAACGGGTGAAAGCATCTGCTCATATAGCGAAAGTATCGCTGCCTCATCAACCTTTTTTCGAAAAGCCAGAGCCCAGCGTGGAACTAATAGTTCTACGTACTTTATTTGCTCCTTAGTAAAATACTCTTGGATGCTGCCAGCATCGAAAAGAATCGCTGGTGAAGGCAACCAGCGCTTTGGCGACAAATACTCACACTCCCCGTTTGGTCCCAGCCGAATCCCCTTTAACGAGAGAGCGCTCACTAATTCATCCGCCAACTCGTAAGCAGCGAATCGCTCTACGATTGACGCAGAATCATCCTGCAATATTTGCTGAATTTCTTTCAGTCGCTTGGAGCCAGTGAAACCGAGTGCCAAAGGAAAACGGATATAGTGCTCCCCACTGGAAAGGCCAGGAGAAAATTCGCGGAAACTTTGATTTTCCAGCAAGCCAATTTTCATGCGCTTCCGCCAGCACGCAAGAGATAAAGAGCAGATTCCAGCTCTTCCACTTCTTTGGGTATAGCTCGCCTACTCAGCAATACTTCCTTTTCTAAAAGATGCGACCAAACTTTTTTGCCTAGCAACTTCGCAACCGCCTCATTCCACTCAAAGTCCGCCGTGCTTTGTTGAAATGGTTCGAACTTTCTCGTAGCAAAAAATACAAAATTTTCTTCAAGCGCATGCAAACGATCTAAAACTGCAATTTTCTCCCAGTCACTTAGTTGTGCCCCGTGAGGCAAAATACTATTGGGTTGGCCTCCAGTCCTATGGAGAAATCTTCGAGCCTCTAATCCCGCAGAGCCAAGAAAGGCAGCCATCTCCAAGGCATCGAATGATTTTTCCTGCACATGAAAAAAAGCATCTCGCAATCCACTTTCAGATTTCACATCGGAGTGAAGTGCATAGGTGATGCGAAAGGGATGAGTTGCCGGAAGTGCGGCGAGAGCCGATTCCAATTCTTTCCGGGATTTAATGTTAAGCGTGATGCGCCAATCTCGGAGCCGCTCGATCCACTCACGCCCTTGCGTAGAATACAGCATGAGGCGCACGATTCCGCCTGGAGCCAAGCGCTGCTCCAAGGCATGCAGCCCTGCGCTTGGATCTGGCAAGTGATGGAGCACACCGGTGGCAACAATATAATCGAAATTTCCTAGCATCGAGGGAAGAGCGAGTAGATCTCCCTGCATGGCTCCCACTCGCTTGGTTAAACGATGCAAAAACAGTTTGCGCTTGAGGGAGCGGATCGAGGCCTCTGAGAGGTCAATCGCAACGATCTCTGCCTTCGGATTGGCTAGCGCGATAGCAATCGGTTCCACAGTGCCGCATCCGGCCACAAGAATGCGTGGCTTCTCCTTGGCAAATCTCGTGCTGCCAAAACATGCAGCGATTCCAGCACGATAGTTGAGCAGGGCTATCCGATCCGGACGCGCTTTTGCAAAAATAGGCGCTTGCGGATAAGGAAATCGCTCATAATGGGATTTCAGTGCATCAAGTTTCAACATCGTGAGCAAAGTATAGTATAAAATAGCTTCACAGCCATGGAAAAGCGCCCCTTTCAATTAGCATCCCCATTTCAACCGCAAGGCGATCAGCCCAAAGCTATTGAAGCGCTCGTGAAGGGAATCGAAACGGGCCAGAAGCATCAAGTGCTTCTCGGTGTTACCGGTTCCGGAAAAACATTTACCCTCGCGAATTTGATCGGACGTGTGAATCGTCCCACCCTCATCATCGCGCCCAATAAAACCTTGGCCGCACAGCTCTACGAAGAGTTCAAAGAATTTTTTCCCAATAATGCAGTAGAATATTTCGTTTCTTACTACGACTACTACCAGCCAGAAGCCTATGTGCCATCTACCGATACTTTCATTGAGAAAGATTCTGCCATCAATGAAGAGATCGATCGCATGCGCCACTCCGCCACTCACTCTCTGCTCACGCGTAGTGATGTGATTGTGATTTCCAGCGTCTCCTTTATCTATGGCTTAGGCTCTCCAGAACTCTATCGCGATCTCATCGTGCAAATCGTGGACCAGACAGAAATTAAACGAAATGATCTTTTGAAAAAATTGGTCTCTATTCAGTATGAGCGCAACGATGTGGATTTTCATCGCGGCACTTTTCGTGTGCGCGGCGATGTGGTGGAAATTTTTCCGGCCTATGAAGAAGAGAAAGCTATTCGCATTGAGTTCTTTGGAGATTCTGTAGAATCCATCACAGAGGTGGATCCTCTTCGCGGCGTGCCGATTCGTAAACTCAAAATGGTTTCGATCTATCCGGCCACGCACTATGTAACCGAAGCGGATCTGCGCAGACGAGCCATCGTAACGATTCAAGATGAATTACAACAACGCTTGCAGCAGCTAAATTCGATTGGCAAACAAGTGGAAGCAAAACGCCTAGAGCAGCGCACGCTCTACGATATTGAGATGCTGGAAGAGCTAGGCCACTGCAAGGGGATCGAGAACTATTCTCGCCACTTGACAGGCCGTGATTCCGGCGCCCCTCCACCTACGCTCATGGAATTCTTTCCTGAAGGTTATCTGCTGGTGCTCGATGAAAGCCACGTAACTGCCTCCCAAATCGGCGCCATGTATCGCGGTGACCGCGCGAGAAAAACAAGCCTTGTGGAATATGGTTTCCGCCTGCCAAGCGCACTCGATAACCGCCCACTCAACTTTGAAGAATTTGAAGACATGAGCTCGAAGCGCACAGGCGGCTTGATTTACGTGAGTGCTACTCCTGCTGATTATGAACTAAAAAAATCCGGCGGCGAAATCGTGGAGCAGATCATTCGTCCCACCGGACTCCTCGATCCAGAGATTGAAATTCGTTCCGCGAAAACGCAAGTGGCGGATTTGCTCGAAGAAGTGAAAAAGCGCGTGGATGGAGAGAAAAAATCTCGTGTGCTCGTGACCACACTCACCAAAAAATCTGCGGAAGATTTGGCCACCTTCTTTTTAAGCAAGGGAATCAAAGTTAAATACCTCCACTCTGACATTGAAACTCTGGAGCGCATCGAAATCTTGCGTGATCTCCGCATGGGCGTGATTGATGTGCTCATTGGAATCAACTTATTGAGAGAGGGCCTCGATCTTCCGGAAGTTTCGCTCGTGGGTATTCTAGATGCGGATAAGGAAGGATTCCTGCGCAGTGAACGCTCCCTCATTCAAACGATTGGTCGCGCGGCACGTAACGTAGAGGGTCGCGTGATTCTTTATGCAGATAAGATTACGGAGAGCATGCGCAAGGCCATTTCGGAAACGGATCGCCGCCGCGGCATTCAGCGCGCCTATAACCTTGAGCATGGCATCACCCCAAAGACGGTGATTCGAAATATCCGCAATTGGGATGTGATGGCGAAAGATGGCATGAGCATTACAGGGGCTGTATTAGACAAAGTAGCAAGCTCCGTGTCGCAATTTGATTTTAGTAAACTGAGATCTGTGGGAGATGTGCGCCGAGCGATCGAGAAGTCTCATGAGGAAATGCTGAAGCGCGCGAAAGCCCATGAATTCGAAGAAGCCGCTCAGATTCGCGATCGCGTGAAGAAGCTAAAGCAGCTTGAACTGGAGCTCTTGAGCGCTGGGCCGGAATAGCGACCCTCTAGATCCCATATCGAATTCTAAAATTTGGACCGTATTCCTTAGAATATAACTAACGATACCCAGGATTTACCCTCCACGCCTTTTTTGTTGCCTTATGGCCAAAAGCCTTATACATTGCAGCGCGCAAACAAGGAGTTATATGACTAAACTAGCCCTGATTCTGGCCCTCACCCTCACAGCGGCCAATGCCTTTGCTGACCCCATTAAAACGCCCGCAAGCTATAGCTGTACTTCCGACAGAGCAGCCATTCAAGGCAACGATGGTAGTATTCGCTCTTGCTGGCCCTACCATTGCCAAGCTGGCGGCTTTGGGGGTGTTTACGGCTCTGCCTGCTATACCTACTGTAATACCAGCGATATGTGCGCTAATGGCACTGTTTGCGATACCGCTTCTTCCACCTGTGTTACCCCCGGCCACTAAAAGGATAAAATGATGAAATTTTTATTGGCGTTCATTTTACTAAGCTCTCTTTCTGCGATGGCAGGCAATACCCCCATCGAAATTAGCATGGCCCCCACAACAGATTTTGTGGCCAAAGACTATACTACGAGTAATTTATTTCTTTTGGGTGACGGATTTTTTCCGAGCCCTCAATACCAAGATCCGAATCCATCCCACCGCGACCTTCAACATCAAGTGCAGGTTAATTATCGCCAAGTGTATCCAAACTTAGGTTCGTGGCAAAACGCGGTGTGGGGCCGCCAGCCAGGAGTGTGGATCAACGCCATTAGTCCAAATGAAATTGATATGGATATTACCGCGCTCACCGGGGCCGCGAATGCGAATACGGATTGGGCATTTATGGTTTGCGCTCAGGACGGCGCTTGCAGTAATTCTGTTTTAATTCACGTGAAAGGCTCTACCTATCCTGATCTCGAAGTAGCCGCCACCAACATAGACTTAGGTGCCGGGCTAGGATCCCAAATCGTTCGTGTAAATACTTCTGGTTTAGAATCAGCCACCCCAATTTTGAATTTAGGCGGCCAAACCTTCTGGGGCGAGTGGGATGGAATCACGGCACGCTTTATTCTGCCGCCAGAGGCAACCGCGAGTCCTTTTTTTCAAATGGCAACAATTAGCGATCCGTATACAGACGCTGTTTCCAACTCTTTTGCCGTTCGCGTATTTACAGCACCAAAAATGGTGAGCCCTACAACATTAAACATTGCGGAGACCTTAAACTTTGGACAGGCCGTACAAGACGCAAGCCTGGCCATCAGCTTTGCCAATATGAGCTTTCCTTCTGTAGTAGAATGGCAAGATGGTGCCACAAAGCTAGACATTACTGTGCCGATGGATCTGCTGACGAACAAAGCTACTATTAAAATTCCTGCCTCGTCGCTACGAGTTGGAACTTACACAGCCAATCTACTTCTCATCAATGCTGGTGGAGTTGTAAATCTGCCAGTGGCTGTAAATATTCGAAACATTGAGTTTCATCCGATACCGCACCCGATACCACCGGTGATTCCACCAGTGATACCGCATCCTTGAGTTAGATAGCTCTTTGGCTCACGGAACCCATTTATTCATTTTGCTTATCACAGCGATGATTACTATCAATTATCGTTAGGTCTTTGGCTCTGCTAGCTTGCAGTTCGGGAGATGAAAATGAATAAAATACTTGGTATCGTAGCACTAGTTTTTCTTTGCAGCGCTGCAAACGCAGCAACCATATCCACTGAAACTAAATCAATCTTAATTACAAAATTAGGGCAACTCGATTTTCAATGCACTCCTGGAGTGGCACCCAACGGGCATAACTACCCCACCAGCTCCACACTTGAATTTAACTTTCTTGCAGGCCTCCTGCCAGACAGCAATGTGGGAACTGTCTATGTGATGAATGATTTTTCTCCGGCTTCACAGGAGCTAGGAGATCACTGCACAGAGCTTACAAATGAGTTTACCAATATGCTACCCGCCACTCTAACGCTAACGAGAACGCTCAATTCAACGCTCTACTGGGATGGCCGTAATTGCCTAAACGAGTTAGTGGAATCTGTGACTGGAAAGCTCGCCAAGCTTGAACTGGATAGCGATACCAAAATATTTGTAACTGGCACTGCAGAACAAAGTGCCTGTGCGAACGCAGGACTAATTCACTAACTATTTCGTCTGTACCTTTTCAATTCCAGAAAATGGCACTGTGAGCGCGATCAACTTTTTACCAGGCTTGAGCTGGGCGAGTTGATCTTCGTTTAGAATTTTCTTTGAGATAAAATAAATTCGATCTTTCGTTTCCAATGCGCATTCGGTAGCTGTATTTGAAGTAAGCAATCCTCGGATGGTTACCATTCCGCTGGCCTGAGAAGAGAGAGAGGCAAAAAGTAGAGCCAGTGTTAGAAACTTCATTTTGCGTTTACCCCATTTTTGATCACATCTGAATCCTGCAAATTACTACTATTTAAGCGATAGTGCATATCATCGCTAGCGCTATAAGTTCCCGCAGTGCCAGCGTAGTTAATATCGCCTTTGCAGTTATTAATTCCTGGGCATTCTGTCGAGCCGGAGGCTGTTATCTTTTGACAAGTAAGCGTGGAAACCAACCATGCCGTTGGTGGGATATTGTCTTTCAAATACTTGGCTTGCTCTTTGTCGTTTAGCTCGCTGAATTTTACTTCATGTCCGGCGGCGTTTTTCACTTTTGTGCTTTTCAGGTCTTTTTCTACCACTGTGCAAAATCCATACTCCACGCAGATTCCGCCGTTTGCGTTGTTTACTGCGGGCTTCGATCCATCAGCACAAGTTTTTACTTGAGCGCTGAAATATTCAGGCGGTTTCACGGGAATTTCTCGGCAAAAAAAATCAGAGGCACTGAGTGCTGCCTGCGCCGGCACCGATAGCCAAGCTAGTATAAAAAGAAAGGAAGTGATTGCGATAATTTTCATAAAAGCCCTCTAGAGAAATTGTGAGCTGCCCGGAGTTTGATAGCAAGAAACGAATACTTAATGTTTACACGTTGGCGCCAACAGCTCGGAATCTTGTGGTACTTTTTCATCTATACGGGATCGCGGTATTCCACCTTAGTTCCGTGATGCTCTAGCGAATACACTCCGCCGCCAAGAGCCTTAACATAGGGCTCTGCAACGGGAACCTTGCCAATGGCGCCAGGAATCTCGAGTACATATTCTGGGAGTAGATAGCCAGGAATCGTACCCCGCAAAGAGCGCCAGAGTGCCTGGCCTGCAGTAATAGAAGTGCGAAAATGTTCAGCTCCGCTAACCAAATCGCAGTGATGCAAATAATAGGGCAATACTCCGATAGACCCAAGACCACGAAAAAGATCCTGTAAAATTTCGGTTCGATCATTCACGCCCTTGAGGAGCACACTTTGATTGAGCACTGTAATTCCAGCGTTAGCCAATTTTGAGATACCCCGCTTTGCCACCTCACTAATTTCTCGTGGATGATTAAAGTGAGTAACCACAATTGTTTTTTTACCCATGCGAGAAATGGCGGAAATTAATCCGTCCGTAATTCTAGCAGGAAGCGTAACCGGCATTCGGGTGTGAAATCGCAGGATCTCCAGCTGAGGCGCACTCTTCAAAAACAAATCCACTAATTCGGAGAGCTTGTGATCGCCTAGCATCCAGGGATCGCCACCTGAGAAGATCAGCTCCCGCACAGCTGGATGCGCAGACAGATAATTTGCTGCTGGCTGAAAATCTCCAACATAGAGCTCTTCTTCTTTTTCATTCATTAAATTTTTTCGAAAGCAAAATCGACAATACATCGGGCAAAGATTCGTCACATGCAAAAGCGCACGATCGGGATAGCGATGTGTGAGGCGCGGCGCTACTTGCCGAGAGAGATCGCCAATGGGATCGCGAAGGGCCGTGCTACCGGAGAGCAATTCCTTCACTTCAGGAAATGCCATTTTCGCAATTGGATCTTCAGGATCGCTTTTATCGATGAGATTCAAATAATATTCAGGCACAAGAGTGCGGAATTTATTTTCTACTAATTGCGCATCCGTACCAAGAAAAGCGTAGCCAGCAAGCCTATCTACTGAACCAATCGCGCGCTGCAATTCTTGCTGCCAAAGCTCCGCCACTTGCTAGGGCTCGTTGTATTCGAACTGTTGTTTGCGGAAGTTACGAAGCGTAACCTTCTTGCCTTCCTTCTTCACCAGATACTGCGGAAGCAAAGGAATTTTTCCACCGCCACCTGGCGCATCGATCACATAGTGAGGCACGGCGAGACCGCTCGTCCATCCACGAAGATGCTCGATGATATTTAGACCCTCGTCAACCGTGGTGCGAAAGTGAGAGATACCCTGAGAGAGATCACACTGATAAATATAGTAAGGACGCACTCTCATCATCAGCAATTTATGATTGAGTTCCATCACGGTTTTAGGATCATTATTGATGCCTTTTAGCAGCACCATTTGATTTGAGATTACCACACCGGCATCAGCGAGGCGTCGACAAGCATCAAAGGCTTCTCGAGTGCATTCTTTGGGATGGTTAAAATGCGTGTTCACAAAAACAGGGTGATGCTTGCGCAACATATTCACAAAATCATCGGTGATACGCTGAGGGAGCGTAACCATATTCCGGGTGCCAAGGCGGAACATCTCAATATGAGGCATATCGCGGAGCGAACCCAAAATATAATCGAGACGATCATCAGAATTGGAGAGTGGATCACCGCCAGAGATAACTACATCGCGAATTTCTTTGTGCGCACGAATATAGGCGAGACTATCATCGAGCTGTTTCGTTTGAGCCGCAGAACCGGGATCAGAAACTTTTCTTTTTCGCGTGCAGAAGCGGCAGTACATGGCGCAATTATGAGTGGTATAAAAAAGCACGCGATCAGGATAGCGATGGGTAATCCCAGGCACAGGCATATCGCGCTCTTCCGCGAGTGGATCTTCCATATCGGTAGGAGAAATATAGAGTTCACCCAGCTTCGGCACGGCCTGCAATCGAATCGGGCAGTTTGGATCATTTGGATCCATTAAAGCTGCATAGTAAGGCGTGATGCTCATGTTGAACATTTCCACCGAGCCCTCATAGGCTTTGCGCTCCTCGTCGGTGAGATTAATTACTTTGCCCAGCTGCTCAAGATTTTTTACGCGATTCTGCTGCTGCCAGATCCAGCTGTTCCAGTCTTTATCGGAAACATCTTTCCAAATAGACCTTGAAGCAACAGGAAAGCGCTCCAAAATATGAGGCTTCACTTCGTAGCTATTATGCTCCACTTTTCCGTCAGCCATGAGAATGCTCCTAGCTTGTTTTTAGGCGGTGCACGAGCACCTTAATTTCCCGCTGAAACAGCACTTCAAACTTATTGCCTTCTTTCAGAGATCTCACGATACCACATCCGAAGCTTGGATGGTCGAGAACATCACCAACTTTGAAATCATGGCCTGGTGAATACTGTATCGAAGGCGATTTTTCCTTCGATCGTAGCTGTTCACGCCACTCTACTTCGAGGGGAATTACCTGTACCTTCTCTCGCGGAGCGGCCGCCCCTCTAGGCGTAGCAGCCTTCTTCGCGGCCACGATGGCCGGATTATTACGAAACGCATGGATCTTAGCGCAAGTATTGCAACGAACCTTTGCGATGGGCCCAGAATTTCCAGATTTGTGCGCCACAATCACATGACGCAAATCTAGGTTACAAGAACTACAAAAACAGATTATTTCTTCACCAACTGCCATAGTCTCTATTATAAAAGAAAATCTGCTTCGACACTCAATGCTATTTTGAAATATACTACCAGGTAAAGATGAGTACAGCCGAACAAAGACTGCTATATCTCCAGGATAAGGCTCGGGAAGCGAGTGAAGGCCCTGGCGTGTATCGCATGCTCGATAAGCACGGCAAGATTCTCTATATCGGCAAAGCGAAAAACCTCACTAACCGCATCCGCACCTATTTCCACAAAAACGTAGACGATCCCAAGACCAAAACCTTAGTTAGCAAGATTGCGGAATTCGAGATCATTCTCACTAATTCCGAAGCCGAGGCCCTGATTCTGGAAAGCATCCAGATCAAGAAGCATAAGCCGCGCTACAATATTTTACTGCGCGACGATAAATCCTATCCCTTTGTGATCATCGATGAATCTCACAGTTTCCCAAAACTCGTGTATATGCGAAGGCCCAAAAAACGAAAAGGCATGCGTATCTTTGGCCCCTTCGCTTCCGCCGGGCACCTTCGCGAAGCGATGCGCTTTTTGAATAAAAACTTTCGTCTCCGTGATTGCAGCGATTCCGAATTTCAAAATCGTAGTCGCCCCTGCCTCAATTATCAGATTGGCACTTGCAGCGCACCATGCACCGGCATGATCACTGCTGAAGACTATCAAAGAGATTTAAACCACGCGCTAGAACTATTAAGTGGGCATGGCACTGACGCCATCAAAAAAATGGAAGCGGAAATGGAGAAGCTAGCGGAAGAAATGGAATTCGAGAAAGCGGCTCGTCTTCGTGATCTCCTGAAGGGCCTACAAGAAACGCTGCAAAGGAAGAAATCCGCCAATGTTTCTAATCCGATCTATGGTGATATTCGTATGGATGTCGTAGGTTGGCACCGTGTTGGCGCATCAGCGAGCGTTGCCCTTCTCTTCGTACGTGGCGGCGATGTGGTGGATACTGCCAGTTTCCACTTCGATCATGTAGAAGATCGTTCCAACGAAGAAATTCTCACTAGCTTCCTCGCTCAATTCTATTTGGCGGAAGATCAACTAGAGGAACCCACCTTCACTACTCAATCAGCTTTTCCAGGTGCAGAAGCCAAAAGTGCGCCAAATGAAATTTTGATTCCCTTCGATTTGCCCGAACAAAGCCTTTTCGAAGAAGGCTTTGCACAAATGCAGACGAACACCAAATTCTTTATCCCGCAAAAAGGCGGCAAGCATGATCTGCTCGAATTAGCCGCCAAAAATGCAGCTAACATCTTTGAAGAGCGTCAGAGAGAAAAAGGCAGCATCTACCGCGTGCTGGCTGATCTACGCTCGAAGTTACAATTAGAAAATTACCCACGGCGAATCGAGTGTTTTGATATTTCCAACCTTGGCGATACAGGCATTGTGGCCTCCAGGGTTACATTCATCGAAGGTAAGGCAGATAAATCCTTGTATCGGCACTACAAGATGAAGAGCATTGATTCACAAAATGATTTCGCAGCAATGCGCGAAGTGATATCGCGCAGACTTTTAAAAAGCTCGGAATATGCGGAAGAGAATTTCGAGGATCCACCGGATTTACTCATCATTGATGGCGGTAAGGGGCAGCTCTCGATGGCTGTGGAAGTGGTGAAGGAATTGAATATTACGGGGATCGATGTGGTTTCGTTAGCTAAGAGCAAGGTGGAATCGGATTTTGATAATCGGGAAGTAACGAGAACGTTTGAGAGAGTGTTTAAGCCAGGAAGAATGAACCCGATTACGCTCGCTCCCGAATCCGCAGTTTGTCATCTAATGCAGCGGATTCGAGATGAGGCGCATCGCTTCGCCGTGGAATTCCAACGTAAGCAGAGAAAAAATTACTGAAGGTGATTCATGTCTTTTTTCGCACGATAGCCGCACTCTTCACAGCGGATCACTTCGTGAGAAATTAGACGTGCAAAGTCAGAGAAATTCGTAAAACGCACTCGGCAATTACAAACAGGGCAAGACTCCAAGAGCTTCAGGGCTTCGTCTGCTGGGAGAGTTGGGTTTTGATAGAGTGAGGGCGTGCTTTCGATTTCGCTTTGAGTATCTAGATCGAGGGTATCGTCGAGTTCTTTATCCATGATTAGGGTCCTCCTTGGCCACACATACCTATCGGTGAGCAGGCCAAAAACCTTAGAAAGAAAAACTATTGCGAATAGCAGGTATTCCGCCATAGAGTGCTGAAATGACGCTGAAAGATGAGTTAGCCAAGACGCTGCGTGAGGTGTTCGCGGGCGTGGAAGAGCTACCCTTACAATTCAATCCGGTAGCCGCTGAAAATCCCTATGAAAAGCAGGTAGATTCCCTACAAGGCCTCTCAGAATCCATGCGTTTTTGTAAGGATTGCAGCGCCCATTTAGGCAGAGAAAAACTAGTTTTTGGAATTGGGCACGCTAAGCCTAAGGTGCTTTTTCTAGGCGATATTCCAAGCCGAAAAGACGATGAAGCTGGCAAGCCTTTCAGTGATGAGGCAGGCGAACTACTCACGAAAATGATCGCCGCCATGGGTCTGCGGCTTGAAGAAGTTTACCTCACCAATTTGTTGAAGTGTAAGCCTCCTACCGGGCAGATTGCTCGTGAAGAAGAGGCACTTATTTGCCTGAAATATCTAGAAAAACAAATTGAACTTTTACAACCGAAACTCATTGTTGCCTTCGGTGAACTCCCAGCTCGTACGCTCGCTCGTGCCGATATCGGCCTTGAAAAATTACGGCTGCAGGATCACTCCTTCAAAGGCAGAAAACTTTTTTTAACTCATCACCCACGAGAGCTACTCCAAGCGCCAGACAAAAAACGTGAAGCCTGGAATGATCTGCAAAAGGTGATGAGCCATCTGAAATAGGAGTATTAGTTATGCCTGAATTTTTTGTGTTCTTAATTCCCATCGTTGTAGTTTTAATGAGCGCGGTGCGCGTGCTGAATGAATATGAGCGTGGTGTGGTGTTTCGGTTGGGTCGCGCGATTAAGGAGCCAAAAGGGCCCGGGCTTGTAGTTATCGTTCCCATTCTCGATAAAATGACACGAGTAGATCTCCGCACAGTTACCTTCGACGTGCCTCCACAAGATATCATTACCCGTGATAACGTTACCCTCAAAGTAAACGCCGTAATTTATTTCCGCGTGGTAGATCCTCTAAAAAGCGTGATTGAAATCGAAAATTATCTTTTCGCCACCTCCCAACTTTCACAAACCACGCTACGAAGCGTGCTCGGCCAAGTTGAGCTCGATGAACTTCTATCGGAGAGAGAATCACTCAACACGAAGCTACAAAATATTCTCGATGTGCAAACCGCTCCCTGGGGCATCAAGGTGAGTCATGTGGAAGTGAAACAAATTGATTTGCCCCCTGAAATGCAGCGAGCGATGGCTCAACAAGCAGAAGCGGAGAGGGAACGTCGCGCGAAAGTGATTGCTGCCGAAGGAGAATTCCAAGCCGCCAAACAACTCTCGGAAGCAGGTAAGCTGATGAGCGAAAGCCCTGGTACAATTTCCCTTCGTTACCTGCAAACGTTAAAGGAAGTTTCCTCTGAAGAAGGCAATCACACGATTGTGTTCCCCTTCCCGTTAGATTTTATGAAATTCTTCACCGAGCTCACGAAAAAGTGAGTTAGAATCTCTTAGGAGATTTCATGTGGTGGCTTCGTAGTTTTTTAGCCTTTAATATTTGTTTTTGCGTATCCGCAGAAGCCGCCATACCAAGACCAAGCCTCACGAGCCTAGAGAATCGCGATGTACGCGTGCTCCTAGGTCACTTCACTGAGCTAGAAATTTCCGGCACCGATCTCGTTCTAAATAATACAGTGAGCATTGAGTCTAGCAGCGTATTTAGTATTCACTGCAACCAAGCAGGAATTAGCTATGGCCTGAATTCCAAGCCAGAGCAACGCCTACAAATCAGTTCCCGTGGCAATTTTGTGAACATTCAGGATAAAGCCTATCGCGGCGATATTTTTATCTATATCGATCATGGCAACTGTGCCGTGGTGAATAAGCTTAACTTAGAAAAATATATTGCCGGCCTAATCAACAAGGAGATGCTGGCAAGCTGGCCGATGGAAGCTCTGCGTGCTCAAGCGGTGGCCTCGCGTACCTATGCACTCCACCAGATGCAATATAGTTCGGCGAGAAATTTTGATTTAGAGAGCACTACCCAAGATCAAGTATATGATGGTGCTAGTAGCGAAACACCAAAATCGAACCGCGCGGCAGAAAGCACTCAAGGGATGGTTCTCGCGTGGAAGCATGAACCTATCAAAGCCTTTTTCCATGCGGACTGTGGCGGAAAAACAGAAAATCCAGAAGCAGTGTGGGGCGAAAAATATGGCTATATTCGCCCAGTGGTTTGCCCTTACCACCAAACCAGCGCCAGCCAAAGACATTGGAATTTCCATAGCTCACTCTATCAGCTCGATCAGGCCTTACACAAAGTGGCTGGCTTATTGCCACGAGGCTTTGCTCGTCTCGCCCATTTAGAATCAGGACCAAACAACGAAAATGCGCGCATGAATGATCTTATCATTTCTGATTCGCAAGGAAATACCGCCGTGATTTCTGCAAACGCCTTTCGCAATGCTGTAGGAAATACTCATATCAAGAGCACCGCTTTCGATCTACACGCGAACGATAACGGAGTAGAGTTTGATGGCCATGGATATGGCCACGGCGTGGGTATGTGCCAGATTGGCGCGAAGGCCATGGCGGATCTTGGCAAATCCTACAGAGAGATTCTGCAATTTTACTATCCTCTAGCTAAGCTCGAACGCTTACAGTAAGCTTCCCCTATGCAAGCAACAGCGAATGTGAATGGTTTGATCACGGCTGCGAGTGACGCAAAAATCTCCATCTTTGATCGTGGTTTTTTATACGGTGACTCCATCTATGAAGTAGTGCGCACTTATTCTGGTGTGCCCTTTTATTATGATGAGCACTTCGAGCGCCTAGAAAACTCCGCGCGACTCGCGCAAATGGAACTCTCCCAATCTCGACTTTTCTTGAAAGAAGAAATTCGCCGCACCGTTGCCTCTAGCAACGTACAGGCTGGCGAAGAAGTTTTCATTCGTTATGCAATCACTCGTGGCGAAAGTGTGCTCGATCTTGATCCAGCGCTAGCCAAAAAAACGAGCTATATCATTTTAGTGAAACCCATAGTGGATTGGAATCCGCGCTTTTACCAAGAAGGTATGTGGCTCGCCATGCCCTCGATCAGGCGGAACTCTCCCCTCGCCCTCGATCCAAATATCAAGAGTGGTAACTACTTGAACAATATCCTTGCCGTCGGCGAAGTAAAAAAATTGGGAGCAGACGATGCTCTTATTTTAAGTCTAGATGGAAAATTAACTGAGGCATCGAATAGCAATGTGTGCTTTGTGCAGGATGGGAAGATAATTTCTCCCCCTCATGAAGCAGGCACCAATACGGGGAATCTAAAAGGTCTCACGAAAAGAGCCGTTGCCGAAGTTTGCAAAAAAATTGGTGTGGGCTACTCGGAGCGACCATTGCGTCCGGAAGATATTCCCAGCATGAAAGAGTGTTTCGTAAGTAGTGCAACGAGGGAAATCATGCCAGTGTGCGGAATCCGATTTGAACATGGAGCCAAGCAAGTGTTTCCCTCTGGTGGCGGCGAACTCACAAAGAGACTTATCCAAGAATATAAAAAATATGTAGCCGAGTATACCAAGACTCACGCGAAAGAGGCCTTCTTCTAATGCTCAAGAAATCAGAGCTCGTAAAAATTAAGGCCGAGGTTTGTAAAGTAGCAGAAGGCGCAGGCAAAATTTTGCTAAGCTACTATCGTAAAAAACTCATCATCAAAGAAAAGTTTAAAGCAGGGCTTGTTACACAAGCTGACTTAAAGAGCGAAAAATTCATTAAAGCCGCTCTTCAGAAAAAGTTTCCTAGCTTCGTTTTCATTGGGGAAGAAAGTGGCCAAAGTGATCTCATTCACGGCGATACTCCCGTTTGGCATGTGGATCCACTCGATGGCACCACAAATTTCGTTCACGGCTTTCCCATGTTTTGTGTCTCTATCGGTCTCGCGATCGCGGGGGACCCAGTGCTCGGTGTGATTCATATTCCTTGTCTAAAGGAAACTTTTCATGCAGCCAAGGGAAGTGGCGCCTTTCTTGGGAAAAAGAAAATTCACGTGAGTGATCGCAAGAAAATTTCTGAGTGCTTGCTCACCACTGGTTTTGCTTACAGCCAAGAAGAGAGCATGCTAGCGCCTGCGATCGAGAAATTTCACAATGCTCACCTAGAGGCCCGCGCAGTAAGACGCCCCGGCGCTGCCGCAATCGACCTTGCCTACGTAGCCGCAGGTGTATTCGATGGCTTTTGGGAACAAAATTTAGGTAGCTGGGATATTTGTGCCGGAGCAGCACTAGTCACGGAAGCTGGTGGCGAAGTGAGTAACTATAGAAATGATCCATTAGATCTGATGGGCAGAGAAGTGCTCGCGACGAATGGGATTATTCATCCCCGCATGATGGAAATTTTGAAATAAAAAAAAAGAGGTTGATTCATAATCAACCTCTTTCATCGCCGCCGATCAAAATCGGCAGGCTGCAAACACATATAGTGTAGGCTCACCTCGCGGCAGAGATATTTACTCTATCATCTCCGTCCCGAGCCGAAATCCTATGCAATCGATATTTGAATTTTTTTAAACAAGTTTCTCGTAAACGGAACCACTAGCTTGCGCTAGCACTCCGTTTTCATTCGTTTCTCCTTCGAGGCCCGACACGTCCTAACTATCAGCTCGCCGCCAATAGTTAACCCAAGCATAGCATAGTCAGAGCCGCCGATGCTCTCGACCGAACGTATGGAACACTCGCCCTTGCGGCAATTCTTCATCCCTTCTCTCTCGAGGGTAGGATAAGAACTTTGCGCCCCGTGCTTTCGCTACGGATTGCCCTTTTCGCTGGGATTTCCTAACTTAAAATTTGTTTCCCATTCCCTATATTTCAACTCTAACAAGCCTGATTGTTTTGGTCAAGCAAAAATCTGTGGGTTCCGGATGCGGGGGTAAAGGCACGAATCTCCAGCGAATTTTTAAACATTGTCCAAGTAGATACAAACATAAAATATTTATATTCCATTTAGACACAGAGAGTCTGCGCAATCTTTTGAAGCGATTTTCGAACTATGGTATCCAATTCCTATGAGCACAAATCGCGTAAAACTCAGTTCCTCCTTCTGGAGCCATGATCTTAGCATCCCTTTGGGCAGCGACTTGTCGCCTGCCTCTCTATTTCAAAATCACAAAGATTTTCTCGTAGTGGATATCGAAACAAAAACGCTAGTGGATGCCGTAGGTGGCTGGAAAAACTTTAAAGCTCTCGAAGTATCGGTGGCCTGCGCCTACGATTCTCGCGATGGCAAATTCTACTCCTATACGGAAGATCAATTAGGCGACATGATCAAGCTCTGCAAAGAGCGCCTCGTGATTGGCTATAATATTATTGGCTTCGATTTGCCGGTGCTCGAGAAGTACGGCTGCCCTCACCACTCAAAGCTCGACACCTTTGATATCATGCTCGATATCCATAATGTGAGCGGCTGGAAATTTGTGAAGCTAGAGAAAGTGGCCACCGCCACCCTCGGCGTGGGCAAAAGTGCGGATGGTATCATGGCAGTAGAATGGTGGAAGCAAGGCGATGTGAAAAAGATCATCGAGTATTGCTTGAAAGACGTTGAAGTAACGAAAGATGTTTTCCTGCACGGCCTAAATAAGGGCTTCATCAAGATCGAGAAGGCCGAAGGCCCAGCCGCAGAATTCACCGTTAACTGGAATTAAATAATGAGCAGCGCGGTTATCGTTTGCCCCTATAGTGAAGAATGGCCAAGGCAATTTAGTAAACTCAAAGCTCTACTCTGGATTAAAGTTTCCGATCTGGCTCTTGCTATAGAGCATGTGGGAAGCACTTCTGTGCAAGGGCTTGCCGCAAAACCTATCATCGATATTGATATTGTGATTTCCGATCTCTCTCTCTTGCCGCAAATCGCAGACAAACTCGCTAGTCTAGGCTATGAGCATAGAGGCAATCTGGGTATCGAAAACAGAGAGGCATTTCGGCACCCGCAGCCAGAAATAAAACATAATTTATACGTCTGCCCTAGCCATAGTGAGGCGCTGCTAAATCATCTCTCCCTACGCGATGCCTTACGAGAAAATACAGCTCTACGCGATGAATACGGTTCGCTAAAATTTCGACTGGCAGAAAAATTTCCTAACTCCATCGACGATTATATAGAGGGAAAAACAGATTTTATTTTAAAAGTTTTAGCGAAAGGCAATCTAGGCAAAGATAGCCTGGAAGCAATCCGTAAAATGAATTTGGCCCCTAAATCGAAGAGTTAGATCTCCTACTCTTTCGTATTGCGAGGACAGCCCATTTCTTTAATCGCCGCTGCCACTACCGCTGTGTTTACTTTTCCATCGCTACCGTACCAAGCTGGAGCCTGCTCTTTGGTGTGGCACTGCAGGCAAATTGCGCTAGTTACGGTGGGTGACTTATTATCGTTGGCAAATGGATGCCCAGACATTCCACCATGGCAATTCTCGCACTGCATGCCGAGGAAGGCCTTCTTCACCCCACTACTTTGCAAGGAGGCAATCCAGCGCTGCACATCAGCACGTAAGTGTTTTGGATCCTTATGATACAGCACACGATATTCTTCTTTAGGTGGAAAATCTTTGCCCATTTTCGCAATCACAGATTCAACCGCCACACCCTGCCCAGACTCATCGCGAAGCGCTTCTGACATCGACTGGAATCCACCTGGCACACCGAGGCCTACGCTATGGCACTTCACACAGTCTAGGTTAGTTTCCTGCTTCTTAGCGACCAATGCCAAGAATGAGGCCGCATGGGGCTTGCCTTCTTGAAACTCTGCTTGCTTACTATGGCAATCACGGCAGCTAATGAAAGTATCATACCCAGCTACAGCATCCTTATGTTCGGCCCAAATTTTTTCATCGAGCTTGCGATTTGCCTGGCCAATGCGCAAGTTGGTAACCGCAATCAAATTTTTCATCGGATTCGCTTCATCGTTCGGCGAATGGTTGAAATCCGCATTCAGCTCAAGCACCACATTGCTAAGAAGCTTTTTCGGAAATTCCTGGAGACCATACTCTAAGTAGGCAAACATCTGCCCTTGGCTAGAGAGCTGCACAATTCGCGTATCCCCTTCCGAGGTTGGATTTTGCAACAAACTTTGCGAGCTTGCGCCCACAATCAGATCGATACCGGGCACAGCCTTAGCCAACTTCAAATCATTCTCATAGCCTTCGTGCGCAAGAGCGATCACTAAATCTGCTCCTCTAGCGCGAAGTTTTTTCACTTCCTCACGAGCAGCCTCATTAATATCTCGCGCCTCTAATTCAGGAGGCAACTTGAGGCTCGGCAAAAATACAGCGAAAACGCCAATTTTCTTTCCACGCTTTTCGAGGAGAATGGAATCCTTGGCAAACAGAGTATCTGTGCCCTTTTTATAAATATTGGCTGATAGGAAAGGGAAGTTCGCCGTAGCGGCGATCTCTTCAAACTTTTTCACACCGAGCGCAAACTCATTTTCTCCAATAGCAACAGCATCTGCATGCAGAAGATTGTATCCTTCCACCACGCCCTTGGCCTGCTCAAACCATTGTGGCTTGAGATAGTCTGCCGCGCTCGGGCTCTTGAATAGAAAATTCCCGCCATCAACAAATACGCGCGACTCTTCTGCATAGCCTTGCATTGCATTCCATCTACGATCAATTCCTCCGATCGGAGAGATGCGGCAGCCGCAAGGATCCAGGAAAGCAAAGTTATCATTATTGTACATGATATAGATGCTTCCTGAATTAGACTTCGTAGACTGCTTGCTCGAGGTGCACGATGCCAGCACTAACGCAAGCGCAGTAAAAATCAGGTTTTTCATTTCAAGTACTTCCGTGCTGCTCTCGCTTCAGCACTATCTGGGCTCGCATCCAAGAGAAGCTGGGCAAAAGCTTTCGCATCCTTGTGATTTCCCATCAACGAAAAGCACTCCGCGATTCGCAGAGTTGCCTTGCGACCTAGCAAGGCCTTACCCGCCTTTTCATGAACTGCATTATAGGCCAAAATAGCTTGAGAATATTGCTTCAGCTGATACTGCGATTCGCCCAAAAAATAGTTGGCATCAAGCGCATGCTTCACGCTTTTTCCTGATTTCAAATAAGCACTAAAATTTGCAGCTGCATCTGCATATTGATGAGCGTGAAATGCGGTGATGCCCGCCTCAAAGCCCGCGGCTTTTCGTTTTGGAGTTCCACCTTGGGCAAGTTCCGCTGGAGCAGACTTTGGGGCTTGCAAAGCTTCTTGCTTGGCTTTCGTTACTTCTGTGAAGAGCACTTCTTGTTTCTGCTCAATCGCATCCAATCGTGCGGTGATGGCGGCAAGTTTTTTATTTAACTCTTCCTGATTTTTCTGCTCGGCGCCCGCATCTGACTTATGGCCGTGTTCAAGCTCTTCGATATGCCCCTGTAACTTCGCTACATGTTGCTGTAGTTCTTCCAGAGATTGCGATTGTTCCGCAACACTCTGCTGCATGGAACTTTCCATTGCCTGTTGCTCTTTTTCTTGTTGAATATCCGCACGGGTTTGAAAACAACCAGTGAGTAAAAAACTAGTGAATAGGATCGCGACGGGACCACGCATAGATTTATTTTCCATGCAGTTATTTCACCAGAGATTCGCCTTGTTTGGAACTGCTTTCTCCACGCACTGCCTTGAGTTCGGCATCTTCAGAAAAGCGTCTTGATCGGATAGCAAAAATTCTGGCTTGCTTGAAATTTTTTAAACGGTAATAGGAGCGAGCGCGAAGCAAGGTATCTTTCGCGAGCAGGTATAGCTGGGGCTGAGAGTTTTCGGCGTTGGCTTGGGTTGCCGCTTTGAAAGCCGCTTCCGCATAAGACATCTGCCTTACCGGACGCGTACCAAACGCCGAGCACCCCACCAATAAAAAAAGGGCCGCCCCGCCGAGGCTCAACTTCACAAGTCGTGCTAGCGATTGCAGCCCTATTTTCTTCATGAAAAAAACTTACTTCTCCGTGATCACATAGTTGGCGCGACGATTTTTCGCCCAAACTTCTTCACCACTGCCTTGAGCAATCGGCTTTTCTTTTCCCATGCTGATCGTGTTAACACGAGATTTCGCAATGCCACCAGCCGTCATCAACTTTGCAATCGCATTAGCGCGTTTTTCGCCAAGAGCTAGATTGTATTGAATGCCACCGCGTTCATCGCAGTGACCCTCAATTTGCACTTTCATCGACTCGTTGCTCTTCATGATTTTGATGTTTGACTCAAGAATTTCTTTGTTCTCGCCAGTCACCACGAAGGAATCATAAGGGAAGTGAATCGTGCGCAAGCCCATCGCATTATCATTATCACTGCTGGCAGCGCCTGAATTTACATCCGCCGCATCAACAGTCGAAGATGTGTTCGAGGAATCATCATCGGGCTTAAGATTTTTTTTCTTTGCACAGCCCACTACTCCCAAGCTGAGTAGAAGAGTGGTGAATAAAAATGCGCGGGAAAGGGACTGAATCTTCATGAAATTACCTCATTGAAACAAAAGAGTTAGGGGCTCCTAGGCAATAACCATAAAGGATCTTTACGATTTTTCCCAGGGATTTGCGCTAACGCAAGGCAGTAAGCTAATTGAGTCCACCATGCATTTGCATGTATTGCTCGAGCTCTTCCAAGCTCACTGTGGCGGTGCCAGGCTTACCCACGCCAACTCCAGCAGCGAAGTTAGCTAGAATAGCACTCTCCTCGATAGACGCCCCAGCGATGATCGCAAGGGTGAGCATGGAGATCACCGTATCTCCCGCGCCCGAAACATCAAAAACGGCGCGAGCGAAAGTTGGAATGTGGAGAGGCTTGTCTTGCTTCGTAAAAATAGTCATCCCCAATTTTCCCTGGGTAATCACTACGATTGGAGCACCAACTTCTTGCAGTAGGTGATCGCCGGCTTTTTGCAAAGAGGCATCGTCTTTAATTTCAATACCAGAAAGTTTTTCAGCCTCGGCTAAGTTTGGCGTGAGCATCGAAACGCCACGATAATCGGAAGGCAAACGAGTGCCCATAGTTGGCGGATCCACAGAAACAAATTTCTTTTCCGCTTCGCACAGAGCAATCACATCGCGAAGAACGCGTTTCGTGAGTAGACCCTTGGCATAGTCTTCCAGGATCACGCCATCCACACTCTGAAAAGCGGCACTCACTTGGCTCAAATAGAATTCTTCCGCAGCCGCGTTAAGGGCTTCACTCGTCTCATGGTCGATACGCACCACTTGTTGATTTTGCGCAATCACTCTTTCTTTCAAGGTGGTGCGGCGGGAAGGATGACGAAACAAAGCGGAACTAGAAATTTTACTCTCTTCAAGAAGAGAGTAAAGCTCATTGCCCACGCGATCTTCGCCAACCAAAGAGCTTAGCGAAGCCTTGGCTCCGAACGCCTGCAAGTTTTCTGCTACGTTGGCGGCCATCGCTAATTTATCGCGAACGGAAGTAACGGCAACAACCGGCACTGGTGCTTCTGGCGAAAGACGGCTTGCGGAGCCGATCGTATAGCGATCCACCCCAACATCACCAATAACTAGAATTTGTTTGTTGGAAAATCGAGAAACAATCTCTTGAAATCGACTACGCTTGATCGCGAACTTCATAGCTCCGACTCTCCATAACTATCTTCGAATTCATAGCTCATAAAAGCAGAACTCTTCACCATTGAAACGGACGAACCCTCAAGCAAAACAAGCAGCTGAGTTTCCACATCCTCTACAGCAATTCTTGGCATGCAAGGATAATAGATACAAGCAGAAAGGGCACAATGAAAACCCTCCGCACAATTCACATCGGGAATTAAAACGGAGGCTTGGTCCTGAGGTAGAATCCCCAAATTATTGCCCACATTCACCCCATAAGGGCCCCAGCGCACCGCACTCTGCACTTTAATGGGCGAAAACACACTCACCACTTTTTTCCCAAGCGCCACCGCAAGGTGCATGGGGCCGGTGCTCGGAGCAACCACGCCATCACATTGGTCTAGAATACCAATGAGCTCAGCTAAGCCCCTCTCCCCAATAAACTTCGCCACCACGGGTTGATCGGGAAGATAGCTCTGATTTTTCGCAATATTTTGAAACACTCGCTCCACTAGCGCCGACTCTGAAAGCCCGCCCGTAACTACGATATTATAGTGCTTACTTAAGGAGCGTCCCAGATAACTATAATTGCTCTCCGGCCAATTCAGCGCAGAACCTGCCATGCCGGGGTGAATGGCCACTGTCTTTTTGCCGTTAGACAAACCCTTTTCCTGAAAAAATCGTTGGGCGCTACGCTTCGCCTCAGGCTGCACTTGCAGGTAGGTGCGCTCTTTAGTGCCCGCCACTGTGATCTCAAAGAGGCGTAAAAGCTGAAGATTATAATCGGCCTCGTGCATCTCCACAGCGGATCGATTCTGGCGGCGACCCCGATTAAAAAATAACCACGACCACCACTTTGAAAGTGGTCCCACGCGAAAGCGAATCCTGCTCAAAAATAACAAGAACGCAATGGTAAATCGGGATTGAAACACAACCACCGCATCGAAGTGTTGCCGGCGGATGAGCATCAACAATCGAAAAAATCCCACAAATCCCTTATGGGCCTCCGTGAGCTCGATGGTCTCATTCAGGTGAGGATTGCTACGATAAATTTCAGCGCCGATGCTTGAAGCCAAACCCACCAAGTGGGCAACAGGGAGCTTTTTTCTTAGAGCCGCAATGGCCGGCGTAGTGAGAGTTACATCTCCAATTTTGTCCGTGCGGACGAGCAAAATACGTTTCACGTCGGATAGCATGTGCTTATTCTAGTACACCATGCGCTGGCGAACCAGTGCTTCTAGCTGATCCAGCACTGCTTCGATGGTTTTCCCGCTGGTATCAACAGGTATGGCATCAGCAGCTTGCTTCAAGGGAGCAATGGCCCTTGTGGAATCCTGATGATCGCGCTTGGCAAGATCCTGCGCCACAGAGTCTAAATCACTTTCAATGCCCTTAGCTTTAAGCTCCTGATGGCGACGCAACGCACGCTCTTGTGGAGAGGCAAAGAGAAAGAACTTTAACTCAGCATTGGGAAAAACCACCGTGCCGATATCACGCCCCTCGAGCACAACACCGCCGGTTTTCCCAAAGCTACGCTGTAGATCTAATAATAAAGAGCGCACTCCAGGGAAGGCCGAAACCTTTGAAGCGGCGGCACTTACCTCTTCTGTGCGAATGAAATTCGCCACATCTTCGCCATCCAGAAAGAGATGATTTCCATCGCCAATATAGCGAAACTCAAATTTCACACCGCTGGAAGTGGCCACCACATCTTGCTCCACCCCAAGCTCCACACCCTTACGGATGGCGAGCCAAGCAACTCCGCGATATAGCGCACCTGTATCCACGTGCACAAACTGCAAACGCTTCGCTAGCGCTTTTGCTACCGTGCTCTTTCCGCTACCCGCAGGACCATCAATCGCAACTATGGGTAAATTTCTCATGCCTTAAAACCGCGCAATGTTTTTTCTAAGGAAGCAATCATGCGCTTATTTTGGCTCATGGTGCCTACGCTCACACGCAGAAATTCTGGCAGGCGATAGTTTGCCACTGGGCGGAGAATCACACCCTCGGTGAGCATTTTATCATAAACTTGTTTTGCATCCACTGGCATGCGCACTAAAAGGAAATTGGCTTGGCTCGGCCAGAAATCCAAACCCATGCGCTGAAACTCTTTTTCCAAATACTCAATACCTTCCACGTTTAGATCATAGGAACGTTTCACATGAGCTTCATCCTCGAGAGCTGCCAGTGCCGCCGCAAGACCAAGCGTGGTCACATTAAAAGGCATCTTCACTTTGCGCATGGTTTCTAATATATCGGGATGGGCCATGCCGTAA
This sequence comes from Oligoflexia bacterium, assembly GCA_903867855.1. GTDB lineage: Bacteria > Bdellovibrionota > UBA1018 > CAIPTA01 > CAIPTA01 > CAIPTA01. Next base: position 32,415 of record CAIPTA010000144.1, on the reverse strand, counting down.
CCCACGCGGAGCCCAGCGAGGCCATAGATTTTAGAAAAAGTGCGGGTGACTAAAACATTAGGAAACTCTGAATAGAGTTCTTCAGGGCTTGGCAAATCTTTCGTGCGCACATACTCCCAATACGCATAATCGAGCATCACCAGCACAGATCGCTCCTGCAAGCGCTGCAAAAGTTTTCTCATGGTAGCGCGATTCAAGTATGTGCCCGTTGGATTATTCGGGTTCGGAAGAAAAACAATGCGCGTTTTTGCGTCTACCAAAGAGAGGAGTTCCTCTAACTCTAGATTCATATCGCGATTCAGGGCCGGCTCGCGATATTCCACTCCATGCACCTGACTACAAACACGATAGGCCAAAAAAGCAGCTCCGCATCCCACAGTATTGTCGCCAGGCGAACAATAGGAGCGAATCAACAAACTCACCACTTCTTCTGAGCCATTTCCGATAATCAATTCCTGGGCTGTAACCCCTAACCGGGCTGCCAGTTTTTGTCGCAAATAAAAGTGATTTACATCCGGATAGAAATGTATATTCGCAATTTCATTTTCAATCGCCTTAAGCGCGATCGGAGAGGGCCCGAGTGGATTTTCATTGGAAGCGAGCTTGATGATATCGCTAAGCCCAAGCTCGCGTTGCAATTCCTCCACAGGCTTTCCCGGCACATACGTGGCACAAGCTTGGAGGATTGGAGAAATTGGCGGAAGCTTTGGTTTCGGCGCCTTGATTGTCATCGGGGCGATACCTTGCAGCGAGCCTTATACATAGAATCAAATTCCCACACCCAACGAGTGAGTACTTTTTGAGCAAAAGCTTCCGGATCAATGCCTAAATTTTGTAGACCTATCGCAGGCACTGGAGCGCCGCTCGCATCAATGTTCACACCGAAATGAATGATCGTTGAAACGGCAGTTGCGGTAACCACAGAAACTGAAAGTTTTAAATTTTGCTGATTGCCCGTTTCACGAATAAAAATATCATCGCCCTGGCGGCCCACGCGAAATTGAGCAGGCAACTCAGCAGCTAGCAGCTCTACAAAATTGGCGATGAGCAAACGCTGGTGACCCACTGCCGCATCTAGACCAAGATGAAAATTCTCCCCGAGAAAGTGGAGCATTTCTTTCGATTCGATAAAAAGATTTCGACGTGAATCTTCTACGTCTACCATTTCGGAAGATTTCACATGGCAGGGTCCGCGGAAGGCTACCAAAGCATCACCGAAATGCCCCGTTTGTTCTGCGATCCACTGCGGGCGTAGCTCCACTCCGGTATAGGGAATATTCCCCGGCAAAATTTTTGTGAACAAATTCATACTTTATAGTCCATTCTCTGCAGCCAATCCTGGCCTTCTTGCCCGGCCGCTAGTAACGCTCGTTCAGTGCGTTTACAACTCTCGCACTGCCAGCATCGCTTCGGACCCGCCTCATAGCAGCTCCAGACTAAATGCAGCGGGAGATTTAGCTCAAGAGATTGCGCGATAATTTGTGTTTTGTCTAAATCCTTTGTGAAGCAATCGGCCCTTACCTGATTCATGGTAGAGAAAGAAAAGCTATGATTAAGCGCATCAAGAAAGGCTACGGAATTATCGGGAAAGGTTGCCGCCTCTTCGCGATTGAAACCGGCCAACACAGTTTTCACTTTCATCGCCTCTGCATAGGCAGCGGCCACATTTAAGAAAACACCGTTGCGGTTTGCTACCCAAACAGCCTTCGCGCTCTCTCGCACAATCTCCATATTATCCAATTCGTTTGCTTTCGGAGTGGGTAAACTAGAGCTCGCTCGCGTTAGGCTTGTAGTATTGATTTCGCCAAGCCAGCTCAAATCCACACTCTTCCAATCCACTCCATAAAACTCAGAAAGTTTACGAGCAGCATTGAGCTCTGCGGCTTCAGCACGTTGACCATATTGGATAGTAATAGCTAGCTTCGCCTGATTATTTTTGGCGGCTATGGCAAGGTTCAGGGCGGAATCGAGTCCGCCGGAAAGAAGGATCACATACATCTTAGAGAGCTCTTGTAGCGTACTCGTGATAGGAGCGCATCACTTTATTGTAGTAACGCTCAGAGTAAGGTTCGCCGCTCTTCAGTTTGCGCAAAAGTGCGGAAGGGCCAATATTATAAGCCGTTAGGTAGCGACGAGGTTGCTTAAAGCGCGCCCTCAGCTGAACCATATATTGTAAACCAAGCTCTATATTAGTGAGGGGATCACGCAAACTCTTTTTCGCGTCCCAAGGCATAGAAAGCTCAGCCGCCAAACGCTCCCCAGTGGACGGCATAACTTGCATCAAACCCACTGCCCCGTGGCCTGAAACCGCGGTGGGCACGAAACGACTCTCCACCTCGATCATGGAAAGGATAAGGGCAGGTGGAAAATGATAGCGATGGCTGAGACGCACCACATGCTCCGCCAAACGGCGCACTTGATCGTTGCTCCAAAGGGCAGGATCCAAACGCATACGAAGCACACGGGCAATTTGCTGAGGGTCCTTCAAATTCCAGGGGCTATGTGAAATAGGAATTGTTGCTTGACCGAAGCTTTGCACATCTTCTAAATAACTTTGGTAATCCGTATTCGTGGCGTAATAGAAACGAAGCAAGCTCTGCTCTTCCGATTGGCAAGCCAATCCGATAAAAGCGGCCAAGGGAATACTGAAGAGAATTGCTCTGATGATTCGCTGCAACATAATACGTAGCCATCGATATCGTCAGCGTGTGGGAAAGTCAATTCACGTGGCATAACGGTCAGGAATAGGAATGAATCCAGTAATATCAATAGTTTGTCTCATAGCGGTAGCCTGTACTATTGCTATAATCCTTCTGAGGCGGCCAAAAAAAGCAAAAGAGTCGATTAAAAATGAGACTTTTTCGCCAATTTCGCCCAAAAACCCCTGGGAACAGGGTCTGGAAAAAAGCCGCGGCCCCTTACTGAGTAGGCTAAAAGAGTCGCTTGCTAGTATCACTTCCCAAGAAAAATGGAGTGAGAAACACCCGCTTTGGGAAAGCTTGGAAGAGAGTTTACTAGCCGCGGATCTCGGCCCGAAAGTGACGGAACTTTTCCTGAGCGACCTGAAAAAAGATTTTCAAGAAATGCCGTCGCCGGAACTCCTAAAACAAAAACTTCGGGAACGCATGCTCTCCCTGCTCAACGCCATTCCCCTGCCTAAGCCAGTGAATTCCAAACCGATGGTTACGGTGCTCATCGGCGTGAATGGCGCAGGAAAAACTACTACAGCGGGAAAGCTGGCCGCACTCGCGAAAAGTGAAGGCAAAAAAGTGATTTTGGGGGCAGGAGATACTTTCCGGGCAGCCGCCGTGGAGCAGCTCCAGGTATGGGCCAAGCGCCTGGATGTGGAATGCGTGGCCCCTGCGCAAGGGGCTAACCCCGCCGCGGTGGCTTTCGATGTGGTTGCAGCCGGACTTGCCAGAGAAGTGGATGAAGTAATTCTCGATACTGCCGGCCGCCTCCACACCAAAGATAATTTGATGGAAGAGTTGAAAAAGGTAGCGCGAGTGATCGAAAAGAAAATTCCGGGCGCACCGCATCGCGTGCTCTTAGTGCTCGACGCAACCTTAGGTCAAAACGCGATTCAGCAAGCACGAGAGTTCACTGCCGCCATTCCCACCACGGGCATTGTGCTTACCAAGATGGACGGTTCCTCTCGCGGTGGAGCTGTTTTCGCTGTGAGCGTGGAACTTGGCTTACCTGTTATGTTTATCGGGCTCGGCGAAAGTGCGGATGATCTTCGGCCCTTCCACCCGCAAGAATTTGTGGATAACCTGCTTCCCGCTTGAGTGGATTCCGGTTTGACAGTGAGCCCCTTTTCCAAGGAGAATAGAGTCTCCATGAAAAACTTGCGTAAGCATTGGCTAATTAACCCAACCTTTCAGTGGCGTTTCGCCCTCCTTTTTTCCACCGCCGTGCTTGTGTTCACCTCACTTTTTCCCATTTTCATGCTCACGATTCTTGATAGCCTGGAAAAAACCACCCTCTTTCGCGAGAACGCATCGGCTCGCTTAGCGCTTTCGCAAACTCGCTCTGATTTCTTACTTTTCCTTTTGCTCTTTAGTGTGGTGGTAATTCTCTGCGCCTTCTTTCTCGCGATCTTCCATTCTCATCGTATCGCTGGCCCTTTATATAAGCTCCGCATGTCGATGATTGCCATGCAACAGGGCGTGCTGGATCGTCATATTCAATTTCGCACTAAAGATAACTTTCAAGAACTAGCAGAAGGCTTCAACGCCATGACGGATGCGATTTTTGTGCGCCGTCGGAAAGATTTTGAAAGAGTGCAATCCGTGATTCCAAAATTGGAGCGTCTGCAAAACTCTTTGCACGGTGAGGATCAAGCTCTCGTAACAGAAGTGCTCCATGCACTTCAGGAGCTGAACCGTGATATTCCTTCAGCGTAAGCTGGGCCCATGATTTCCCTACTGCAGCTAATTCATTCCAGTCTCGCGCTCTGTGCTTCGGCTACCAGCAGTTTTCCTGCAGAATTACGACCCTTTTTAGGCCCGCCGCCCGCGATCTACACAAAATCCTTGCTGCCGGAAGCGAAAAGCTTAAGCAAAGCGCTTCAAAAACGCGATGAGGCAGCTTTGAAAAAACTATCGGATACGAGCGAGTTTTCTGATTTTGCGGAGTTCTCGCTGGCTCAAAGCCAGGCTAGCAAAAAACTCTTTGCTAAAAGCCTAGAAAACTTTGATCGCCTGTTACTCGAGCATCCGCACTCGGCCTTGGCAGAACTTGCGAAGCCCCTACGCACGGATACGATCCTCGCGCTCGGTGAAGTGGCGGCGAAGAAGGGTCAGAAAAAAATTGCTCAAAAAATGCTCATTCGCGGATTGGAGCTGCTCGCTTGGAAGGATTGGGAAGAGCATGAAGACGCAGTGGCTGCCCTGCTCGATCTTCTAGATCCAGATGCTATTCTTTATGATGCCTACCTTGGAGAGGCCCTGCTAGCGCTACCCTCTGATTCTGCCCTTCGAATGGAACTCACCCAAGATCTCTCCAGTGAAGAGATCCGCGCTCTTACGAATTTGGCCAAATATCATGGAGTGGCTGGCCAGGCTGGCGTGAAACCAGTGAGCCCAGATGGGGATCTTTTCGATGAGGCAATGGCGCTCATCCTGCACAAAAAATGGAGCGAGGCGGAACCGCTTCTAGAAAAACTGGAAGCTAGCTTTCCACAAAGTGATAGTTTTGACCGTTCTCGTTTTTGGCGAGCACGAATTCTCAAAGAAAAGGGCAAGCTCGAAGAAGCCAATAAGCTCTATCAAGAAATTTGGGATTCCAATCCATTTAGCTACTACGGTTTGCAGGGTGCGGAGACGTTGGGCAGAAATCCGCTGGAGCTGATTAAAAGTCAAAAAGCCCCAACATGGGCACAGCTAGAAGGCGCCCTTTTACCCCGCCAATTAATGGGTATTTGGAAAGTGCGCGCGCTGCTAGAAAATGGGCTCAGCGATTTTGCGCGTATTGAGGCAGAAAATCTATTTGCCTATCGCCCCACGGGTGCGATTCTTGGCCAAGCAAATGCCAGTGGTGCACTCGCCATGGCAAGCTTCTTTGCATCGGCCGGGCTTTATGGTGCTGGCTTCACAGAAGCCTATGCTGCCATGAGTTTAGACCCCTCTCTTGTTTCACCCTATGGCTTAAGTCTACTTTTCCCAAATGCATTCCCGAAGCAAATCCAGAGTGCGGGCGAGCTCACGGGCATCAACCCATTGCTAATTCAATCACTCACGAAACAAGAATCAGCTTTCGATCCCAATGCGCTTTCCCACTCCGATGCCTACGGGCTCATGCAGCTACTCCCAAGCACCGCTCGCTCTATCGGCGAAGTGCCAAGGCGCCGCGATCTCTTTCAGCCTCAGCTCAATACTGAATTAGGCGCGCAGTATTTAAAAAAACTCCTCGACCGTTTCAATGGGAATATCGCCCTAGCCTTGGCTGCCTATAATGCGGGCCCAACCCGAGCGGCCGCTTGGCAAAAAAGTTTAGAGACGAGTGAATTATTCAAAGAGGCTTTTCCTGTGGACGCCTTCATTGACTTCATCCCTTTCCAAGAAACTAGAAAATATGTGGCTGCTATTTTACGCAACTATACTTGGTATAAACTCTTGAATAAAGATGGTAGCCTTATCCCAATACAGGAGCTCGCATTCCAATGGCAAAAAAATCCGCCCCCAACACCAGCAAAGCTGGAAAAGTCAGCAAACCAAAATCCGCCTCCGCAGCAGTAGAGTTCAATCCTGAACAACATGGCTATATGCGCTCTTCGCGCAGAATCGTGATGTATACGGATCTGAATGCAGCCGGAACAATTTTTGGTGGTCAGTTAGTGGCGTGGATCGATGAAGCGAGTGCCATTTTTGCGAGCTGCCAAATGAACGCGCGAAGAATTGTGACACTCAAAATTTCTGAATTAATTTTTAATCAGCCAGCGAAGCTCGGCGATATGCTGGAGATTTGGTGCCGAGTTGCCCGTCGTGGCCACACCTCGATTACACTGGAAGTGATTGTTACCCGCCGTGCGTTTGCTGATGATCCAACGCGAGTAGACCCCATCAATCAGTATGAGATCAAAGCGAGCTCAGAGATCTGCCGCTGCGAAACGGTGTTTGTGAGTGTGGATGATCATGGTCGCCCACGCCAATGGAATAAACTTAGTGGGTCTGTGTAACGTCGTTCTTGATGAGGCGAAGTGATTTGGCATCACGATGACTATGCCAAACAATTTCCACGTTTTGCACGTGGGTGCTCACCTGCTGTTCACGATGATACACATCTACGATTCCACTTTTATAGAGAATCACATGAGCGTCTTCCAAGAAGGTAGGCTCCTCGCCGGGGTAATAAAATACCACGCGGGAAGCGCGTCCTGAGCGAAGCCCTGGATTTCGGAAACGTCGGAATAGATCCATGCCCCATTGTTTAATGGAAAAACGCTTCTTCTACAAGCTTTTCAGTAAGGCACCAATCGTATGGGGGGCCGAACCTTCAAGACGATTATTGATCAGGATATAGGCCTTGCGCTCTGATTCCCGAGCAAATCGCATCAACTTCACTAAGTCCGCCCTGAATTCAGGGAATTCATCTTTAATCTGCTGGTAAGGCTGGAATAGGCGCACAGCCTCCTCATAGCTTCTGCCTGGTCGTAAAAGCCCTCGAGCCACCAAGGGCAGACGGCTCTTCTCCCCACCTCCGGCCAGATAGTATTTAAACTGCTCACCGATCGTGGGCATTTTCGTCCAGCTATTGAAAATGGGGGCAACTTCGAGGCTTTGGAGCATGGAATAGAATTTCGCCTTTACGAGGGCTGGGCTCCTGAGCTCCACTCCATATTGAAATGTGCGAGGAATACTGGAGAAAAACTTTTCAAGCTGAGGGAGATGCTTCTCCTCAAGGTGAGTGAATTCGAAAAAAATCGCGCCGAGACGAGAATCGAGGATACTGATCGGCTTCAAGAAATTTTCTTGGAAGGCGTCTACGTTTAAGAACTCGGGATTTTTTTGACCCGCCCACTTACCGTAGCTCCCCACATTGGGAAATTCTTCTAGGGTGATGCGTTTCGTGACTTTTGGAAAGCAGCGGAAATTCTCGGGCGTGGCATCCACGAGATAGCTCATCATGTCGGGCATGGGCCAAGTATAGAAAGTGAAATCTACGCCCACACAAGGTAGCAGCGATGTATATTCGCGAAGAGATTGCTTTTGAAATTGCGCCTCGCTCGCATAGCCGCCGCGATAGATCATGCCTTCCCAGCCACGGTATTTCCAAGAGGAGGTGCCAAGAAAAATGCCTTCAGCGGCGAGACGAAAAAGGGCGCGGGAATCAAAAGGAGGCTTCGGATCAGGCCCTAGCTTAGGGGCTGTGACGAAATCGAAACTCTCTTGCTGACTATTTGTTTTCCGTGCGGCCATTCCTAAACATTGAATCGGAAGTGCATCACGTCGCCGTCACGCACCACATATTCTTTTCCTTCCAGACGAAGCAAACCCTTCGCCTTGATTTCTGCTTCCGAATTAAGGCGGAAGAGATCTTCACAGTGATAAACTTCTGCTTTGATGAAGCCTCGTTCAAAGTCAGTATGGATCACGCCGGCGGCTTGCGGAGCTGTCCAACCTTGGTGGATGGTCCAAGCACGAACTTCCTTTTCACCAGCAGTGAAGTAAGTAGAAAGGCCGAGGAGCTTGAATGCCTGACGAATCAAACGAGAAAGGCCATCCTCTTTAAGTCCGAGGGAGGCGAGCATTTCCATTTTGTCGGCGCCATCGAGTTCCACTAATTCCGCTTCGATTTTTCCGCAGATGGAAACCACGCCGCTGCCTTCTTTTGCGGCATAGTCGGAGAGTTTTGCGTAGTGAGGATTTTTCATCGGCTCAGCCACATCATCTTCCGTTACGTTGCCCACGTATAAAACTTTTTTGATCGTAAGAAGATGTAGCTCATGCACAGCTACTTGTTCTTCCGCCGTGAGGTTGAGCGCCCGCACAGGCTTGCCAGCCTCTAGCGCATCCTTCACTTTTTTCATTGCTTCTGCCTGCTTCGCGAAGCCTTTCGGATCGCGAGCTGCCGCCTTCTCCACGAAGGGATAACGCTTCTGCACAGTATCTAGATCGGCGAGCATGAGCTCCATATCAATCACGGAAACATCGCTTAAGGGATCTACGGTGCCATTCACGTGAATCACATTGTCATCCACGAAACAGCGCACCACATGGATGATCGCGGAAGTTTCGCGAATATTGGCGAGGAATTTATTGCCAAGGCCTTCACCCTTTGAGGCGCCCTTTACGATACCAGCGATATCCACGAATTCCATGTTGGCGGGAATCACCGTCTGCGGCTTAATGCGCTTGGTGATCTCTTGCAGGCGCGGATCGGGCACCTTCACCACACCCACGTTTGGATCGATAGTGCAGAAGGGAAAGTTTTCCGCGGCCACTTTTGCATTCGTGAGCGCATTAAATAAAGTGGATTTACCCACATTCGGGAGACCAACAATTCCACAACTTAAAGCCATACTATCCCTTTCGGTTAAACTGGTTCATCGCGATTTCCGGCTTGCCACTAATTGCAAGCTCGATCGCCTCGTGAACTCGATCCATTTCTTTTTGCCAAAAATCCAAATCGTCTTTCGTTAAATTCCCTAACACAAAATCGGCCACTTCCATGCCCGGATGGGGTGGACGCCCAATCCCCATGCGCACACGAAAAAAAGCATCTCCCATGGGCAGGATGGATCGGAGGCCATTGTGCCCGCCGTGACCACCACCGCGCTTCAAACGAAAACTCTGCGGCGGAATATCCAGCTCATCATGCACCACAATCACATCTTCGATCGCTACCTTATGAAAACTCATCGCTTCGTGTATCGACTCACCAGAGTGATTCATATAGGTTTGCGGCTTCAACAGCAGCACATCTTCTGCGCCCATCTTGGTTCGCAATATTTCTGCGCGAAATTCTTTCTTCCGAAAACTCTCTCCGTGCTTCGCTGCCCAAGCATCTAGAACGAGGAAGCCTAAGTTATGACGATTAAGCAGGTGTTCACGTCCGGGATTGCCGAGGCCAACTAAAATCTTCATCGCAGGCCCTTAGTCGAAGAGCGAGCTAACAGAATCGTGGTAGTGAATTCGGCGAATGGCTTCCGCTAAAAGCCCTGCCACAGAAAGCACTTCAATTTTTCCGCACTCCCGCGCATCTTTTGTGAGCGGAATGGTATCGGTGGTTACTAATTTTTTAATCGGAGAATCTTTGAGGCGGGCAATGGCCGGGCCAGATAGCACGGCGTGAGTAGCGCAGGCATATACTTCCGTAGCACCGTGCTTTAGAAGCGCGACAGCGGCCTCCGTAAGTGTGCCAGCGGTATCAACCATATCATCAAGAATGAGTGCCTTCATTCCTGCCACATCACCCACGAGATTCATGGCCTTGGCCACGTTTGGTCCCGTGCGACGCTTGTCGATCATGGCCACTTTCGCATCCACTTTTTTAGCGTAGGCGCGAGCACGCTCCACGCCTCCAGCGTCAGGAGAAACAATCACGAGATCGCCACCAGTTGCTAAATTTTCACGCACATAGTTTAGCAGCACGGGGCGGGCAAAAAGATTGTCGAAGGGAATATTAAAAAAGCCTTGGATTTGACCAGAGTGAAGATCCATGGAAACCACACGATCCACACCAGCGGCAGTGAGCAAATCGGCTACTAATTTCGCGGTGATCGGAGTGCGCGGAGCCACTTTACGATCTTGGCGTGCATAGCCATAGTAAGGCATCACCGCAGTGATCGAGCCCACGCTGGCGCGCTTTAGAGCGTCTACCATCACGAGTAGCTCCATCAGATTATCATTCACCGGAGCGCAGGTGCTTTGCACCACATACACATTCGCACCGCGGATACTTTCTTTGATTTCTACGAAAATTTCTTGGTCGCTAAAGCGGCGAGTTTCGGATTGCGCGAGATCGACACCGAGATTTTCTGCAATCTTTTGGGCCAGGGGCAGAGTGGAGGTTCCAGAGAAAATCTGAAGCTTGGTGCGTGTGATGGCTGGCATGGCGCTGAATATACTCGGCAAAGGGCAGCATTTCAATCGAAGATAACTCTTTTTGATTGTGACTAGAGCCGCTTTGGAAGTACAAAGCCGAAGAGCAAAATCCATGGATAAATTCATCTTAGGCATCGAGAGCAGCTGCGACGAAACTTCCGCGGCCATCGTTCGCGCGAACGCTGATCCGCTGCGCCTGGAGCTCTTATCCGACGTAACTGCTCGGCAAGAGGAGGTGCACGAGCGCTGGGGTGGCGTGGTGCCTGAATTAGCCTCCCGTCGCCACCTGGAAAGCTTGCTTCCTGTGGTGCGCGCCAGTTTTTCCAAAGCCGGCCTCAAATACGGTGATATCCATGCAATCGCAGTCACGAATCGCCCTGGCCTGATTGGATCGCTCATGGTGGGCGTGAATGCGGCCAAAACATTGGCCTATGCGTTAGGTGTGCCTGTGATTCCGATCAATCATTTGGAAGCGCACCTTGCGGCTATTCTCCTCACCGAACCAAATTTGCCCCTGCCTGCTCTTGGCCTCATCGTTTCCGGCGGCCACACCTCGCTTTATGAAATCGGCGATGCTTGGCAGCGATTCACTCCCCAAGGCCACACCCGGGATGATGCCGCGGGAGAGGCCTTCGATAAAGGAGCTCGCCTCTTGCAACTCCCTTACCCAGGCGGACCAGCCGTTGCCAAACTAGCCCTGCAAGGAAATCCGGCTGCCTATAAATTTCCTCGTGCCTTGCCAGGAAAGGACATTCCCGATTTTAGCTTCTCCGGACTCAAAACTTCTCTCCTGCATTTCCTGCAAAAAACTCCGGCCACTCCAGAAATTCTTCCCGATATTTGCGCCTCCTACCAGGAAGCCATAGTGGATGCGATCGTGAAGAAAACTGTAATGGCGGCAAAAAACGGGCAATACAAAAATTTGGTGGTAGCTGGCGGCGTGGCTTCCAGTGCGCGTCTTCGGGAGAAATTAAAAATGGCGCTCCCTGGATTTTGTCGCCTCCATGTGCCCGCTCCAGAATTTTGCACGGATAACGGCGCCATGATTGCGGCACTCGGAGCGCTTCGATTTAGCCAAGGTGCGGGCCTTCACGGCGCAGAACTCTTTGGCATGGAAGTAGCTCCGCGCACTGAAGCGAAAGAAGCAAGAGGCAAGCAATGAGAGAAGAAAAACCAAAATTCGCGAAAAAATCCCTCGGGCAAAATTTCCTGGTGGACAAAGTAGCGATTCAAAAAATTGTGGATGCCGTGCCCTCAGAAATTCCTCTATTGCTCGAGATCGGCCCAGGACGTGGCGCCCTGAGCTTAGGTCTCGCAAAGAAAGCAGCAAAATATTGCGTGCTAGAAAAAGATGATGTGTTCGCCAAAGAGATCGGCGAAACGATTCGGATTCAAGGCCAAGAGGAAGTGTTTGTGTTCCACACCGATGCTCTCGATTTTGACTGGGAAAAATTGTGGACAGAAACCGGTGTTGCAGCCAATACACAGCTCGTGGTCTGCGCTAATCTTCCTTATAATGTGGCCACTGAAATTTTGTTTCGTCTCTTGGAACGCCAAGATCGTATCTCCAAAATGGTGCTCATGTTTCAAAAGGAAGTGGGCCAACGAATTGCCGCCCGCCCCAATTCCAAAGCCTATGGCAATATCAGCGTAGCCGCGCAAAACTTCTACAACGTGAGCATGCAGCAGACCTTGAAGCCAACCGCGTTCCGCCCATCGCCGAAAGTAGAATCCGCCGTGCTTGTTTTTGAGCGCCGAGAAAAGCCAGTGCTACCGTTCAAAGATAGAGAGCACTTTTTGCGTTTTCATCAGCTTGTGCGCGTATGCTTCTCCCATCGTCGCAAAACTCTAGAGAATAGCTTATCCATGGAGCTCGGGCGCACCGAATGGGGCAAGTTTGCGGAGAAAAAAGTATTGCAAGAGATCCTTGCAAGGGCCAAAATCGATGGACAGCGCAGAGCTGAAACCCTAAGCATCGAGGAATTTGGCGCCATCTTCGCCGAACTACAATGAGCAAAAAAGACGCAAACGCCGGCAATAAAATCATCGCGCAGAATCGCGATGCGCGTCACCGCTTTGAGATCAAAGAAATTGTGGAAGCCGGGCTCGTGCTCACTGGCACGGAAGTAAAATCCCTACGTAGTGGTAAGGCACAAATGGCCGATTCTTTCGCCTTCGTGAAGGGCGGCGAGGCCTATCTTTCTCATTTACACATCAGCGAGTATACACACGGTAATCGTGAAAACCATGTGCCCACTAGAGTGCGGAAGCTTCTGCTACATAAGCACCAGATCGAGCAATTGGCCGCTGCCGTAAACGAAAAAGGGTTCACCATCGTGCCCACGCAAATGTATTTTGTGAAGGGCCGCGTGAAAGTTGAGCTTGGCATTGGCCGCGGGAAAAAACTTCATGATAAGCGTGCAAGCATTAAAGAAAAAGACGTGAAAAAAGAGCTAGCCCAGCTCAAGAAACGCTCCTTAAAAGTGAGAGAGTAAGTTAGAATTTTTCCCATGGACATTTCTTCTTCAAAAACAATTAGTGAAGCCTTCCTACGTCGCGTTAAAGCAGATCCCGATAAAGTGGGATTCCGCTATAAAAAAGACGGAGAGTGGAAGGATGTCACTTTCGGTGCGCAGTACGAAACGATCCGCCATCTCGCGGCTGGACTCATGCGCCTCGGCGTCACCAAAGCGGAAAAGGTTTCTATTCTTGCGCAAACCTCTCTGCATTGGGGACAATTCGATTTCGCCATTCTTGGCTGCGCGGCGATCACCGTGCCAATTTATCCAACCAATACGCCTGAAGACGTAAAATATATTTTAAATCATTCTGAAATCGGTGTGCTCTTTATTGATGAATTTAAGAATCTACAAAAAGTTGCGGGTATCAGCAAAGAGTGTCCGAAGCTAAAAACAATTATTGTTTCCTTTGATGTGAAGCCAGAGGAAATGCCTGCCGGACTAAATGTGATTTCCTGGCAAAAACTCTATGATCTCGGCTTAGAATCCGAGGGAAAATTTGATGGCGCCTTCGATAAAAATTTAGAAGAAGCCAAGCCAACCGATATTTTCACGATCTGTTATACATCCGGAACCACGGGATTACCAAAAGGCGTGATTCTCACTCATTCTTGCATGTCGTCGGTGATGGATGATGTGCACAAGGCTCTTTTTCAAGCCGATATAGGTCACGATGAAGTGTTGCTATCCTTCCTGCCGATGAGTCATATATTCGGAAAATGGGAGAGCATGACTTGCTATTACTTCGGTTGGACGCAAGCCTTCGCTGAATCTATTGAAGCACTTGTGGGCAATCTCACTGAAGTGCGCCCAACTCTCTGGGTATCTGTGCCGCGAATTTACGAAAAGGTTTACACCAAAATTATGAGCACAGTAGCAGAGGGTTCCTCTGTAAAAAGAGGGCTTTTCAACTGGGCCATGGAAGTGGGGCGTGAATATCTCACCGCAGTGAACGTGGGTAAAACCCCTTCGATAAAGACCATTGCGGAATATACCCTCGCCAAAAAGCTGGTGTTTAGTAAAATCTCAGATCGCTTTGGTGGAAGAATTAAGTTCGCCGTGAGCGGCTCTGCCCCGCTTGCCAGCAATATTCAAGAGTTCATGCATATCGTTGGTGTGCCCGTTTTCGAAGGCTACGGACTCACTGAAACCTGCGCCCCTGTGAGTGTGAATATTCCTCATGCAAATAAATTCGGCACCGTAGGAAAAGTATTTCCCGAAGTTCTGATTCGCATTGCAGACGATGGCGAAATTCTTATTAAGAGTGAGAAGAATTTCAAGGGCTACTACAAGAATCCAGAAGCAACCGCAGAAGCAATTCAGAATGGCTGGTTCTATACGGGTGATATCGGAAATATCGATAGCGATGGCTATCTCCGCATCACTGATCGCAAAAAAGATTTAATCAAAACCGCTGGTGGAAAATACATTGCGCCCCAAAAAATCGAAAATCTTTCTAAGAGCTTTTCCCTGCTCAACCAGCTCGTGGTGTATGGCGATCAGAAGCCCTATGCTGTGGCTCTAGTAACCTTGAATCAAGAAGCAGTGATGCAGTTTGCAAAAAATAATAAAATTTTATCTAGTGAATACTCTGAGCTGATTAAGCGGCCTGAGATCATTAAACTCGTAGATGATACGATGGCGCAGTTAAATGCTCAGCTCGCGAAATATGAATCGATTAAAAAGGTGCATATCATGCCAAAAGAATTCACCGTGGAAAGCGGTGAGCTCACTCCTTCCCTCAAGGTGAAGAGAAAATTTTTGAGTCAGAAATTTAAATCTGAACTCGAAGCAATGTACCTAGAATAAGCATTGTAGTTCCCGCCTAAAGGGAAGATTTCTCGTTTAGAAAAACACAGGCCAAACCGATACAAGATGGTGCGCCTTTCGACTCCAAAACAAAAAATGGCTTATTTTCTAGTTGGCACTTGGTGCCTACTATTGCTGGGTGCTAGCGCGTACTTGGGCCTTTTTCACTACGCGGCAATTCGTGTGGACGGAAAAAACAATTTAGCGGAGCTCGCAAAAATCTACCCGGCCCCACAAATATCTCAAAGTGGACACACTGCTTATCATATTTTGTATAGCGACTGTGGATGCTCACAGCGAACAGCCATTCAACTCCTCGAAGAGTTTCAACGAGTTCCCAGCAGCGATGCACAGGTGGTGGTGCTCGTGGGCACGAAAGAACAGGAACAAGGGTTTCGTTTAGCGGTGCCCGATTTCGATAAACTCCTTAGTGCGCAGCATATAAAGCTTTACCTGGAAAATGACGAAGAGCTCTTTGTGAAAAAATTTGGTCTCGTAGGAGCTCCATCCTTAGCCTTTATCGATAAAAGTGGTGCACTGCTCTATTCAGGCGGCTATGCGCCCTTTCGTCCAACAAATACACAAAAGATTTCCTTCGCTGAACTACGAAGAAATATTCTGACAGACTTGGGCCACACTATGCAGCCCTACCCGATTTTTGGTTGCGTGATTGGCAAGAGAACACGCCAAGCCTCTGATCCATTTCGACTGAAACAAATATCCATGGGAGCTGGGATATGAGCACCGATAAACAACTGCTACTATCTGAACGCCACATTGACCGAATGAATATATTCGGAATTTGTTTCCTATTTTTGCATATACCCGTGATGGCTGCGGTGGCTTGGCAATTTAGAACAGGGATGAGTTTTGCCACCGTGGCATCCCTAGTGATTTGTGCGGGGCCTGCGATGCTTTGGTTACTGGGTGGAAACCGCAAATTACTTTCTATTATCATCGGCATGTCTCTAATGTTTTTTTCTGCGCTGCTCATTCACCTAGGGCGTGGAATGATCGAGCTTCACTTTCATGTTTTTGTGATGCTAGCGCTGGTTACTATTTTTGGAAATATAGCCGTACCCTTAGCCGCTGCAGGCACTATCGCTGTGCACCACTTGGGATTTTTCTTTTTCTTGCCAGATAGTGTTTTCAACTACAAAGCCTCTCTCGGCATCGTGCTAGTTCATGCTGCATTTGTGATTGTAGAAACACTCCCAGTCACTTACTTAAGCTTAATTTTTGGTCGCTTCGTGCGTGCGCAAGATTTAGTTGTGGGCCAACTTTCATCCAAAATTGCCAGCCTAGATTCGGCTGCTAGTATTCTTGTGCAGCAGAGCGAAGAAGCTGCCGCCTCCACAAGCGAACAATCTGCCGCGATCCAACAAACAGATACAGCTTTAAATCAAGTACAAGTGATGATTTCCGAGACCTCGAATCATGTGAAAAATTGCATTGATATCGCAAATCTAGTGCAAGAAAATACGAAGTCTGGTGCCAGCATCATGGATGAGCTTTCTATTGGCCTCGAAGGCATTCAGCAAACCAATAATCATCTGCAAGAAATTCTAAAAACCATTGAAGAAATTGGCTCAAAAACTGAAGTGATCAATTCTATCGTGCAGAAAACAGAGCTCCTTTCCTTCAATGCCTCTATCGAGGCTGCCAGAGCGGGTGAGCAAGGCAAAGGCTTTGCCATTGTTGCTGTTGAAATGGGTAAACTCGCTCAGACAAGCGGAAGTGCAGCCATGCAGATTGAAAAACTGATTGGGGATAGCCGCAGATTTGTAGCGGAAATTGTAAAAAGTGTAGAAGAGAAAACCAGTAAGGGCAGAAGTGTTGGCGATCAATCTGTAAAGAACTATGCAGACATTCAAGAGCAAATTAGTACCATGCTCGAGAAGATTAAGAATATTTCTGAAGCAACAAATGCTCAGGAAAAGAGTGTTTCTTTGAGCGTGAGCGCGATGGAACAACTCGGGATGGTTGCCAAAAAGACCGTTGCCAACTCCTCCGAATTTCGTGGCCTTGCGGATCGCCTTAAAGGTGAATCATCCGAATTTGATCGCGTGTATCGAGAGACGAAAATTTTAATTTTCGGCAAAGAATCGAATCAGAAATCTGCTTAATACGTAGGCCAACGCTGTGAGCAATCATGAAGATTAAAAAGGCTCCGCCATATCCTTTTGTGCTTGATGCCTTAGAATCAGCCGAGCCTTATACCAGGCCGATGTTCGGCTGCACTGCTATTTATGTGGGCGAGAAGATCGTTCTTATCCTGCGCGATCGCGAAAGTTCCCCCGAAGACAATGGCGTTTGGCTAGCCACTACGAAAGAAAACCATGAAAGCCTGAAGAGAGATTTTCCCAGCATGCGCTCGATCTATCTTTTCGCGGAAGGCGGACCAACTGGCTGGCAAGTGCTACCTTCGAACGCTGATGACTTTGAGGAGGCAGCAATCCTAGCTTGCGAAATGATCCTTAAAAAAGATCCAAGGATTGGAAATATCCCAAAGACCAAGAAGCCGAGGGCTAAAAAGCGAAAATAAATTTGGGAAATGTGTCTCGCTATTTTTTGGGACTCAGCATTTTTACTTGCAGCGAGTGAGTTTGATAAATATTAAAATTTGGAATTGGAGCGTAATTATAAAAGTTACTTTGAATGGTTAATCTCACGTCGCCCGCGTTGTCGAACGCGGCTGTATAAGTTTCTATTTGGTCCCCCTTGAGGGTGGCGGCAGGATCAAAATTAAGATCGAAAGCAAAAATGGTATCTTCACCATTTGCATAACTGTCGCAACTCGTCTCGTCATGTAAGCAACTAGCGAAAGCCTGCCCAGGCTCAGCATCGCCACCACAAGAAATATCAGCGCCGAACACCCGCGTGGTCGACTCATGAGCGCAATATGGCAGCCCTGGAATAACTCTCTCAAAATGCATGCTCGCTGGGCTTGAAGCATTTCTTATTGTCTGTTCGCTAGAGTCGCAGCTAGAAAGCAGTAGAACACCAAATAAAATGGGAAGGACAGCGACAATTTTTGCTTTTAAAAGATTCATATTGGTAATGGCTCATCTAATGTTTGAGCCCCTTTCTTGCGGATTGAGAGTAATTTATTGTACTGTTTTAGTCAACATTCAATTCAGTTCAAACTCGTCCACTGATACGCCCACCACTATCAGCTTAAATGCTTGAAAATATTAAAGAAATCATTCGTCTGTTTTCAGTTAGAAAGCAGTTTCATCGACTTCCATACCCCCGACCTTAAATTCGAGATAAAACCTAGCGAACGAAACAAAGGCTTTAAAAATAACTAGGAGTTCAATTGTATGAAGAAGGTAATTTGCGCGATTTTAACCATTATTCCCCTGGCGTCACTTCTAGGTATTTCAGTAGCCCAAGCCAACGTAGTGATCAGCCAGGATACCAACGGCGTAAATAGATGCTTCTACGCTGACAGCAATGGATCAGCCTATGGATCTTCTCTTCCACCTTCCTACTGTAGTGGTCGAACCGGCTGGGCCCAAGGTGCAAACGGAGCAACTAGCTGCTTCTATTTAGACGCAAACGGAACCGCTTTTGACTATTCTGTAGATACTTCCATCTGCCAAGGATCACCATCTAACCGCTCCGATGATGACTATCGAGACCACGACGGTGGAGACAGAGATCACGGAGACCGCGACGCTCCACGCGATTCAGAAGGCCAGTGCTATTTGGATCGCTATCCAGATATTTGCCAAAACAGCCCGAAAAACTATTGCCTGAACCCTGAAAAACACTACCGCGATCATGGCAAAAGCGAACACCGCATCTGGGGCTGTAAATAAAAAAAGGCACCCACAGAGGGTGCCTTTTTTATTGTTAGCATTTAGCTGCGTCTTTCAACGCAGAGACATCGAAAAATTTTCAAGATTGGAGAATTGGCGATGTCTCTTATGGGAAGAGGCCGCGAAGTAGCATCGCTTTTTCGAGTCTCATCATCGCTCTCGCAAGCGCTGCTGAACGCATATCAGTTTTCAGTTTTTCCGTGGTGCCGTGCACATCATGGAAAGCTTGAACCATAAGCGTCTTCAAGCGAGAGTTCACTTCGTTTTCTTGCCAGAAGAAACTTTGGATATCTTGTACCCACTCGAAGTAGCTCACGATCACGCCACCAGCGTTAGCCAAAATATCTGGCACCACTACCACGCCTTTTTGCACGAGGATTTCGTGGCCTTCTGGAGTGATCGGTCCGTTTGCGCCTTCAGCGATCAAACGAGCTTTTACTTTCGCTGCATTTTTGCCAGTGATCACGTTTTCCATCGCGCAAGGAAGTAGGATCTCTACGTTGAGCTCAAGCAATTCCTCATTGGTGATAGCTTGTGCATTGGGGTAGCCCTTCAGCACGCCATTTTTTTGCACCCATTCCATACAAGCGGGAATGTCTAAACCTTTTTCGTTATAGATACCGCCGGAAACATCGCTCACGGCTACCACTTTGGTGCCAAGAGAGTGAATTTCACGAGCTGCAATTGCACCCACTTTTCCGAAACCTTGCACAGCCACTTTCGTTTGCTGATTCATCGGTATCTTCAAAATTTTTGCGGCTTCTTCGGTGCAGAACACTACGCCGCGTCCGGTAGATTCTTCGCGCCCCAAGGATCCGCCGATATCTACAGGCTTACCAGTTACTACGCCGGGAATTGCATAGCCTTTGATTTGGGAGAAGGTATCCATCACCCAAGCCATGGTTTGTCCATCCGTGCCCACATCAGAAGCTGGGATATCTTTATCCGGACCAATGATCATGGAAATTTCAGTGGTATAACGGCGAGTAAGTGCTTGTTTCTCGGCGCGAGAAAGCAGATTTGGATTTACGCGCACGCCGCCTTTAGCCCCGCCGAGGGGGAGACCAACAAGGGAGCATTTCATCGTCATCAACGTTGCAAGCGCTGCCACTTCCGAGAGAGTAACGTCTTGGTGGTAACGAATACCGCCCTTGCCGGGGCCAAGAGTCATATTGTGTTGTACGCGATAGCCTTCGAAGGTGTGGATAGAACCATCGTCCATACGCACGGGCACACTCACTACCAAAGCACGCTTTGGTTTTTTCAAGCGATCTGCCACGTTTGGATCAAGACCCGCAATCGAGCAGGCTCGATCGAGTTGATTCATTACGCTGCGATACAGCTCGTTGGAAGAAAAAATACTATCGCCAATATACTCACTCATTGCAGTCTCCTTACTTACTCTTCATGTCCATTGAGAAATCGTTCTGCGTCTAGCGCAGCCATGCAGCCCGTGCCCGCGGCAGTAATCGCCTGGCGGTACTCATGATCTTGCAAATCACCGCAAGCAAAGAAGCCAGGCACTTTGGTGCGCACGCCCTTGGTGGTGATCACATAACCGTTTGCATCAGTATCAACATACTTTTGGAAAAGACCAGAGTTCGGTTGGTGACCAATGGCCACAAATAAGCCAGTAACCGCGAGATCGCTAATCACGCCAGTCTTCAGGTTTTTCACTTTTAGGCTCTTCACTTCACCATCACCCAAAATTTCCACCACGGCGGAATCCCACATGGGCTTGATTTTTGGGTTATTCAAAACTCTTGATTGCATTGCCTTAGACGCGCGCAACTCATGACGACGGTGAATCAGCGTAACGGATTTTGCAAATTTAGTGAGAAATGTAGCCTCTTCAGCGGCTGTATCGCCACCACCCACAACAGCTATATCTTGATTTCGGAAAAAGAAACCATCGCAAGTGGCGCAAGCCGAAACTCCGCGCCCCAGCAATTCCGCTTCACGAGGAATCCCAAGATACTTGGCAGTAGCTCCAGTAGCGGCGATCAAAGTTTTCGTCTCAAAGCTGGTGCCATCATCCATCGTGATTTTGAAAGGGCGCTTGGAGAGGTCCACCGATGTTACTTGTGCTTGCACAAAGCGAGTGCCGAAGCGCTCTGCTTGTTTCGTGCAGGCCTCCATGAGCTCAGGGCCCATAATGCCATTCGCAAAGCCGGGAAAGTTTTCTACTTCGGTGGTGGTGGTGAGTTGACCGCCAGGTTGGCCACCATGAATAAGGAGTGGCTGCAAATCCGCGCGAGCAGCGTAGATCGCGGCTGTTAAGCCCGCCGGACCTGAACCAAGAATAGTTACGCTTTCCAAACTTTTTGGCGCTGTCATGTATTTCCCCACTTCCCCGAGTGCCTGCATCTTAATTCCGTTGAATAAATTCCTCAAGCAGTTATAAAGACGCTATGAAGCAGTACGACATATTAGTGAGGGAAATTCCAGACGACCCGCGTCTTGATAAGGTGATTCCCATGTACTGCGAAGGTGTTTCACGCTCCCAAGCGCGCAAGCTCATTGAAACTGGCGCAGTGTACCTAAATCGCAAGCGCTGCCTGCAAAATGCGAAAGCGATTCGCACGGGCGACAAAATTCGTTTTTTCATCGGGGAACAAAAGGAAGAAGAAACAGACGAACTCACTCTTCCACTCTCCGCCATCCTTTTTGAAGATGAAGACCTCATCGTGGTGAACAAGCCACCGCTGATTCCGACACACGCCACCATCGACACGAGTCGTCACCACCTTGTACTTGCCACCCAAACCATGCTCGCGAAACGCGACGGCAAAACCGCAAAAGATGTTTACCTCGGCGTGCATCATCGCCTCGACCGCGATACTTCCGGAGTGATCCTCTTCACGAAACGCAAAGAGGCGAATGCTGCTGTGGCTCAAGCCTTTCAGGGCAGAGACGTGCAAAAGACCTATTACGCCGCAGTGCTCGGTACTCCCACTAAAAAATCCTTTGAAGTGAAGAGTTATATTGGCCCTCATCCCAGAAATAAGCGCCGCTTCGCCAGCATTGAACGCGGCGGAAAATACGCCGAAACTCAAGTGCAACTACTCAGCTCCACTTTTTCTCACAATCGCAAGATCAGCCTAGTGGAAGCCAAGCCTCTCACGGGTCGCACTCACCAGATCAGAGTGCACCTTTCAGAAAATAAACTGCCCATTTTGGGCGACGCTACCTATGGTGTGGAATTTCCAGATGTACCCCGACTTTTGCTGCACGCATACCGCCTAGAAATACTCGGGAAACAATTTGAAGCTCCGCTACCGGAAGACTTTCTCCGCCTTGCATTTCCAGGCTTCGAAGCTTAGTCTTTTCCATCCCCATGAATCAGAAATTCCGTGAAAATTTTCGCGTTATCTTTTTCTACTATCGCAAATACTGGCGCTACTACAGTATCGGCATTCTCTCGCTCATTATTGTAGACGGTCTCGAAGTATTCCCTCCACTACTACTCCGCAATGTGGTGGATGGATTAGAAAAACTGCGCGACCCGCTAGTGCTCCGCACTCTAATATTCAACATGGCTGCGGCCTATCTCGCGATTTCCCTCGTGCAATCTGGCATGCGCTTCCTCTGGCGAAAATATATCGTGCGCACCAGCATGCTGGGCTCGAATGATATGCGCCAAGAACTCTTTGCCCACCTAAGCATTATGGCGCCAGGGTTTTTCAAAAAACGCCGCGTGGGCGATCTCGTGAGCCTTGCCACGAATGATATTGAAGCCACTCGCTTTGCCCTTGGGCCAGGCACTCTCACCTTCTTCGATTGTCTCTTTTATTTCCTCGTGATTCCACCCACGATGTTTTTCATTTCTCCGAAACTCACGATCGTCTCCTTTATCCCGCTAATTGGTGTGCCTTTTTTTGTGAGACGCATGGAAGATCGCATCGTGCGCAGCTTCAAACAGGTGCAAGATCGCTTCTCTGATTTGGCCGCTCACTGCCAAGAATCACTCGGTGGAATCCGCGTGATTAAAAGTGCCGCGCTAGAGCCCTTCAAAGAACGAGAGATGGAAGAGCTCGGCAGCAAATATATCGAAGCAAATTTGGAATCCGCGATAACCCAATCAACTTTTAGTGGAATGCTAGATTTTTTCGTAAGCACTTCCACCACAATTCTTTTCCTTCTTGGCGGCGCCTATGTGTTGAAAGAGCGCATCTCCATTGGGGTTTTCGTAGCCTTTCAGCGTTATATTCAGAAAATGGCTTGGCCTATGGAAGGTTTCGGTTTGGCTGCTAATATATTCCAGCGCAGCTTTGCCAGCCAAAAAAGAGTGGATGCGGTAATGCTTGAAAAGGCGGGGATACTCCCCCCCTCCAACAAAGTAGAAGTATTTGAGCGCAAGGTGCCGCTCATCGAAGTAAAAAACTTAAGCTTTACTTATCCAGGAAAAGATACTCCTGCCCTAAATAATATCAGTTTTACCATTAAACCGGGCAGGAAGCTTGGTCTTGCTGGGAATGTGGGCTCTGGGAAATCCACCCTGCTCGCCTGCCTCGCTCGCATGGAACCAGTTCCCGCCGGAACCATTTTTTTCGATGGCCAGGATGTGACCACACTTCCCGTGGAATACGTGCGCCGAAAAATCGGTATAGTGCCGCAAGAAATTTTTCTCTTCTCTCGCACTGTGGCCGATAATATTCTCTACGGCTCCGATCTCTTTGAATCCAAAGAAAAAGCGCAAAGGATTGCAGCGGCAATACATGCAGCGGAAACCGCTCACGTGGCAAAGGAAATTGAGCGCATTCAGGATGGCTATGAGGCCATGCTGGGCGAGCGCGGCGTGAACCTCTCCGGCGGACAAAAACAGCGCATCAGCATTGCTCGCGCACTCGCGCGCAATCCCGAAATACTATTGCTCGATGATTGTCTATCGGCAGTGGATGCAGAAACTGAACGAAAACTCATCGGCTCCCTGCAAGGATTTGCCGATAATCTCAGCCTCGTGATTGCCTCTCACCGTCTTTCCGCCTTTGACCAATTAGATTGGGCGCTCGTGATGGAACAGGGAAAAATCTTAGAGCAGGGACGCCCTCTAGAATTAAAATCGCGGGGAAATGATTTCGCCAAATTATACACAAACGCTGAGCGGGATCGCGCCCTCAGAGAAATGGAGCTCGTAAAATGAAGCTCCGCCAGAAAGAACTCGATGATATCAGCGGAAAAGTTTTCGACGATCGCGTATTCTTCCGTCTGCTCCCCTATTTGCGCCCGCATCTGCTGGCTTTCAGTGGCTGTATTTCGCTTATCTTTGTTGCAACCGGAATTAGCCTCTATACGCCGAAACTGTTAGGGAAAATTGTAGATAATGCTCTTCTCCAAAAAGATTGGCACCTGCTTTATCGCTTCTGCTTTATCTATGGCGCGCTGGAGTTGCTACGCATGGGCTCTAACTTCGTGCAGAACTATAATTTGCAGAAAATCGGCCAGCAAGTGATGCAGCGAATCCGCCAGCAGCTGTTCGGGCAAATGCTCCGCATGCCGATGAATTTTTTCGACACGAACCCCGCCGGCAAATTAGTGACCCGCGTGACGAATGATACAGCAAACCTCTCGGAACTTTTCAGTGCAGGTTTCGTGATGCTGCTTGGTGATATTTTACTCATCATCGGTGTGATGGCCGCAATGCTCGCTCTGCACTGGAAACTTGGGCTACTTGCCTTAAGTGTTTTTCCATTCATGATTTTTTCTATGATGTTTTTCTCGAGCCGCTTGCGCATTGCTTTTCGTCGCTCACGAGAACTTCTTTCTAAGTTAAATGCCTTTTTTGCTGAGCGTGTTTCGGGCATGGGGATCGTGCAACTCATGGGAAGAGAATCTTTCGAGCGCCGAGTGTATTGCGATTTGTCGGAGGAATATAAGGATCGGCAATCCGATGGTGTTTACCTCTATGCACTCCTGCACCCCGCGATCACGATTTTAAGTGCGATTTCCATGGCGATGGTGATTTGGTATGGCCCTCAATATGTGATGCGCGGAGAAATTCCACTGGGTACTGTGGTGGCATTTTTCGCCTATGTGCAAATTCTTTATCAGCCGATTCGCAATATCACCGATCGCTATAATATTTTCCTCGCCGCCATGGCCAGCGCAGAGAGGATCTTTACCATTTTCGATATGCCCGAAGAAATTGGCTTGAGAGAATCTAGCCCTCGCCCCTCCCGTGAGCAGCAGCTGGGCGCTCTAGAGTTTGACCAAGTTTCGTTTAGCTATCAGGCCGATCGCAAAACTCCCATTCTCGCACTTCAAAACATTAGTTTTGCGATTCAGGAGGGAGAGAAAGTAGCGATTGTTGGCCACACAGGAGCGGGAAAAACCACAATCACTTCTCTACTATTCCGTTTCTATGAGCCACAATCGGGAACCATTCGCCTCGGTGGTCAGGATATTCGCACCATTTCGAAACGCGAATTGCGGGAGCGAATCGGATTTGTGCAGCAAGATGTTTTCTTGTTCGCCGGTACGATCAGAGAAAATCTCTTGCTGCTCCGGCAAGGTATCAGTGAGAAAGAACTGCACGAAGCCTGCGCTGCCACTGGATTTCAGCATGTGCTCGATCGGCTTCCGAATGGTCTTGATACTTATTTAGAAGAACGCGGGTCAAACCTAAGCTTGGGAGAGCGACAAATCCTCGCCTTCACCCGCGTATTTTTGCAAAAGCCCAGCTTGCTCGTTTTGGATGAAGCCACCTCCAGTATTGATACCGGAGCAGAGTTGCGCATTCAAAAGGCCACCGAGGAACTTGTGCGCGGCCGCAGTTCCTTGATCATTGCGCATCGTTTGTCTACCATTCGCGAAGCGGATCGCATTCTTGTATTTGAGCGCGGACACCTTGAATCCTTCGGCACCCACGATGAGTTAGTGAAAAAATCGGGAGTATATGGACGCTTCGTAGCCCTTCAGGAGAGAACTGGCGCTTCCACCACTGCCCAGAGCACATCTTCGATCTGATTCGCTCCTGTAGCTAACATCACTAAGCGATCAATCCCGAGCGCAATTCCCGAACTCTCCGGCATGCCAAGCTCCAAGGCCGCCAAGAAATTTTCGTCGATCGGGTAGCGATAGCCATAAAGCGCTTCTTTTTTATCCATGTCCGCCTTGAATCTCTCGCGCTGAGCCTTCGCATCAGTGAGCTCCCCGAAGGCATTCGCCAGCTCCAAGCCACACACATAGACTTCAAATCGTTCCGCCAAGCGCGGGTTGCCGGGCTTCGGACGAGCCAGGGCCGCCATAGATATCGGATAGTCGTAAAGGATCGTGGGCCTACCCACGCCCAGCTTCGGCTCGATCTCCTCCAAGAAGATGCGGAAGAAAATATCTTCCCACGTGTCATCCGCGGCCAGATGATGCCCCCTCGCCATGGCTAAATCTCTTAAGACGGCAGCACATGGATTTGCATCGTTATCGATGGTGGCCAAAATATCGATCTGCGTGTAGCGAAGGAAAGCCTCTTGCACGGTGAGGCGCTCCCATTCCCCGTGCGGATCCGATCTTACAGCTTTTCGAGTAAACTGCCGGCCTGGCTCTAGGGAATTAGCACACGTTCGCAGGAGTGCGATAGTGTCGTCCATGATCACCGTGTAGTCTGCCCCGGCTCGGTACCACTCCAACATCGTAAACTCAGGATGATGAGTGCTCGACCATTCCCGGTTCCGGTAAACTCTGGCCAATTGGAAGATCTTTGGGAGCCCAGCTACTAAAAGCTTCTTCATCGCAAATTCCGGCGACGTGTGCAGATAGAATTTCTGTTTAACTCGCCCGATCGGATTCTCAAATTCCGTTTGAAAAGCCACCAAATGGGGCTCTAATCCGGGGGAGATTTGTAGCGCGGGAGTTTCGACCTCACGGAAAGCGTGTGAGTGAAAGAAGGCTCGCAGGGCGCGGATCAATCGATCTCGCTCATCGAGAAAGGGGAGTTTTTGCTGCATTTCGTCAGGACGCCACCAATTTGTTTTCATTTTGCTAACTTTGGTCTATACCAGGCGTCTACGGCTTGCGTCAAAGTAAGCAATCGTGAGAAACTAAAGATAGGCAAGGAAGACGAATCATGATGAAAATTTTAATCTCTGCACTACTGATGATTTCCACTCTCGCATTCGCTGAAGCGGAAAATCCAGAGCAAGCCTCCCGCGCACTTCAACAAGCTAAAAAAGTAGCGAAAGAAGAAACTCGCCTGCGTCCAGCTCATGCTTATGAACTCGGTAGCCTCGCAGCCAAGCGACATAAAGCGCTTCAGGTATCTCGCAGCAATGCCAGCGTAAAACCCGAAGTGATCAGCGAGTAATATTCCCCATTATTTCAGCTACTTAGAAAAAGATATTTAGCGCTTAACTTGTTACGTGTTTTTCCCGATTAATAACCAATATGATTGGTTATTTTAAATTAGGAACCCTATTTCTACTTCTGGCAATAAGCCGGGAAGCTTTGGCTGTTGAGGCAGAGGAGCTACCTGCGGAAATCATCCAGGTGAGAGCGAGCATACTCAGCAGCAAAGCCAAACTCGCGCACCTCAAATACCAAGAGAAACTCGCTTACCCTGAAGATAAAGGTTCTTGGGCCAAGCAAGTGCAATGGGAAAATACGAAGATCACAGACGGGGAAAATACCCTTGCCGCCTTGAGAACTCGCCTAGCGAGAGAAGCGGCCAATTGGACAAAATCCTTAGGTGCTAGTCCCTATCCAGCGATGTCACCATCAATCACCTATTTGCAAGCTCACTTTCCAAAAGCAGAAAGAATTTCCTCGATGCACTGGGAAGCCATTCGAGAAGAGTTTGGCGAGGAAACCCAGGAAGAATTTTTGAAGGCAAGCTACCAAGCAAACATATTTTCTTCGAATCCAGTTGCAGACAAAAACATCATGGAACATACCACCATTGTTTTTGTTCATGATCCATTCGTGAAATTCAGCACGCTGATGAACAATGCCCGTTGGCACGTGATAAAAAAAGAAATGCAAATGAGTTCTATCGCCAGCGAAGAGAAGGCACTTCAGATGAGCGGCTACAAAACCATTTCCTTTGAAGCCAGTGCATTTTCTTCCTTGGATGATCTCGCGAGTGAGTTTAGCCAATTCGTGCAGAATAATAGTGACAATCCATCGATGCGACTACTCTTGGTTTCAACGGGAGAAGGCAGTGCCATCGTGCATCGCTATCTTGATTTGCATAGCGGCTCTCGGAGAAATCCTCAGATTGCAGCCTGGGTTAATTATAATGGACGTCTCCACGGAATTGCCATTCCCCTTCCTAATGATCGTGAAATTGCGAGTGTGGCAAAAAAGACTCCTCTCGAAAAACAGGAAGAAGAATTTGCCTGCAATCTCCTCCAACTCCAGGAGGAGCGCGGCATGAGCAATCCATCACTAGGAGCGGGCTTTAAAATTTATAACTTTGTGAGCTGGGAAAAGAATGAGCGCCCTACTCCAGAAATCCAAGATGCCTTCGAATCAAACGCCACTAGCTATCTGATCACTTCGCCGAGAAAATCTGGTGACTTAGAAAAAGTAATCTTTAGCGCTCTTCGCTAAAGAGTCCTGCCCGAATATCACTTTCGGCGCGCTCTAAATCAGCTACCGAACCAAGGTCATGATAAGGCCCTTTGTAGGTCCACGCGCCTAATCGGCCTTCTGCAGCCAGGGGCTTCCATAGTTTCTCCACAATGGAAAAGCTTTCCTCCGCACCCGGCAGCAGAGTGGCAGCAGATTGCTCGATTATGTAAACACCAGGAAAATGGGAGAGCGATTGTCCCCTCACCTCTTTTGCTGGAATAAACTCTAGCACCAAATCCTGCTCGCAGCGGAGACCCGTATATTCACCACCAAATTTTGGGAAGCTAGTGGTCGAAAGTGTAACTCCTACTTTTCTGCTAGCCACAAGCTCTGCGTGCTTTTCTTGGAGGCCTAGCAGATCAGGCTTCATTAGATTGTCTGCATTGCAAATAAGCGCAGACTGGTGATGCTCAAACAGCCAATCCCTCGCCTTCGCAATAGCCCCGCCAGACCCCAGAATCTTTTTCTGCTCATCCTGAATAAATATTTTTTGCTGGGAATTTGTTTGGTTATGTTTGTGGGCAAAATTTTCTAGCTGAGGCGCGAGGTAGTGCACATTGATCAGCACTTCGTTGAATCCGTATTTATGTAAGGAATCGAGCACATAAGAAACCATTGGTCGGCCGCCAACAGGCACGAGGGGCTTAGGCGTGGTATCCGTGAGCGGCTTGAGGCGCGTGCCTAATCCTGCGGTGAGAATCATTGCGCGCACAATTGCCTCCTCTTAAAAATAATAAAACTGAAAAAGCGCCTTACGAAGTTCCATATACTCCGGAAACTTCAATAGGTTTCGGCGTATATTCTCAAACGTATTACCAACGAAGCGCAAATACATGGGATCGTTACGTTTCGCATAGAACATGGTGAAGCTACCAATAGCCTTGAAATTACGTTGAATGCTCATGAGATCAAAGAGGCGAATGAAGTGAGCGCTATCCAGCTTCAGGCCCTCTCGGTTTTCCACTTGCTGAATATAGTAATTCACCAGGGAGTACACTCGCTCCTCGGTAAGCTGATAGTAAGAATCTCGCAAGATCGAAGCGAGATCATACTGGCGCAAACCCATGCGTGCATCCTGAAAATCGATCGCATGCATTTCTCCGCCTTCGGGAATCATAATATTACGCGAATGATAATCTCGGTGCGTAAATACTCGCGGTTCCCTGGCAAGACGTTCGCAGATATCCACAAAGCTAGCGCGCATCTTTCCATGTTGTTCGGAATCGATCGTGCGCTTGAGGTAATTTTGGAAGAGATGTTCAAAGGTGAAATCCACTTCCCACATTAATTTTTCTACATCAAATGCTAAGCCATAACCTGGAATCTTGGCAGCCATTGCTGGGGTAACTTGAGTGTTCTTGTGGAAGGTTACCAATAGATCGATCGACTCTTTAAATAGTTTTTCTTCCTGGTCCGGGCTGCCATTTTTACTAATCTCATGCAACATGGTGGAATCGCCGAGATCCTCCAAAAGGATCGCTCCAGCCGCACCATCGATGGCACATACTCCAGGGCAAGGAACTTTTGTTTGTTCGAGCAAATCACGGATCAACAAGAAATTATTTTCGGCCTCGCTGAAGGGCTCAACTAGCATTAGTACATAAGATCTATCTTTAGAAAACACGCGGAAGTACTGTCGCAAACTTGCATCGCCCGCTAACTTCTGAATTTTTAGCGAGCCAGAAGTTTTATCACTCTGCCGAATGGCGCCTACCGCCTCAATCATGATCTCCATTGCGCTCATTCTCCTATTCCGCCATTCGATTGCTTACCCTTTAGTTCGGCCGTTTTAAGCATCTGCTTAATCTCTTCGAAACTTTGAGTGGAAAGTGTGGGGTCTTTAAACGGAGGAATTTTCGCCAGCTCTTCCTTCACCCAGCTAATCCGTTTCGAGATGAGAGGGTGAGAGAGTGTAATAATCGCCGACCGCTGGGGCTCCAAAGTATTTATTTTTTTTAGAATCTCGAGATATCCGGCATAGGCGCGCGGGTCAAATTTTGCTCGATATAAAACTATCGGCGCTAGCTGATCTGCTTCTTGCTCCATGCCTTCTGGATACGTTAGCGCTCCGTCTGGCCCGAGGAAAACTCCCTGAAAACTTCCTTCGAAATTAAAGTTGATTTTCTTCTCACGGCTACTGTTCACTCTTTTGCGCCAGACTAAGAGAGGGTGATTCAGTTGCTGATGCGCCAATTCATGAGCAAGCGCACCTGCCAACTCTCCTTCCACTTCACAGGCCCGCAATGTGCCTAAGGTTAAGTAGACAATTCCACCGGGCAGAGAGAACACACCGATATCATTCGATTTCAGAACGCGAAATTCATAGGGGAGCGGAGGCATTTCTGGATTATGGGAAACCAGACTTTGGCCAAGATTGTCCACATAGCGATTCACAACTTTGTGTCGCAAAAGTGGATATGCTTTTTCAATAGATTGCTGCATGCCCCGTGAAAGGGATTCCACTTCGGCGCGAGTGAGATCTCCACCATCATGCTCAATCGCCTTGCCCGAGCAAGCTGCTAGAAGAAAACTAATTAAGAGCAGACGCGGGAAAGCGAATTTCATAAAACAAAACTCTAGCTTTATTTCTTAGCTGGAGCTGCCGGTGCAGCAGGGGCTGCCATGTTATTGGCAATCGGTGCACTATTACCCATAGCAGGAGGGGGATTTACTGCGCTTGGTGGGGGCCAAGGAGCAGGTGCAGGCGCTGCGGCAGTATCCGTGCTTGCAGGGGCAGCTGCTGCACTTGCATCAAGCGTTGCAGGCTGATTTTTGTGGAAGGCTTCTGCATCGGCCACTTCTTGCGGAGTGATATCGTAGAAAAGCGTAAATCCAGCGAAGATCACATTAGGATTTTTCACCAGCTTCGCATTGTATTGCTGTAGCTTTTTATATTTCTTCTTTTTGCCGTAAACATCTTGCGCAATGTTGGCGAGGGTATCGCCCTTTTTAATCATGTAAGAGTGATCGCGCTGTTCAACCTGAAAATTTCCTGCTTCTACTTGCAACTTCATCCCGCGCTTCAAGTGATTGGATTTCAGCTTATCCTTATTCCACTCTTTGATATCTTTCCAGCGGTCGATATCGCCATACAGAGTAAAGGCCACTTTCATCAAAGTATCGCCAGACTTCACAGTATAGGTATCGTTTGCACCGCCTCCACTGCTGCTAGAAAGTTCAGGTTGGGTAGCAGGCACGGTGGCCGCATCCGTAGTCGCAGCATCTTTTGTGAGTTCGGCGAAAGAATCAGCTGTCGGATCAGCTGCCTTATCTTCTGTAACTGGAGTGCTTGTTTTGCCATCGCCGGCGCTCATCTCATTAGCAAGCATATCTTCAGGATTGCTTCCCACTTTATCAGCAGGAGAATTCACATCAGCCATTGGATCTGCCGTAAGAGCAGCATCTTCGGCTTTATGCTTGGAGGATGAACAGGCACCAAGGCTTACAGCCAAAATGGCCAAGGTGACAAAATAAGGAAACTTGATCGATCGGAACATGATGCATCTCCTCCGTGAGCGCAAAAACGTCTGCAGAATATCTTCTTTAGATATAGTACCGAATAGTGGCCCAATTCCCAACAGGAAATGCGTGGGCACTCGCCCTACCTGCTAGCGGCTACAGCGCTACTTTGCGAGGGGAAGGAAAAGCTCTTTTTGATCGATTTTTTCGAGAAGCTGCTTAGCGATGAAGTCGAAATCTTGGGGACGCGCCACGAAATCCAATTCGTTGCTGTCGATTACCAATAATTTGCCGATTTTATAATTTCCGATCCAATCATCGTAATGACTATTCAGGGCTTCCAAATAATCCCGAGGAATATTTTGCTCAAAATCGCGACCGCGCTTTTTAATTTGATCCACCAACTTGGGCACAGACTTACGGAGATAAATCATTAGATCGGGCGGAGGCAAAAGCTTTTCCATCTCTTGGTAGAGATCAAGATAATTCAGGTAATCGCGCTTTTCCATTTTGCCACTCTCGTGAAGATTGCGAGCGAAGATATGACAATCTTCATAGATCGAACGATCTTGAATCGCGCTCGCATTTTGCAAGCTCACTTGGCGATGCACCTTAAAGCGATGGTTCAAAAAGAAAATCTGAAGGGGAAAACTCCAACGAGCCATGTCGGCATAAAAATCTTTGAGATAAGGA